>NZ_JBFBAV010000004.1:0-261390 GCF_040689505.1 Streptomyces sp. NPDC051211
GCCGCATTGGCCTGGGCCTTCGAGTCCGAGAGCAGCGCGATGCGCAGCTGCCGGGCCTGGGCCTGGAGGGTGGTGTAGACGGCCGCGCCGTCGCTGGAGGGAGTGGCGAACACCGGGGCCGGGCCTCGGTGGGGCTGTGGTGGCCTGCGGGCCTGCGGGCCTGCGGGCCTGCGGGCCAACGGCCTGCGTGGCTGTGGGCCTGCGCGGCGTCGGGCCGGGCGCGGCCTCGGGTCAGGAGCGCGGGCCGCGGGCGGCGCGCTCCGCGTCGCGCTCCTTGATGCGGGCCGCTTCCTTGCGGACCTCGGCCTGGGTGGCGCGCTCCTTCTGGAGCCACTCGGGCTGCTCCTGCTTCAGCGCCTCGATCTGCTCGGTGGTGAGCGCCTCGGTGATCCCGCCGCGGGCGAGGCCCGCGATGGAGATGCCCAGCTTCGCCGCGACCACCGGCCGCGGGTGCGGGCCGTTGCGCCGCAGGTCCTGGAGCCACTGGGGCGGATCGGTCTGCAGCGCGTTCAGCTCGGTGCGCGAGACGACACCCTCCTGGAACTCTGCGGGGGTGGCCTCGAGGTACACACCCAGCTTCTTCGCCGCGGTGGCGGGCTTCATCGTCTGGGTGCTCTGGTGCGACGTCATGCTCCCCAGGGTATCGAGCGTGTGCGCGACCTCCGACCACGACCGGTAACCTGGCGGAGTGACAGGCTCGGATGTACCCCCTTCGTTCCGGCTCGCGTACGTCCCGGGAGTGACGCCCACGAAGTGGGTGCGGATCTGGAACGAGCGGCTGCCCGACGTCCCGCTGACCCTCGTCCAGGTGCCCGCCTCCGAGGCGTTCGGCCTGCTGCGCGACGGCGGCGCCGACGCGGGTCTCGTCCGGCTCCCGGTCGACCGGGACGACCTCAGCGCGATCCCCCTCTACACCGAGACCACCGTGGTCGTGGTCCCCAAGGACCACCTGGTGGCGGCGGTCGACGAGGTGTCCGCCGAGGATCTCGCGGACGACATCGTGCTGCACCCCCTCGACGACACCCTCGGCTGGGAGAACCCGCCGGGGCGGCCCGCCTTCCAGCGCCCCGCGACGACGGAGGACGCGATCGAGCTGGTCGCCGCCGGCATCGGCGTCCTGATCGTTCCGCAGTCCCTGGCCCGCCTGCACCACCGCAAGGACCTCACCTACCGGCCGGTGACCGGCGTCCCCGAGTCGCGGGTCGCCCTGTCGTGGCCGCAGGAGGAGACCACTCCCGACCTGGTGGAGGAGTTCATCGGCATCGTCCGCGGGCGGACCGTGAACAGCACCCGGGGCCGTGGCCCGACCCCGCCCCAGCCCAAGCGCAAGCCCGCGTCCGGCAAGCCCGCCCATGCGTCCGGCGGCAAGCCCGGCGGCAAGAGCCCCCGGGGCGGTGCCGGTGCCCCCAAGGGAGGCAAGGGCGGCCACGGCGGCAAGAGCGGCGGCAAGGGTGGTGCCGGCGGCGGCCGTCGCGGAAAGCCGCGCGGCCGCTCGTAACACGCGTACACGCGCAGGTGCACGCGGCGGGACGGGGCCGGGCACGAGCCCGGCGACCTGACATCCGGGCCGGTCGGGCCGGGTCCGAGCGCGCACGGGGCCGCTAGGTTCGCGGGGCCACACCGCCCGCCCCCGGATCGACGAGGACTTCCGTGACATCCATCCGCACCGCCCGCCCCGAGGAACTGCCGGCCCTGGCCGAACACCCCGGCGACACCGAGCGCAACGCCGCGACCCGCGCCTACCTGGCGCAGCTCCTCGACAGCAAGTGCACCCGCCCGGAATGGTGCCTGGTCGCCGAGGACGCCGACGGGCGGCCGGCCGGCAGCGTGGTGCTGTGGACCATCCCCGGCCATGCGGTGCCCCTCGCCGTCGTCCTCTTCGAGGCGCCCGCCGACGCCCCGGAAGCCGGAACCGCACTGCTGGACGCGGCCGCAGCCAAGGCCCGGGAGCTCGGCGCGACCGAGCTGGAGCACGTGGTCGATTCGCCCGCCCAGGCCCCGCAGTTCCAGCGGGACCCCGAGCGCCGGGGCGAACTGCTGCGGCAGGCGGGCTTCCGGGTGGTGCGGGACGGGCGGCGGTTCAGCCGCCGGATCCCGCTGGCGGGCCTCGCGGAGCTGCCCGCCGACGACCCCCGGCTGACCTTCCGCTCCCTCGCCGAGCTCGGCCCCGGCGCGTTCACCGACGTACTCCAGGACCTGCTCGCCGACACCGCGGACGCCCGGCTGGCCGCCGACGTATGGGAGCACGGGGCGCGGCGGGCGGCCGAGCTGCTCTTCGAGGAGACGGCGGAACTGCGGCACGAGCCCGACTGGTGGGAGATCGGCTACGACGCCGACGGCACGCCCGCCGTGATCAGCCTGCCGGCCGAGAACCCCAGCGTGCCGGTGATCGGCTTCGTCGGCGTGGTGCCCGCCCACCGGGGCAAGGGCTACGCCACCTCCGTGGTGGTCCGCGGAACCCGCGTCCTCGCGGCGCACGGCGCCACCGAGGTCCGGGGGGACTGCGACGCCGCCAACGTGGCGATGGCCAAGGCCTTCCGCCGGGCCGGGTACGAGAACTTCGCCGACCGCCTCGAGTTCAGCCGCCCGCTCTAGCCGCTGCTCTAGCCGTCCGCTCTAGCCGTCTGCCGTCACGGGGCCTGCGGCCGCCCGAACAGGAGGTCGTAACCCACGGGCAGTTGGAGCAGGATGCGCTCCATGAGCTCGTCGCCCGCCGCGTCGGCCACCACGCTGAGGACCGCGCTCACGTCCCAGGTGGCGGTCGCGTCGGTCGCCCCCTCGATCCAGGCCGCGGTGGCCCGGACGAACCGCTCGGGGTCCAGGGGCTCCGCGGCCTGCAGGGGGTTGAGCAGGATCAGCGCGAACGTCTCCGGCAGCCGGGCCGCCAGGTCGCTCCTGACCTGGCCCACCAGATGGGCACCCAGCAGGCCAAGGACCACTCTGGCCGCGCGTTCCGCCTCCGGTTCGGTGCGGTATTCGCCGCGCTCCCTGACCTCCTGGAGGAACGCCTCCCACCTCATGGGGACCACCACCCACCTGTCCGTGCGCTACCGGGTATGTCCGTTCTAGCATGTCAACCGAACGATGACAATTGTTGAAGTCGTCCTTACAGCGACGTGCGCGGACGTCTGCCGGCCGTGCCGGGGGGCCCTGCTGGGAGCGGCCTGATCGAGACCGCGCTCAGATGTCCTGGCGCGGGGCCGAGGCGAACCCGATGCACTCGACGTCCAGCTGATCGGCCAGCTCGGTCAGCACGCCGGACAGGTCCGCCACGGTCTGCTCGTCGGCGCGCAGCTCCCCGGACTCGGACGAGTGCAGCCAGTCCGCCGCGAGGCTGCGCAGCAGGGCGGTGACGTGGTCTGCGGGTATCAGCAGACCGCCGTCGGCCGCCGGGATCAGCGGTATGGACACCTGGATCATGACCGCCTCCCGTGGCAGCGCTCGGGTCCGGGCCGCCTTCCGACCCGGGGCTCACCGGTGCGGCTACCCCGCCACCCCAGCCCCAACCACACCCGCTACCCCCCGATGTCTCGGCCACGCCGTGGGCGTCGCGGATCCAGGGCCGGCAGCCCAGGCTGGCGGCCCCAGCCCCGCCGGGGTTCGGCCTTTCCAGCCCCGCCGGGGTTTGGCCTTTCCAGCCTCGCCGGCGTTTGAGGCGCGGGTCCGGGCTCGCCCGCGGCACGCCCCCACCCCTGCCGGGCGGTACCACCCCAGCCCCGCCGGGGTTTGGCCTTTCCAGCCCCTCCGGGGTTTGAGGCGCGGGTCCGGGCTCGCCCGCGGCCACGCCCCCACCCCTGCCGGGCGGTACCCCCCAGCCTCGCCGGCGTTTGAGGCGCGGGGTCTGGGGCGGAGTCCCAGTTCGGGAAGGGGCGGGTAGGGGAATAGCTCCGCGCAGCGGCCCCGCCTGTCTGGTGCGGCGCCGTTGCCGGGGGCCAGCCCCCGGACCCCCGCGCCTCAATCGCCGGCGGGGCTGGATGTGCCCTTCGGGCACCCAGCCGGAAGGCACAGCGGGGGCTGGATGAGCAAAACGGGGCTGAGGGTGCCTGCCCGGGTGCGGCGCCGTTGCCGGGGGCCAGCCCCCGGACCCCCGCGCCTCAAACGCCGGCGGGGCTGGAGGGGTCGGGGGCCGGCCCTGCACCCCCGCCTCAAACGCCGGCGGGGCTGGAAGGGCTGGAGGGGTCTGGGGCGGGCCCCCGGACCTCAGCCGTCGGCGCCGGCAAAGGGGTCACGGCAGGGGCCGAGAAGACCGGATCGATGGTGAGCAGGGCGACACCGAGTGGTTCGGCCATGCCGCGGAGCGCGGACTCGGAGAGCCGGACCCACGGCTGCCCGGCGCCCAGCGTCGCGGCCAGCCGGTCCGGGCCGGTGAATCCGGCGGCGGTGCGCTCGCCCAGCGGGGTGCGGAACATCCGGATCGCCACCTCCGCTCCATCCGGCCGGACGGGCACGTACAGGAGTCCGGCCGGGACCTGTTCCTCGGGCTCGGGATCGTCGGCGTACTGGAACAGACACATGAGGTCCTCCTCGAAGAACCACGGTGAACGGCATGGGCCACGCGTCACCGAAGCTATCCCTGCCGCCGGGCCCGCCGGCCACCCCCTGACGGGACCCTTACGGCAACGGCCCCGGTTCATACGGATCACTGACGCGGGGGCGCCCAGCCCAGCAGGCGGCAGCCCAAGCGGCAGCCCCGGCGGCAGCCCCGGCGGGAGCCCAAGCTGCAGGCCCGGCGGCAGCCCAAGCGGCAGGCCCGGCGGGAGCCCAAGCTGCAGGCCCGGCGGCAGCCCCGGCGGCAGCCCCGGCGGGAGCCCAAGCTGCAGGCCCGGCGGCAGCCCGAGCGGCAGCCCCGGCGGCAGCCCCGGCCGGAGCCCAAGCTGCAGGCCCGGCGGCAGCCCCGGCGGCCGTCACCCGCGCGGCCTCCCCCGCTGGCACCCCGCCGCCCGCCCCGGTCAGCTGGAGCGGTGAGACAGCGATCGGCGGACCCGTCCCGCGAGCCCGGCCTGGGCACGCCACGGGCCGCAGGCGTGGCCGGAATCGTCTTCGCCGTCCTGCTGGCCGCGGCGATCGTCCTGGTCCGCACCGCCCTGCCGAGCGGCGACGCCGCCGGCGACACCCCGCTGGACTCCGGCCAGCGGCGGGCCGTCACCACCGCACTGGAACTCGTACCGTTCGCCGGGATCGCCTTCCTGTGGTTCATGGGCGCCCTGCGCGAGCACACCGGCAAGGCCGAGGACCGGTTCGTCGCCACCGTGTTCCTGGGCAGCGGCCTGGTCTTCGTCGCCGCCCTCTACGGCTCCGCGGCGGCCGCCGGCACCGTGCTGGGCAGCGACCGGAGCTCGGAGTTCGGCCGCCACTACGCGTACACGCTGCTCATGACGTACGCGATGCGGATGGCCGCCGTCTTCGTCTTCGCGACCTCGACCATCGGGCGCCGGCTCGGGGTGTTCCCCCGCCCGCTCACCCTCCTCGGCTACCTGGTCGGCCTGGTCCTGCTGGTGGTGGGCTCCGCCGCTCCCTGGTTCGAGCTGGTCTTCCCGGCCTGGGCCCTGGTCATCAGCCTCTACATCCTCAAAGCCGCCCATGAAAGGACCTGACCTTGCTGAGGCTCGTCGTCGATCTCAACCGCTGCCAGGGGTACGCCCAGTGCGCCTTCCTCGCGCCCGACGTGTTCGCCATGCACGGGGACGAGGGACTGCTCTACGACCCGCAGGCCGAAGAGGCCCAGCGGGCCCGGGTGGCGCAGGCCGCCGCCGCCTGCCCCGTGCAGGCGATCCTGGTGGACGAGCTGGACCTGGCCTCCGCGCCGTCCCCCGCCGCCGGTGAGGTGCCCGATGCCTGACACCGCACTGGACCGGCTCAGACGAGAGGGCCGGATCGTGATCGTCGGCGCCTCGCTGGCCGGCCTGCGCGCCGCCGAGACCCTGCGCGAGAAGGGCTTCGCCGGCACGCTCACCATGGTCGGCGACGAGCCGTACGAGCCCTACGACCGCCCGCCGCTGTCCAAGCAGGTCCTGCTGGGCCGGGCCTCCGCCGAGCGCACCGCGCTGCCCCGCCGCCGCGCGATCGACGCCGACTGGCGGCTCGGCGTACCGGCCACCGGCCTGGACATGGCGGCCCGCCGGGTCCGCCTGGCCGACGGCGACGAGGTCCCCTACGACCGGCTGCTGATCGCCACCGGCGTGCGGGCCCGGCCCTGGCCGAACCCGGGCGAAGGCGAGCTCGACGGGGTCTTCGTCCTGCGCACCAGGGACGACGGCGCCGCCCTGGCCCGGCGGCTGGCCGACGGCCCCCGCCGGGTCCTGGTCATCGGCGCCGGATTCACCGGCTCCGAGATCGCCTCCGCCTGCCGGGAACGCGGCCTGGACGTCACCGTCGCCGAACGCGGCGACGCCCCCCTGGTCGGCGCCCTCGGCGGGGTCATCGGCGAGGTCGCGGCCGAACTCCAACGCGAGAACGGCGTCGACCTGCGCACCGGGGTGATGGTCACCGCCCTGGAGGGCGACTCCACCGGACGGGTCCGGGCCGCCCACCTCTCCGACGGCAGCACCGTGGAGGCCGAGGTCGTGGTCGTCTCGCTCGGTGCGATGCGCAACACCGAGTGGCTGGCCGGCTCCGGCCTCGGCGCGGGCCCCCGCGGCATCGCCTGCGACGCCGGCTGCCGGGCCTTCGACATCCGCGGCATCGTCACCGACGACATCTACACGGCCGGCGACGTGGCCCGCTCCCCGCACCCCCTCTTCGGCTACCAGTTCCTGTCCCTGGAGCACTGGGGAAACGCCGTCTCCCAGGCGGAGACCGCCGCCCACAACATGCTCAGCGAGAGCACCGACCGCCGCCCCCACATCTGGGTACCGGCCTTCTGGTCCTCGCAGTTCGGGGTGAACATCAAGTCCGTGGGCGTCCCCTCGATGGGCACCGAGATCCTCATCTCCCAGGGCTCGCGCGCCGAGCGCCGCTTCACCGGCGTGTACGGCTACCAGGGCCGGGTCATCGGCGCGGTCACCTTCGACAACGCGCGGTGGCTGCCCTTCTACGAGCAGCAGATCGAGATCACGGCGCCCTTCCCGCCCCCGTTCGACACCGTCGACCGGCGCTCCGAGGGCCGGCACCCGATGCCCGCGGACTTCCCCGACCCGTCGGTTCCCACCCACGGGCCGACCATCACCCTCAGCGGATACTCGCCGGCCGATCGGCGGATGACATTCACCCCCGCCGGGCACTGACCCGCCAGGCCCCCGGAGGAGCCGTCATGACCGAAGACATCCTGCGCCGCATCCTGGACCCGGCCAGCCGCCCCGACCCGTACCCGCTGTACGAGGAGCTGCGGAAGGCTCCCGTGTACCACGACGGTGACGGGCCGTACGTACTCAGCCGCTACTACGACATCCTGAGCCTGCTCCACGACCCGCGGATCAGCTCCGACTCCCGCAACCTGACGGCCGCCGCCGGCGACCCGCTGGCCGACGCCGAACAGGAGGAGTCCACCACCCTGCCGCCCAGCTTCCTCAAGCTGGACCCGCCGGAGCACGACCGGCTGCGCCGGATGGCCAACCGGCCCTTCGGCCCGCCGCATTCGCCGCGCCGGGTGGACTCGATGCGCGGCGAACTCGACGGGATCGTCAAGGGCCTGATCGACGGCATCGGCGACACCGGACGCATCGACCTGGTCGAGCAGTTCTCCTACCCGTTCCCGGTCACCGTCATCTGCCGCCTGCTGGGCGTGCCGCACGAGGACGAATCGCGCTTCCACGTCTGGGCCGAGACCCTCGCCGCGAGCCTCGACCCCGACCCGGACGCCGATCCCGGCGAGCGCAACAAGGTCGCGCAGAGCGCCCGGATGGAGCTCGGCATGTACCTGGCCGGGCTGATCGAGGAACGGCGCAAGAACCCCCGCGAGGACATGCTCTCCGAACTGGCCGTCGGACACGGCAAGGACGAGACCCTGACCACCATGGAGCTGCTCAGCACCGCCGCGCTCCTGCTGATCGCCGGCCACGAGACGACGGTCAACCTGATCACCAACGGCATGCTCACGCTGCTGCGCCACCCGGACGTCCTGCGCGACCTGCGCGCGGACCCCGGCCTGGCGGTGCCCCTGGTGGAGGAACTGCTGCGCTACGAGCCGCCGGTGCAGCTGGTGCCGAGCCGCACCACCCTCTCCGACATCGAGGTCCGCGGGGTCACCATCCCCAAGGGATCCTCGGTGTGGCTGGTCCTGGCCTCCGCCAACCGGGACCCGGAGCGGTTCCCGGACCCGGACCGGTTCGACCCGCACCGCAAGGACATCCAGCACCTGGGCCTCGGCAGCGGCATCCACAGCTGTTTCGGCGCCCCGCTGGCCCGACTGGAGGCCCAGGTCGCGCTGAGCGAACTGGCCCGTCGGCTGGAGAACCCCCGCCTGCTGGAGGACCCGCCCCCCTACCGCCGGAACGCCGTCCTGCGCGGCCCCCGCCACCTGCCCATCACCTGCGACGGGATCCGCCCGTGACGGATGGCCGTTCCTGCCGTTCCGGCCGTTCCTGCCGTCACGCGTAGGCGGACGGCACGGTCGGAGCCGGTGCTCAGGCGGGTGCGAGGTGCCGGGTGAACCAGTCGCGGGCGAGGGCGGCCACTTCCTCCAGCGCTCCGGGCTCCTCGAAGAGGTGGGTGGCGCCGGGGACGATCTCCAGCCGGTTCTCGCAGCGCAGCTCCGCCTGGGCCTGCCGGTTCAGGTCGATCACCATGGTGTCGCGGCCGCCCACGATGAGCAGGGTGGGCGCCCGTACGCCCGGCAGCCGCGAGCCCGCGAGGTCCGGGCGGCCGCCGCGGGAGACCACGGCCCCGACCTCGCTGTCGGCGGCCGCGGCAGCCCACAGCGCCGCGGCGGCTCCGGTGCTCGCCCCGAAGTAGCCGGTCGGGAGGGGCGTGCGGTGCCGCAGCCAGCGGGTGGTGTCCGCGAGCCGACGGCCCAGGGTCTCGATGTCGAAGACGTTGGCCCGGTCGGCTTCCTCCGCCGGTGTGAGCAGGTCGAAGAGCAGGGTGCCCAGGCCCGCCCGGTTCAGGGCTTCCGCCACCTGCCGGTTGCGCGGGCTGTGCCGGCTGCTGCCGGAGCCGTGGGCGAAGACGACGACCGCCCCGGCGCCCTCCGGGAGCGCGAGCTCCCCGGCGAGCCGGACTCCGCCGGCGTCCACCTCGACCTCGGCGGCCGGGCCCCCGGTCTGCCCCGACCGGCGGTGTGCGGGGCCGGCCGCGGCCTGGGCCAGCAGGGAAACGACCTCCTCGTCGGGGGTCTGGGAGAAGTCCCGGTACCACTCGCCGACGGCGGAGAACCCGGCCGGCGTGGACAGGCACACCACCTCGTCCGCCTCCGTGCGCAGCCAGGGAAGGGCGTCCGGCGGGGCCACCGGTACGGCCAGTACCACCCGGGCCGCGCCCATGGCCCGTACCACCTGGCAGGCGGCCGCGGCGGTGGCTCCCGTCGCGATCCCGTCGTCCACCACGATCACCGTCCGGCCTTCGACCGGCACCCGCGGCCGGTCCTCCCGGAACCTGCGGGCCTGCCGGGCGAGCTCCGCCTCCTGGGTGCGCTCGACCGTCCTGAGGTCCTCCGGTGTGACCCGGGCCCGCCGGACGATGTCCTCGCTGATGACCCGTACGCCGCCCTCGCCGATGGCGCCGAACCCCAGCTCGCGGTGGTACGGGACGCCGAGCTTGCGCACCACGATCACATCGAGCGGGGCACCGAGCTCCTCGGCCACCTGGAAGGCCACCGGGACGCCGCCGCGCGGCAGGCCCAGGACCACGGGACGTTCCTTCTGCAGATGGCGGAGCGATCCGGCCAGACGCCTCCCCGCGTCGGCGCGATGGGCGAACAGCACGGCGGTTCACCCCCAACCCAGGGGATACGGACACCACGCACACACCTACTTCCACGCAACCCCCGGCGCGGCCGGCCCGCAAGTCGGGGCCCGCTTGAATGATCGAAAAGGCGGCGGGTTAGCATATGAGCACCGCCTAGCTCGAAAGATAAACCTGTGACTGTCAATGACGACTCGTTCACCAACTGGAAGAACCGCGAAGAGATCGCGGAGTCGATGATCCCGATCATCGGGAAGCTGCAGCGGGAGCGGGACGTGACCGTCCTGCTTCACAGCCGCTCCTTGGTGAACAAGTCGGTGGTCAGCATCCTCAAGACCCACCGGTTCGCCCGGCAGATCGCGGGCGAGGAGCTCTCGGTCACCGAGACGTTCCCGTTCGTGCAGGCTCTCACCACTCTCGATCTCGGCCCTTCCCAGATCGACATCGGCATGCTCGCCGCCACGTACAAGGCCGACGACCGCGGCCTGTCGGTGGCGGAGTTCACCGCCGAGGCCGTCGCCGGTGCCACGGGTGAGAACAAGATCGAGCGCCGCGCGCCGCGCGACGTCGTCCTCTACGGCTTCGGCCGCATCGGCCGCCTCGTCGCCCGCCTGCTCATCGAGAAGGCCGGCTCCGGCAACGGCCTGCGGCTGCGCGCCATCGTCGTCCGCCAGGGCGGCGACCAGGACATCGTCAAGCGCGCCTCGCTGCTGCGCCGCGACTCCATCCACGGCCAGTTCCAGGGCACGATCACCGTGGACGAGGCGACCAACACGATCGTCGCCAACGGCAACACCATCAAGGTGATCTACGCGAACGACCCGTCCGAGGTCGACTACACCGCGTACGGCATCCAGGACGCCATCCTCATCGACAACACGGGCAAGTGGCGCGACCGCGAGGGCCTCTCCAAGCACCTGCGCCCCGGCATCGACAAGGTCGTCCTGACCGCCCCGGGCAAGGGCGACGTCCCGAACATCGTGCACGGCGTCAACCACGACACGATCAAGCCGGACGAGCAGATCCTGTCCTGCGCCTCCTGCACCACGAACGCGATCGTTCCGCCGCTGAAGGCCATGGACGACGAGTACGGCGTGCTGCGCGGCCACGTGGAGACCGTCCACTCGTTCACCAACGACCAGAACCTGCTGGACAACTACCACAAGGCCGACCGTCGCGGCCGTTCCGCGCCGCTCAACATGGTCATCACCGAGACCGGTGCCGCCTCTGCCGTCGCCAAGGCGCTCCCCGACCTCAAGGCGCCGATCACCGGCAGCTCGATCCGCGTCCCCGTCCCGGACGTCTCGATCGCCATCCTGAGCCTGCGCCTGGGTCGCGAGACCACCCGCGAGGAGGTCCTCGACTACCTCCGCGACGTCTCGCTGCACTCGCCGCTCAAGCGCCAGATCGACTTCACCACCGCCCCCGACGCCGTCTCCATGGACTTCGTCGGCTCGCGCCACGCCTCGATCGTGGACGCCGGCGCCACCAAGGTCGACGGCGACAACGCGATCCTGTACCTCTGGTACGACAACGAGTTCGGCTACTCCTGCCAGGTCATCCGCGTCGTCCAGCACGTGTCCGGCGTGGAGTACCCGACCTACCCGGTTCCGGGGGTCTGATCTCCCCGCGTTGGTTTGCGCAAAAGCGCCCGGCCTGGCGAAAGCCCAGGTCGGGCGCTTTTCCGTGCGGGGGTGGGGAGGCCGGGAGGCCGGTCAGACTCCGACCCGTTCCAGCGCCGGCAGGAACTGGTCGTAGAAGCCCTCCTTGAGGCGCAGGGCCCCCTCCTCCACCTTCTTGAACACCTCCACGAAGGAGTCGGCCGACTCCTCGCGCGCCAGCAGCTCGCTCAGCCTCGTCGCCAGCCGGTCGGGGTGGGTGGTGGACAGCCGGGACACGGTGGCGAGCGGGTTCGCCTTCGCGTCGTGGACGTGGTGCGGGTAGTAGAAGCGGGAGCGGTTCTCCCCGCCGCGGGAGAACACCGGCTCCATCCGCTCCCACAGCCGCCCGTACTCGACGGAGACCAGCACCTCGCCCCAGAAGCGCAGCAGGGTCACCAGCCTCAGGTCGGCGTCGGGGTGGGCGCCCGCGTCGGCGATCAGCTCCAGCGTGCCGGTGATGGCCTGCCGGGTCGCCGCCGTCGGCCTCGTCCCGACCACGGCCGCCCGGGAGACGACGAGCCGGCGCAGGTCCTCCGTCATGTCCTCGCGGTGCGAGGGCGTGTACCCGCGGTCGTCCGGATACTCCTCGCGCAGGATGATCCTCGCGATCCGCAGCGCCACCTCGTCGCCGAGCAGGTCGATCGCCAGGTCGTAGGACGGGGTGAAGGCGAGGGAGAGGAAGCGGCGCTGCAGCAGGATCGCGGCGAAGTCCTCCTCCGCGAGCAGCCCGATGTTCGCCAGGACCGGATGCTGCTCGTAGCGCTCGATCAGCCCGTCCTCGGACCTGTCCAGTTCCTGCATGAGCATGCCGAACCTCTTCGTACCGGTTCACAAGACGATGGTGCTGAGCGAGCCCGGCCAGTCGCCCATATCGATGTCGCGGCCGATCCGCCACAAGGTGTCGAGCTCCTCCTGGACCTTCTGGCCCATGACCGTGCCGCCCCCGTCGATCTCGGTCTGGGGGGAGCGGACGGCGAGCCGGGAGTGCAGGAAGGAGCTGACCAGATAGTGCTCGTCGGCCTTGTACACGGCGATCGACGGCAGGGAGTTGAAGACCCGCACCCGGAGCAGTCCCCGCCGCGCCGCCGGACTGCCCCGGAAGACGGTTTCGAGGGTCCGCAGGCTCGCCCGCACGTCGACCCTCGCCGCGGATTCTCCGGTGTTCGAACCGTCATGCCACCGGTGCGCCAGATGAGTTCAGGGTCACACGCCGTGCGGCGGGCCGCCCCATACCCCGCGCCGGACCGGACCGGGCGGCCGAAGACAGGGCGGTGACCCTGCGTGACCGTCCGGTGACCCCTTCGGCGTCCGGAGCGGCCGAGCGGTGGAAGACGGCGTGTGACCGTGGGGATGCGCAGTGCGCCTGTCGGAGCCCCGGACCCCCGGAAGTGCTACAACTGGTTCGTGACCCTTCCTCGCCTCCCGTGCCGGGCACGTCGGTGCGGTCACCCCTAGGCAAGAGAGCCAGGAGCGTCGCCGGACAGGTATTCGTCCTCCAGGTGGCGATCGTGGTGTTGCTCGCCGCCGGCGCCCTGCTGGCCCTGGTGCTCCAGTCGCGCCTCGACATCGACCGGGAGGCACGCAACCGGTCGGTTTCCGTCGCCGAGACCTTCGCCCACTCCCTGGGTCTTCAGGAAGCACTGAAGTCGCCCGACCCGTCCGCCGTGCTGCAACCCCTCGCCGAGACGACGCGCAAGGCCGCCGGGGTGGACTTCATCGTCGTGATGGACACCAACGGCATCCGGTACAGCCATCCCCAGCCGGATCGCATCGGGAAACGGTTCGTCGGCACCATCGAGCCCTCGCTCGCCGGACGGGTCCACACGGAGAGCGTGCAGGGCCCCCTCGGCAAGGAGATCCAGGCGGTCGTGCCGGTCACCGCGCCCGACGGCCGGGTCGTCGGACTGGTGTCGGCAGGCCTGACGGTGGAGAACGTCTCCGGTGTCGTCGACCGCCAGCTCCCGGTCATCCTCCTGGCCATCGCCACCGGCCTGGCCCTGGCCACCGTCGGCACGGCACTGATCAGCAGACGCCTGCGCCGCCAGACCCACGGGCTCGGCACGCAGGAGATGACCCGCATGTACGAGCACCACGACGCGGTGCTCCACGCCGTCCGCGAAGGGGTGCTGATCACCGACGGCGACGGGCGGCTGCTGCTCGCGAACGACGAGGCCAAACGGCTGCTCGCCCTGCCGGAGGACGCCGAGGGGCGCCACATCGGCGACGTACCGGGCCTGGACCGCCGGATGGCGGACCTGCTGCTGTCCGGCCGGGAGGCCACCGACGAAGTGCTGGAGACCGGAGACCGGCTGCTGGTGGTCAACCAGCGGCCCACCCACCCCCGCGGCCGGCCGGAGGGCACCGCGGTCACCATCCGCGACTCCACCGAGATGCAGGTCCTGACCAGCCGGGCGGAGACGGCCGTCAGACGGCTCAAGCTGCTGTACGACGCGGGCGGCGACATCGGCACCACCCTCGACGTGGTGCGGACGGCCGAGGAACTCGCCGCCGTCGCCGTCCCCCGGTTCGCCGACTTCGTCACGGTCGACCTGGCCGACTCGGTGCTCGAGGGCGACGAGCCCGGCCCGGGCGCCGACATGCGGCGCACGGCGGTCAGCGGCATCCGCTCGGACCACCCCCTCTACCCCCGCGGCCGGCTGATCGACTTCCTGCCGTCCACCCCCCAGGCCCGCGGTCTCGGCACCGGCGAGGCGGAGCTGGTGCCCGACCTGGCCGACGCGCCGGGCTGGCACGCCCAGGACCCGCCGCGCGCCCGGGCCATCGTCGAGTACGGGATCCACTCGCTCATCGCGGCCCCGCTGCTGGCCAGGGGCGTCGTACTCGGGGTGGTCAACTTCTGGCGGTCGCAGAAGCCGGAGCCCTTCGACGACGAGGACCTGTCGCTGGCCGAGGAACTCGTCGCCCGTGCGGCCGTCAGCATGGACAACGCCCGCCGCTACACCCGGGAACACGCCCTCGCCGTGACGCTCCAGCGCAGCCTGCTGCCCCGCGCCCTGCCCGAGCAGAGCGCCGTGGACATCGCGCACTTCTACCTGCCCGCGCAGTCCGGGGTGGGCGGCGACTGGTTCGACGTGATCCCGCTGCCCGGCAGCCGGGTCGCGCTGGTCGTCGGAGACGTCGTCGGGCACGGCCTGCACGCCGCGGCCACCATGGGGCGGCTGCGCACGGCGGTCCACAACTTCGCGTCCCTCGACCTGCCGCCCGACGAGATCCTGGCCCGCCTGGACGACCTCGTACAGCGCATCGACCACGACCGGGACGCCGACGACGGACACGGCGGCATCCTGGGCGCGACCTGCCTGTACGCCATCTACGACCCGGTGTCCCACACCTGCACGGTGGCCCGGGCCGGGCACCTGCCGCCCCTGGTGGTCGCTCCCGACGGCACGACGGAGATCGTGGAGCTGCCGGCCGGGCCCCCGCTGGGGCTGGGCGGCATGCCCTTCGAAACCGCGGAGCTGGACCTGGCGGAAGGCAGCCAGCTCGTCCTGTACACGGACGGGCTGGTCGAGGAGCGGACCCGGGACATCGGCGAGGGCCTGGAGCTGCTCCGCACGGCGCTGAGCCACCCCGACCGGGACCCGCACGAAAGCTGCCGGGCCGTGCTCGACCTCCTGCTGCCCGCCCGGCCGACCGACGACGTGGCGCTGCTCATCGCCCGGACGCGGACCCTCGGCCCGGACCGGGTCGCGCAGTGGGACGTACCGTTCCACCCGAGCGAGGTCGCCACCGTCCGGAACGCCGCGGCGAAGAAGCTCGACCAGTGGGGCATGCCGGAACTCGCCTTCACCACGGAACTGATCCTCAGCGAACTGATCACCAATGCCCTGCGGCACGGCAGGGCGCCGGTGCGGGTACGGCTGCTGCACGACCACGCCCTGACCTGCGAGGTGTGGGACGGCAGCAGCACCGCCCCGCACCTGCGGTACGCCGCCACCACGGACGAGGGAGGGCGCGGACTGTTCCTGGTGGCCCAGCTCAGCGAGCACTGGGGCACCCGGTACACGCCCGAAGGCAAGGTCATCTGGGCGGAACAGGCACTGCCCGGCTCACAGGGCGGCGCAGATCCCCTCCTCGCGTCCTTCCTGGACGTGGAACCCCTCTGACACGGCCCCTCTGACACGGTCCCTCTGACACGGCCCCTCTGACACGGCCCCTCTGACACGGCCCCTCTGACACGGTCCCTCCGAGGCGGTCGCTCCGAGGCGGTCGCTCCGACGCGGCCGCCGCAGGCCACCGCCTCACAGCGGCAGGATCTCGTCCAGGTCCTCGACGTCCGCCAGGTAGGGGCCGCCGTCGGCGGACCGGGGGAGGGACGGCGGGGTACTCCAGGCCGGAGCAGGCCCCGCGGGCCCGTCCTCACCGCGCTCCCGGACCGTGGTCCGCCCGAACCAGCCCTCGTTGACGTAGCGGCCCCGCCACAGCACGGTGCTCTCCTCGGTGGTGACGGACGCCCAGGCATCGCGGCTGCGGTGGCTGAACCGCATGCCGGTGCGGGCGGCGGCGAGGTCGACCCCCGCGCCGGTGACGGCGAGGCCGAGGTCGAGCACGGACTGCGCCCCGGCTTCCTTGGAGATGACCGTGATGGACGGGCCCCCGCGGGCGACCTCGGTGACGATGACCCAGTCCGGGTTCCACCGCAGGCGGGTGTGCAGGGCGATGACGGCCTTCTCGACCGCGTCGAGATTGTCGATGCGGTGGACGCGGACCGCGTGCGACTTGAGGATGAAGGCCCCGCTGCGCCGGAAGTCCACGACGAGCCCTCCGCCGCCGGACACGGGGGCGCCGGCGGCGTCCGGGAGTTGCCCGGAGACCCGGGTGGTCAGGCTGACCTCGGCACCCGAGCTGTAGTCGTAGTCCGCGGCCGCACCCTCGCCCCGGCGGGTGACGGGGATGCCCAGGGCGCCGAGATCGGTCGCCTTCGTCCAACCGCCCTCGCCGAGGACTCCGATGTCGCCCAGCTCCATGACGGTGCCGGGCAGCCATACGGGCAGCCGGCTGAAGGAGGTGCGGCTCTCTCGCCAGTAGGCCTTCAGAAGGGATCCGGTCATTTCGGCTCCTGATCGGACGGGGGCGGGCGTGGGTGCGGGCGTGGGTGCGGGCGGGCGTGGGCGGGCGTGGAACGGCACCCCTAGGACCAGTCGCCGACGAGGACGAACGGGGCCCAGTGGTACGGATCCCGGTACGGGCGCAGGTCGTAGTCGGGGGGCCGGGTGCTCTCCCGCTCCCTGCTGCGCGACCAGGCGGCGGCCCGCAGCAGCGTTCTGCGTTTGGGGTCCGTCTCCGCGTAGTGCATGGCGGCCCGGTCGAAGGAGACGGCGGCCCGGCCGAAGTCCCCGGCGCGGCAGCGGAGGGTCGCGATGTCCTCGTCCAGCAGGCCGGTGCGGTCCGCGGGGCCGAGGTCGTGCCGGGCCTGCTCGCAGTGGGCGACGGCCTCGCGGACCGTCGCGGTGAGCACCGCGCGCTGGGCACACCGCAGCGCGTCCGCCTTGGACATGCCCGACAGCAGGGCCTGGTAGAAGCGCCGCATCAGCAGACCGGTCGAGTTGTCGTCCACGCGCCACAGGCTGACGAGCGCGGTCGGCGCGCCCGCATAGAGCAGTGCCCGGGTGAGCCCGATCAGTTCGTCGCCGCTGCGCCTGCTGCTGCGGCCGCTCTCGCACGCGCTCAGCACGATCAGACGCGTGCGGAGCCGGAGGCCCATCAGGTCCCGCACCGTCAGCCGGTCCCCGTCCGCGAGCTCGATGCCCGAGTCCTGCGGGTGCCGCTCGTCGAACGTGCCGTGGCAGGCGATGTGGATCACGTCGTGCTCGCCCTCGGCCAGCGCCTCCCGGAGGCGGTCCCGGGTGACCTCGCCGCCCGTGAACCCGAGGTGGCCACCGGGAAAGAGGCTGCCGACCGCCCCCGCCTCGGCGCGGGCGTGCGCGAGCGGGCGCTGCGGCCGGGAATCGGCGAGGGTGAGGACCGACCGGTAGCGGGAAGCGCCCCGGCGCGCGGCCTCACCGCCCTGCCCTCTCGCCCGGCAGAAGCGCATGACGGAGGCGCTGGGGGTGACGCAGACGGGGTTGCGCACGACGAGGGGCGCGTCACCCAGCGGCAGGGCGTGCAGGGGGACGTGGTGGAGGGGGCCGTGCGGGACCAGCCACACGAGGTCGCCGGGAGCGCAGTGGTCGGCGAGCGCGGCGACCAGCGGCCGAAGCAGGGCCTGCCACGCGTCCCCGCCGCCCTCCCCGGTGTGGGGGCCGAGGCCGGACAGGCCGCGTTCGATGTCGGCACGGGACAGGCCGGTGCTCACCACGACGGGTTCCGCGTAGTCCCGTCGGCCGACGAACACCAGGACACCGGCCTCGCTGATGAAGAACTCCGCGAAGACCGCGCTGTCGGGCGGCATGAGGAGCTGGAGCTCCTCGTACGTGGCCGGGGTGCCGCGCCGCAGTTGTACGTACTCGGCGCCCTCGTCACCGGCGAGGCTCAGGCGGTCCCAGGTGCCGGTGAGGGTGTGCCAGGCGGCGCTGCGGCGGTCGAGCCCGGGCGTTCCGTCCCCCGCGGCGCGCTTGCCCGCCCGTTCCCGCAGGTAGGCCTCCAGGGCACTCTCCTCCGCCTCGACCAGCTCCCGGATGTCGGGCGGCGGTGTGGTCCGGGCGGGCTCGGCGAGCAGCTCGAGCAGGGTGCGCGAGCGCGCCAGTTCGCTGACGCGCAGGGCCTCGCTGTAGGGCCGGCCGGGGAAGCCGGGCCGGCCCGCGGAGGCCACCAGAAGGCTGATCATCAGGTCGTACGCGGACTCCTCGAAGTCGGTGAGGACCCGCAGGCGCGGATCGGTGACGCGGGTGCGGGACTCCTCCATCAGCACGAAGGCTTCCTTGAGCAGCCGGTAGGCCTCCAGCGCGTCATCGGCGTCCAGGGCCAGGACTGCGCGCTGCACCATCGCGCTGTGCACCAGCCAGATCCGGTCCGGTGACCCGGGCCGGTCGGTGTTGCGGCGGGCCCGGCGTCGGGCCCGCCGCAGGCTGCCCGCGTCCTGCCGGGCCGAGGCGCGTTGCAGCTCCCCGAGGTAGCGGCGTACGGCTACGGGGCTGCTGAAGGCCATGAGGAGCCGAGCGGACAGGTCCGGGACGAAGCCGTCGCCGGGGCCCCGGCCGGAGTCCTGAGCGGCGGCCAGTTCGCGTTCGAAACCGCCCACCGTGACCCGGACGATCATGTGGATCAGGCGCCGGTACACGGCACGGGCGAGCACGCCCTCCTCCGTGGGCGATTCGGCGAGGGCGGCGTCGAGGCCGGCTGCGGGATCATCCCCGTCGCCCGGATCGAGCCTGCGCCAGGTCTCCTGCGCCTGCGCGCGCCCGCGCCGTATGAGAACCCCGCCCGCGACGCCTACCGCCGCCATGCGGCGAAAGGCGACCGCGACCCCGGGATCCGCCAGGACCGGTCCGAGCACCTCCTCCGCCTCATCGGGCAGATCGAGGTGGACGGAGAGGATGGAGGCGGCGGCCAGTCGCTGGAAGGCGGCCAGATTGACCAGGCCGGCCCGGGCGAACTCGGTGTACGCCGTGGCGCGGAGGTGCAGAGCCTCGTCCCACCGGGTCCCGCCCTCGGCGACGAAGGCCATGGAGGCGGCCAGCTCGCCGCGCATCGTGCCGGTCAGCCGCTCGAGCTCGGCCGACGGGGGTGCGTCCGCGGCCTGGCGTTCCAGGGCCCGCAGCGCACGCTCGGCCAGGTCGTGCCAGGCTTCCGCACCGGCGAAACCGCCCCCGCGGATCGCGGAACGGACACTGGTCGCGCCCGCCTGCCCGCCCCGTCGCATCCGCCGGGGCTCCTTCGTGTACAGGGCGGACTTGGCCAGGGTGACGGCGTCGAAGCAGAGCCGGGTACGGCGCGGCGAGCCCGGGTCGCCGCACACGCCCACGGCCCAGACGGCGAGCGTCGTTTCCTTCAGCAGGGGAGCGGACACGGCCAGCCGGTGGGCGTCGAACCAGCGCTTGCGGGCCGACTTGAAGAGTGACTCGGAGAGCAGGGCGAGGGCGAACTCCACTGCGGCCAGGGCGCAGACGGCGGCGATGGCCGAGGGCGTCGGCCGGAACACGGCGCCGGCGAAGAAGAGCAACAGGCCGCGTCCGGTGAGCAGACGGAGCAGGGAGAGCAGCGCGGCGGCACGGATGAGCAGGGTTGCGGCCGGGTGCAGCCGATAGGGCAGCAGGCTCAGGAGCATGGTCAGCACGCCCTCGGCGGCACACCAGGCCAGCACCGTCGCCGTGCACAGCAGGGCGATGCCGGCGCCGCCGCCGAGGGGTGCGCCGGGGGCGAGACCGTCGGTGACGAGCGAGCCCACGGCCTCGGTGCCCGCGAGCCACCACATGAGGGGCGGCAGCAGCAGGAAGTAGAGGTACCCGACCGTACGGGCGGGCAGGGAAAGGAACCGCAGGACCCAGATGTCCCGCCACAGCGCGCCGGCCAGGAGCGCCCCGGCGAGCAGCCGCACGTACCGGTCCTGCGTGGTTCCGGCCGGCAGCGGGTCCCACAGCGACAGCGCGAGCGGAAGCGATGCCGCCAGGACCGGCAGGGAGGCCAACCGGAGGCCGGTGGCGCGATAGCGGGACCAGAGGGCGACCTGCGTGTCGGCCTCACTGCGTGGCGCCGGTCGTTCCGCGAGCATGCCGTCCATGGCCCTCCCCCGTCCGTGCCGACCGTCACGGTGCCCTCACCCCATGGAGTGAAGGCGTCGCTCATCGTATCGACGGGTCATCGGCCTGTCCCGGGTTCGGTCCGCCCCGGATGTCCCGGAGGAGGCGCGCGCCATCCCGGTGAGCGGCGTGAGCGCCTCGTGCGCGGGCGTGCGGGACGTCGCAGGGCGCGCGGTCGCGCGGGCGTGCGGGCCGCACCGGCACCGCCGTCCGACTCGGCCGGCATGCGACCCAGAGCAACCGGGAAATCACTCCCGGCACACTAGACTGGCGGGTTGTTTGGCGCCGGACCGGAACAACCTGGGCAAACCCGGGCTCCGACGGCGCCCCGGACGCATCCGGGAGCGAGACGCGAGGGCCGATGGCAGCCACACCTGAGCACGGTGAACTCACTCTGCTCGACGACGGAACCGTGCCCGGCGACGGAACCGTGCCCGAAGGCGGGGACGGGCTCGAGGAGTCCGGCAAATCCGCCCGGTTCTCCGCCGGGCCCGCCGCCCCGGCACGCACCCTCGTCGACATCCTCGAGGCCTCCGTACGGGGGTACCCCGACGAGCTCGCCCTGGACGACGGCACCGGCCGGCTGACCTACCGGGCGCTGGCCGCCCAGGTCGAGCGCCGGCGGCGCGCCCTCGCGGCCGCCGGGGTCGGGCTCGGCGACCGGGTCGGCGTACGGGTGCCGTCCGGGACCAACGAGCTGTACGTGGCCATCCTCGCCGTGCTCGCCGCGGGCGCCGCCTACGTGCCCGTCGATGCCGAGGACCCGGACGAGCGGGCCGAGCTGGTGTTCGGCGAGGCCGGGGTGCGGGCGGTGCTGGGCGCCGGACAGCGCATCGACGTCATGGGCGTCACCGGCGTGACCGGCGTGACCGGCGGGACCGGCGTCGCGGAGGGAAGCGGCTCCGCCGCGCGGCCCGGGCCCGAGCACGACGCGTGGATCATCTTCACCTCCGGTTCCACCGGCAAGCCCAAGGGCGTCGCCGTCAGCCACCGCAGCGCCGCCGCCTTCGTGGACGCCGAGGCCGCGCTGTTCCTCGCCGAGGAGCCGATCGGCCCCGGCGACCGGGTGATGGCCGGACTGTCCGTCGCCTTCGACGCCTCCTGCGAGGAGATGTGGCTGGCCTGGCGCCACGGCGCCTGCCTGGTGCCCGTTCCCCGCTCCCAGGTGCGCAGCGGCGCCGACCTCGGCCCCTGGCTGGTGGAACAGGAGATCACCGTGGTCTCCACGGTGCCGACCCTGGCCGCCCTCTGGGACCCCGAGGACCTGGGCGAGGTCCGGCTGCTGATCTTCGGCGGCGAGGCCTGCCCGCCCGAGCTGACCCAGCGCCTGGTCACCGAGGGCCGCGAGGTCTGGAACACGTACGGGCCCACCGAGGCCACCGTCGTCGCCTGCGCCTCCCTCCTGACCGGCGAGGAGCCGATCCGGATCGGCCTCCCGCTGAACGGCTGGGAACTGGCCGTGGTCGACGAGTCCGGCGAGCCCGTGCCGATGGGCGGCAGCGGCCAGCTCGTGATCGGCGGCGCCGGCCTCGCCCGCTACCTCGACCCGGACAAGGACGCCGAGAAGTACGCGCCGCTGGAATCCCTCGGCTGGCGGCGCGCCTACCGCAGCGGCGACCTCGTCCGCGCCGAACCGGAAGGGCTGGTCTTCCTCGGCCGCGCCGACGAGCAGATCAAGCTCGGTGGCCGCCGCATCGAGCTGGGCGAGGTGGACGCAGCGCTCCAGGCGCTGCCCGGCGTCGCCGGCGCGGCCGCCGCCGTCCGCACGGCGCGCAGCGGCAACCAGCTGCTCGTCGGCTACCTGGTCACCCAGGAGGGCTGGGACCGTGCGGCCGCGGTCGAGCGGCTGCGCGCCGAGCTGCCCGCGGCCCTCGTTCCGCTGCTCGCGCCGGTCGACGAGCTGCCGACCCGCACCTCCGGCAAGGTGGACCGGGACGCACTGCCCTGGCCGCTGCCCGAACTGGAGACCACCGGCCCCGCCGAGCAGCTGTACGGCACCGAGGCCTGGCTCGCCGAGCAGTGGAGCGAGACCCTCGGAGTGGCCGTCACCGGCGCCGCCGACGACTTCTTCGCCATCGGCGGCAGCAGCCTCGCCGCCGCCCGGCTCACCACCCGGCTGCGCACCCGCTACCCCGGCGCGGCCGTCCTCGACATCTACCAGCAGCCCACCCTGCGCAAGCTGGCCCGCCGGCTGGAGAAGTCCGTCCAGGACGACGGTGCGGCCCGGACCGTCGCACCGGTTCCGCTCCGGTCCAAGGTGGTGCAGTCGCTCCTGCTGCTCCCGCTGTTCACCCTGGTCGGCCTGCGCTGGACGGTGGCGCTGCTGGCCCTGGGCAACGTGCTGCAGCGGTTCGGCCCCTACCCGTGGGCGCCGACCGCCTCGTGGTGGCTCGTCGCCGCCGGCGCGGTACTGTTCTTCAGCCCGCCCGGCCGCCTTGCGATCGCGGCGGGCGGCGCCCGCCTGCTGCTGCGCGGGGTGAAGGCAGGACGCCACCCGCGCGGCGGAAGCGTGCACCTGAGGCTGTGGACGGCCGAGCGGCTGGCCGAGTACGCCGGCGCGACCCGGCTCACCGGTTCCTGGCTGGAGCGCTACGGGCGGGCCCTCGGCGCCAAGATCGGCCCCGAGGTGGACCTGCATTCGCTGCCTCCGGTCACCGGCATGCTCAAGCTCGGCCGCGGCTGCGCCGTGGAGTCCGAGGTGGACCTCTCCGGGCACTGGCTGGACGGGGACCGGCTCGAGATCGGCCCGGTCAAGGTGGGTGCCGGCGCGGTGGTCGGCACCCGCAGCATGCTCTTCCCCGGCGCGCGGGTCGGCAAGCGGGCCGAGGTGGCCCCCGGCTCCGCCGTGGTCGGCCAGGTCCCGACCGGCCAGCGCTGGGCCGGAGCGCCCGCCGTCAAGCTCGGCAAGGCCAAGCGGAACTGGCCCAAGGAACGCCCGCCGCGCTCGGTCCACTGGCGTGCCATGTACGGAGCGACCGGTTTCGGCTTCACGGCCCTGCCCGTGCTCGCCACCCTGCCCGCCCTGCTCGTGGTGAGCGCCTTCGTGCCCGCCGGCGCCGGGATCGCGCAGGCCCTGCGCGGAGCGCTGCTCGCCGTGGTGCCCGGGGCGCTCGCCTTCGGGTTCGCGTACGCACTGCTGCTGCTGGTCTCCGTACGCCTGCTCAGCCAGGGTCTGCGTACCGGGAACCATCCGACGCACAGCCGGGTCGGCTGGCAGGCCTGGACGGTTACCCAGCTGATGGACCTGTCCCGGGACACGCTCTTCCCGCTGTACGCCGGGCTGATCACACCGGTGTGGCTGCGGCTGCTCGGCATGAAGATCGGCCGCGGGGCGGAGGTGTCCACCGTGCTCGCGCTGCCCAGCCTCACCACCGTGGGCGAAGGGGCCTTCCTCGCCGACGACACCCTGACCGCCCCGTACGAACTGGGCGGCGGCTGGGTGCGGATCGGACACTCCGAGATCGGCCGCCGGGCCTTCCTCGGCAACTCCGGCATGACCGCCCCGGGCCGCACCGTGCCGGACGACGGGCTGGTCGGCGTCCTGTCCGCCACTCCGAAGAAGGCCAAGAAGGGCAGCTCCTACCTGGGCCTGCCGCCGGTCCGGCTCCCGCGGTCCGCCGCGAGCGCCGACCAGAGCCGGACGTACGACCCGCCCGCGCGCCTGCTGTGGGCGCGCGGCCTGGTGGAGCTGTGCCGGCTCGTCCCGGTGTTCTGCTCGGCCGCGCTGGCCGTACTGACCGTGGCGGCGCTGTGCGCGCTGATCACGACGACCGGTCTGGGGATCTGGGGTGCCGCGCTGCTGTCCGGAGCGGTCCTGCTGGCCGCCGGTGTGGCCGCGGGCGTGGTCGCGGTGGCCGCGAAATGGCTGCTGGTGGGCCGGCACCGGGCGGGGGAGCACCCGCTGTGGAGCGGCTTCGTGTGGCGCAACGAGCTGGCCGACACCTTCGTCGAGGTCCTGGCCGTGCCGTGGCTGGCCGGATCGGTGCCCGGTACTCCGCTGCTGGCGCTGTGGCTGCGCGCGCTCGGGGCCCGGATCGGCCGGGGCGTGTGGTGCGAGAGCTACTGGCTGCCCGAGATGGACCTGGTCGAGCTGGGCGATGCGGTCAGCGTGAACCGCGGCTGTGTGTTGCAGACACACCTCTTCCACGACCGGATCTTGAGGACGGATACTGTGGTCCTCCGCGAGGGCGCCACCCTGGGCCCGGGCGGAATCGTCCTGCCCGGGAGTACGGTCGGGGCCCGCAGCACACTGGGCCCGGCCTCCCTCGTGATGGCCGGGGAATCCGTCCCCGCCGACACCCGCTGGCTGGGCAATCCGATCGAGGCGTGGCGGTCCTGAAAGGGCCGCTCCCCGGCCACACCGGCACGTCGTACGAGCACAGCACGGCACAGCGCAGGGAGCGGAAGCAGCAGTGAGCGGCCAGAAGACAGCGGCATCGGACCCGTACT
This sequence comes from Streptomyces sp. NPDC051211, assembly GCF_040689505.1. Lineage (NCBI taxonomy): Bacteria > Bacillati > Actinomycetota > Actinomycetes > Kitasatosporales > Streptomycetaceae > Streptomyces > Streptomyces sp. NPDC051211. Next base: position 24,647 of record NZ_JBFBAV010000004.1, read on the forward strand.
TTCCGGCCAACGGCGACCCCCGCTACCGCGTGCACCGGTACGAACTCGCCCTGGACTACCGTCCCGGCCCCAACCGGCTGGCCGGGACGGCCCGGCTCAGCGCCATCGCCGGGCGGGCACCGCTCACCGAGTTCCACCTCAACCTGGCCGAGTTCAAAATAGGCCGGGTCCTGGTGGACGGCCGGGTACCGCACTACGCCCACCGCGGCGGCAGGCTCCGCATCCGGCCCGCCAAGCCGCTGCCCGCCGGAGCCGCCTTCACCGTGGAGGTGCACTGGGCGGGCAACCCCAAGCCGGTCCGCAGCCCCTGGGGCGGCCTCGGCTGGGAGGAGCTGACCGACGGCGCCCTGGTGGCCAGCCAGCCGGTCGGCGCGCCCTCCTGGTACCCGTGCAACGACCGGCCCGCCGACAAGGCCTCGTACCAGATCTCGATCAACACGCCGTCCGCCTACACGGTGGTGGCCGGCGGCCGGCTGCTCACCCGGACGACCAAGGCCAGCACGACCACCTGGGTGTACGAGCAGTCCGCGCCGACCTCCAGCTACCTGGTCGGCCTGTCCATCGGCATGTACCGGACGGTGCTGCTCGGTGACCCCGGGCTCGGCGGTGTCCCGCAGAGCGCCCACGTGCCCGCCCACCTGCTGCCGCAGTTCTCCCGCGACTTCGCCCGGCAGCCCGCCATGATGCAGCTGTTCGAGGAACTGTTCGGGCCCTATCCCTTCGGCGAGTACGCGGTGGTCGTCGCCGACGAGGAACTGGACGTCCCGGTGGAAGCCCAGGGCCTGTCCCTGTTCGGCACCAACCATGTGGACGGCGTACGCGGTTCGGAGCGCCTCATCGCCCACGAGCTGGCGCACCAGTGGTTCGGCAACAGCGTGAGCATCGCCGACTGGCGGCACATCTGGCTGAACGAGGGCCTCGCGAAGTACGCCGAATGGCTCTGGTCGGAGCGCTCCGGCGGCCGCACCGCGCACGAACAGGCGGCCACCGCGCACCGGCTGCTGGCCACGCAGGCCCAGGACCTGGTGCTGGCCGACCCCGGCCGCAAGCTGATGTTCGACGACCGCCTGTACCAGCGCGGGGGTCTCGCCGTGCACGCGGTCCGCTGCGCCCTCGGGGACGGCGCGTTCTTCCCCATGCTGCGCGACTGGGCCACCGTGCACCGCTACGGCGTGGTCAACACCGCCGGCTTCGCCACCCATGTGGCCCGCCACGCGCCCGAGCCGCTCGACGACCTGCTCCGGGCCTGGCTGTACGAGCCGTCCCTCCCGTCGCTGCCCGTCACCACCTGATCCGTAACTCTGCGCGGCGCGAAGCCAGTTGCTACGGTTTTCTTCCACCTCGCGGGTGGTGGAAGCGGAACCTCCGCGAGGCGTATGGGGGGCGGGCGACGCACATGACGACGGCAGTGAAACCGCAGGTGGTCCTGGTACACGGAATCGGGGGACCGCGCGACATCGAGGAAGAACAGCGGGAGTGGAAACGGGCGCTGGCGGAGGGCGCGCGGGCAGCGGGACACGCTGACGCCATCTCGGGCCTGACCATGGACTGGACGGTCGACACGGCCTTCGCCCACTACGCCGACCTCTTCACCCGCGCCGGCGCCCAAGGGCCGGACGCCGCGGAGCTCGACGAGGAGGCGGCCCGACTGACCCTCGCGGTGGCCGCCGACGTCATCGGTGCCCTGCTGGCCTCGCCCGAGCACGCGGGCGACGAGCTGCTGACCCGCCTGATGGCGCAGGCGCAGCCCACGCCCCTGGACCAAGCGGGCCGGCCCAAGCAGCACGAGGGCGTGGGCGGCTCCGCACGCAGGGCGAGCGCCGTGTGCGCCAAACTCGCGCGGGTTCCCGGGCTCCAGCTCGGGCTGCAGCGGGCCAGCGCCGCCCAGTGCCTGGGAACCCTGTCGCAGCCGGGGCGCTACTTACGGCGCAAGGAGCCCGCGCCGCTTCCGGACGGGCGCACCGCCCCCCTCGACGAGCGCATCCGGGCCCGTGTGCTGGACAAACTGGACCCCCGGCGGCCCGCGATCGTGATCGCACACTCCCTCGGCTCCGTGGTCGCGCTGGAAGCGCTCGCCGGGTACGAGGGGCCCGTGGCGCTGTTCGCCACCGTCGGTTCGCCCATCGCCATGAACGCGCTGGTCTGGCACCGGCTGCGCCCGCACCCCCCGGCCGTCCCCGGGACGGTCGAGCGATGGGTGGACTTCTGGGACGGGGACGACCCGGTGGTGCCGCGGCGCCGGCTCGCCGACCTGGTGGCCCCCAACGCCGCGGGCGTGCGGCCCGAACCGGTGCCGCTGTCCTCACGGATGCTGTGGACCCACTCGGCCACCGTCTACCTGCGGCGCCGCGAGGTCGCCGCGCCGGTGATGGAGACGCTGGCCCGGCTGTCCGCGGCATCATGAGCACGACCTCGGCCGCGGCCCTGCCCCAGGCCCGTCACGTCCTGGTCGTGGCCACCCAGTGCCCCCGGGCCGATCAGGAACTGCCCGACCTCGTCGAGGTCGCGGAGCAGCTGCACGGGGTGCTCACCGACCCGGCGCTGGGCGCCTGCCAGGACGGCGGGGTGGCCGATGCCGAGCTGGTGCGCTCCGGGTCGGCCGGCCGGGCGGCGGTGGACAACGCCGTCCGCGACGCCATCGTGCTCGCCGGCGAGGCACACGCCGTCCTCGTCCTCGCCTTCCTCGGCCACGGGCAGTCGCCCAAGGGCTCGCCGCACCTCTACTACATGGCGAACGACAGCGAACGCGAGGACGCGAACACCTCGGTCGACGTGAACAGCCTGATCACGGCAGCCGTCAACCGCCCGGGCATCGCCGGGGTCATCGTCCTGCTCGACACCTGCCAGTCCGCCGCGGCCGTGCCGACGGCCGGGGACCTGGTCGGCGGCTTCCGCGACGGCCAGACCCGGTTCTCGCTGCTGACCGCCGCCACGGCCCAAGAGCCCGCCTACGACCTGGACTTCAGCAGACGGATCACCCACCACGTGCGCGAGGGGTTCCCCGAGGCGGGCGAGTTCGTGCCCGTGCAGCACTACCGGGCCGCCCTCGTCAAGGATCTGCCGGACCAGGACGCCCACGCCCTGGAGTACGACGGGATGCCGACGGCCGCCGAGGCGGGCCTGTGGCTGGCGGTGAACGTCCGGCGCAGGCCGGTCAGGGTCGCCGAGGGCCTCGGCGCGATCGGCGCGGCGGACCTCGCCCGCGCCCTGCGCTCCTGGCCGCAGGCCGGGGCGGACACGACCACCCACTGCAAGGACCACGCGGATCTCGCCGCGCTGCGCGACCGGGCGGCCCGCAGCCCGGACCTCGGCGCCCTGCGCGTGCGCGAGGTGACCGACGCCCTGCTGCTGGTGCGCGAGGCCGAGCTGTTCCTCGTCGCCTGGGCCGGGCGCGTCCTGTCGGGCTACACCGTGCGACGGGCGATGGCCGAACTCAACGCCCGCAGCAGCGACTTCCGTGAGCCGATGAGAGCGGCGCCCGGCCTGTCCGGCAGCGGGCTGCTGCGCCACTTCCTGGAGCACGCCGCCCTGCGGGAGACCGACAGGGACGGCCACCGCACCTCCGCCGGCGCGGTGGCCCGCTGCCTGGTGGCCGTCGCCCACGCCTGCGGGCTGGACGCGTCCGGCGACGAGGTCCAGCGGTGGGCCGACGCACACGGGCTCACCCTGGACCTCAACGACGCCCGCGAGTGGTCACGCCGCATGCGGCAGCAGGGCGGCGCGAGCCTCGTGGTCAGCCTGCACGCGGCCCGCTACGACTGGCCGGACTCGCTGACCGTCTGGGTGCGCCGGGGCGAGGAGTGCAGCCGCGCCCACACCTTTCCCTGCACGCCCACCCAGACCGGCGTCGAGCAGGCCCTGCCCGACGTACTGGACTGGGCCGAGGAGCAGCTTCCCCCCGACGTGCGGCTCAACCACATCGACATGGTCGTGCGGGCGGAGCTGCTGCCGAAGTGGCGGCCGGAGGAGGCCGAGGCCGGCCTCTTCCTCCTCGGGGTGGACCGCTCCGTCGTGCTGCGCTGGGCCGACCGCCTCTTCGTACCGCGGTATCTCCGCCGGATGAACGAGACGGCCCGTCGGCGCCTCGAATCCTGGCAGCACCACGTCCTCACCACCGGCGAGGCGCCGGTCGACTGGGTGAACGCCGCCACCTCGGGCGAGGTGGAGCAGCTGCGCAAGGCGTTCATGGCGGGCTCCTATCAGAGGGCGGCCGGCATCTGCCGCCGCTCGGGCGTGTTCGCCGAACTCGTCCAGGTCCTCCTCCCGTACACCCCGGTGCTGCTGTGGCCCGACGAGGAGACCGGAACCGTCGCGAAGCCGCCCACGGTGCTGGCGCGGTTCTGGGAGAGGCTGCCCGCCGACTTCGTCCGCGCGCAGCGGCTGCGCTGGGCGATGCAGGGGAGCGGGGCGGACTGCGTGTCCCCGACCGGCGACAACGTCCACCTGGCGGAACTGGCCGCGCTGCGGGCGGCGTGGCACGACCTGCCCTGGCTCGACTTCTGCGATTCGTTCCAGGAGAGGGCTCCGATGTCAGCAGGAGGTTCGTGATGACCTGGGACACCTATTACCGAGGCACGGGAGAACCGCACGACACGGAGCTGCCGGACCCGCCGCCGTGGCGGGCCTTCCCGCGCCGCTCCGCGCCGAGGACCTTCCAGCCGCCCAAGGGCCTCACCGACGCCGTCAACGCCGCCGTCTTCCTGCACCGCCCGCTCCTGATCACGGGGGCCGCGGGCAGCGGGAAGTCGACCGTCATCGAGCAGGTCGCGGACGAGCTGCAGCTGGGGCCCGTCCTGCGCTGGCACATCACCTCCCGCAGCACGCTGTCCGACGCCCTGTACCGCTACGACGCACTGGGCCACATCCACACCCTGCGCCTCGCCCAGTCCTCCGGGACCCCGAAGGCCGGACACGGCGACGAGATCGCCGCCTTCCTCCAGCTGGGGCCGCTGGGCACGGCGCTGCTCCCGGACTCCGCGCGGCCCCGCGCCCTGCTGATCGACGAGATCGACAAGAGCGACCTGGACCTGCCGAGCGACCTCCTCGACGTACTGGAGCGGGGCGCGTACGAAATCCCCGAGCTGGTCCGGCACAGCAATCCCCGGGTGCCGGTGCGGCGCTGGCGCGGCGACGGCGAGGACAAGGAAACCGAGCTGGAGCCGTACGAGGTCCAGGACGGACGGGTGCAATGCCGGCGGTTCCCGTTCATCGTGATGACGAGCAACGGCGAACGGGAGTTCCCGGCCCCCTTCCTGCGGCGCTGCATCCGCTACGACATGCCGCCGCTCTCGGTGGAGCTGCTGCACTCGGTCGTGGAGGCGCACGTCCAGCAGTCCCTGCCGCCGCACGCCGCCGAGCTCGTCAAGGTGTTCGTCGACAGGGTCGCCCGCGGCGAGACCCTCGCCGTCGACCAGCTCCTGAACACCGTCAAGCTCGTCATCGACGAGCAGGGGCCGGCCGGGGAGCAGCGCGACCGGCTGATCGGCTACCTGCTGAGGAACCTGTCCGGTGCCTGATCCGCTCGCGAGGGTGCTGGACGCCCTCGTCGGCTTACTGCCGCCCGACTGCCACGACTCGGCGCTGCTGGCGGACGTGCTGTGGCTCGCGGCCGCCTCCGTCGAACCGGCGGAGCCGGGGAACGACGCCCCACAGCCGGCACCGGACGAGTCCGCGGCGGCCGGGACGCCGCCCGCGCCCGAGCCGCCGCCCGCCGAGAAGGCGCCGGCGCGGCACACGGCGCCGGACGATCCGGACGAGTGGCACGACGGCGCGCACCACGGCCCGTACGGCCTCTACGAGAACCTCCCCGGGGAGTTCGACGACGCCCACGACACGCCGGTCACCGTCGCGGCGGGCCGCGCCCTGCCCCAGGCCGTCGAACTGGGGCGCTCCCTGCGCCCCTTCATGCGCCGCTTCCCGCGCGGCCGCCGCACCGGCCTGGACCTGGCCGCCACCATCGACTCTTACACCCGCGACGGCGAACTCCTCCCGGTCGTCCGACCCCTGCCGGAGCCGTGGTTCGACGTGCTCCTCGTCATCGACACCCACCTGTCCATGGAGGTGTGGCAGGGCGCGGTCCAGGAGTTCGCCTCCCTCCTGGAGAACAGCGGCGCCTTCCGGCGGGTGCAACGCTGGCACCTCTCGACGGAACCGCATCCCGATGTGACCGACGCGCGCGGCCGGGTGGTGAACTCCCGGAGCGTGACGGCACCGGACGGGCGGCGACTGGTGCTGGTGGTCTCCGACTGCGCCGCATCGGCCTGGTACGGCAACGAGGTGTGGCAGCTGCTGCGAGACTGGGCCTGCCAGAGTTCGGTCTCCATCGCCTCTCCGCTGCCGTCGCGGCTGTGGCACCGCACGGCCCTCGACCTGCCGGCCGTTCGCGTCCGCAGCCGGCTTCCCGGGGCGCGCAACACCACCCTGGCCGTCACCGTGCCCCCGCACCTGCGGGCCGTGCTGAGCGAGGGCACGACGTACGTGGCCGTCCCTACGCTCACCCTGACCGCGCACTCGCTCAACCGCTGGGCGCAGGGCCTGGTCCGCGGCTCCCCGGAGGGCTACGAGGCAGTGCTGGTGACGCCCTTCGGGGCGCCCGACGATCCGTTCGCGGAGACCGCGGACGATTGCACGGACCGGAGTGCGGACGAGGCAGCGGGCGGGCCGGCCCCGCGGCCCGGGGGAGTGGGCCCCGCCGAGGCCTTCATCCGTACGGCGTCCGCGCCCGCCGTACGGCTGGCCGGGCTGTGCAGCGCCTTCCGGCGACTGAGCCTGCCGCTGATCCAGCTCATCCGCCAGGAGGTGGTCCCGGAGGCGACCACCTCCGACGTCGCCGAGCTCCTGATGAGCAACGTGCTCGACATCAGCGCCCCGCATGACGACGCCCGGACCATCACCTTCAAGGAGTCGGCCCGAGCACCCCTCGCCAGGACCGCGGGCCGGCACGACGCCTGGCTGGTCCTCGACGCGCTGAGCCGCTACATCGCCAAGCGCGTACGCCTGCCCGGGCAGGGCCTCAACGCGGTCGCCGCCCTCGACACGGACGAACTGCCCGAGACCCTGCGGCCCTTCGCCTACGCCTCCGAGGAGCTGGTGGCGGCGCTGCGCATCGGCTCGCCGTCCGGCCGCACCGGTCCGGACGACGGCGGCAGCGGTCAGGGCGGTCCGCAGGGCCAGGGCGTCCGTCCGTTCCTGCCCGACCCGCTGCGCAGCGCCGCGCTCCTGATCGGCGCCGCCGCGGTGGACGATGAAGGGGGAGAGGCGGACGCCGCCGCACCGGTCCTGGAGGAGCTGTCGGCGCTGCTGACGTCCCGGGAGGGGTGGGACCTGCCGGCCGAGCGGTGCGTGCAGCTCATCGGCGCGGGAGCCGCACGGATCCGCGCGACCCTGCGCGAGGTGGCCGCCATGGCCGACGACGCCCTGCTGGTCTGGTACGTCGGCCACGGGAACGCGCGGTCGGAAGCACCCGACACATGGGTACTGGGCGCCGGCGGCGAGACGTTGCGCCCCGACGAACTGCTGGGCGAGCTGGACGTGGCGCACCTCATGGTGGTCGAGGACGGCTGCTCGGCGAAGCAGAGCGTGCGCCTGGCAGAGACCCGTGGGCCGCGCAGGGGCGTCACCTGGTTGACCTACGAGCCCGCACCCGGCGAGGGCCCGCCCGCCCTGACCGCGCACGTGGTGCGTGCGATCGCCGAGGGGATCCCCCAGGCACCGGCCCTGCTCACCGTCGACCGGCTGGTGCAGGCGGCGGCCCGGTCCTCGCGGGAGGGGTGGTCTCTGCGCTCCACCCTGCTGGAGCACCCCGACGGCATCGTGCCCGCGCTCGTGCGGAACCGGGCGGCGGCACCCCCGCCCAGACGTGCGGCGCCGGACGCATCGGTGACCCGGGTGCTGGCCCACGTACGCGAAGAGCTCCGGCTGGAAGAGGCGGGGGAGGAGTCCGCGGCCTCGGCCGAGCGGGTGCTGGAGGTCCTGCTCAGGTACCTCGCCGTCCGGATCAGGAACCCCCGTCCGGACCGGACCCCTCCCGACGGGGACCAGCGCGGCAGCTTCCCCGCCGAACTCGCGGCCTTCCTGGGGTCGTACGGGGTGACGGTGTCGGAGGGAGCGGACTTTCCCCTCGTCTGCGATGCGCAGCAGACCCATGGCGCGACAGCGGTGCCCGTCGAAGTGCTCAACTTCTCCGACGCCTCGCGGTGGATCAGGCCTTCTCCCGTCTACGACCCCCTGTTCACGATCTCCCCGACCACGGCGTTCGCCGTGCTCCTGGTGCTGGAGAGCGGCCGCGACACGCGTCGCCGGACGCTCGCCGAGCGGGTGGGCGTCACGCGGAACGCAGACCTCTGCGTGGTGACGCTGCGCTTCCCGGGGACGCCGACCGTCCCCGGACGGTCCCGGAATGCGGAGGGCACTCAGCTCGCCGGTGTGCGGAAGGCCATCGCCGAGTTCTGCGCCACGGCCGCCGAGGTGGGGATGTGGCAGCGCAGCAGGGCCGAGTTCCAGCGGGCGCTCATCTTCGCGCGCGGCATCATCCCGGCGGACCTGTCGGACCCCCAGATCCTCTCGGTGCAGCCGGACCTGACGGGACTGCCCCTGTCCCCGCCCGGCACGGCGGGAGAGACGCGCCTGCCCGCGCGGCTGGAACTGGCCGGACTGATGCCGACGCGGCACCTCCCGACCTGGAACACCACCGTCCTCTCCGGGGCCGCATCGGACAGCTACGCCTTCGTGTCGGTGGAGCTGTCCGTCGTCCTCGGCTTCCGCTGGGACGACGCGGCTCCGCCGACGGTGGAGCTCCAGTACCTCGAGGCCGCCGCCGACCCGGAGGCCTGACAGCGGACCGCCGCGCTCAGACCTCCGGGAAGACCGGGTCGATCCCCAGGGCCGGCGCGATGGCCCGCCAGATCGTGGACTGGGCCGTGGGGAGGTCGACCCGGGGGTCCTCCAGCATCAGGCGGATGCCCAGGCCGTCGCAGAGGGCCAGCACCAGGGTGCTGACGGCGTGGACGTCGCAGTCGGTGAACTCGCCGGTGGCGATGCCCCGTTCCACGGCTCCGCCGACCCACGCGTGCAGCTGGTCGTACAGGTCGACGGCGAGGTGGCGGGCCGTTCCGTCGCGCAGGGCACGCACCCACAGCTCCTGCCAGAGCTTCCAGTCCTGGCGGAGTTCCGCGTCAGTGGGCAGCATGCTGCGCACGATGCGGGCCAGGACGACGGCGGCCGGCAGCGCATCAGAGTCGCTGCCGGTGTCCGTACCGGTCTTGGCGAACGAGTGCGTCATCGCCTCGGCGAAGAGCTTCTCGCGGGTGTCGAAGTGGTAGTGCAGCAGTGCCTTCGAGACACCGGCGTGCTCGGCGACCTTGCGCATGCTGACGTGCTCGAAACCGATGTCGGCGATCACTTCGCACGCGGCCGTGAGGATTCGCTCACGCGTCTCGAGTGCGCGCTCGGCCTTGGTCACGTTGGCTGCTCCCCGTGTCGGCGCCCGGTGGGCCGCTGAGTGAGTGGGTGGATGGGTGAAAGGGGTGGATGGGAATGGGTGGATGGGTGAACGGGCGGGTCCGGCGGCCGGGGCCGCCGGACCATCATCCTCGCGTATCGAGCCTTCAGGGTTCCGGCCGTCGCGGCACCGCGGTCGACGGGCGGGTCACACGGAGGACGGCATCCGCAGAAAGCCCGTGCCCCGTTTGACGAGTTCGCCCGCGATGATCAGGCGCTGGATCTCGGAGGTGCCCTCCCAGATGCGGTCGACGCGCAGTTCGCGGTAGAGACGTTCGACGGGGTACGAGCGGTCGTAGCCGCGGCCGCCGAAGATCTGCAGGCACCGGTCGATGACGCGGCCGGACGCCTCGCTCGCCGACAGCTTGGCGATGGCCGCCTTGGCGTGCAGGGTCTTGCGGTCGGTGTGCGGCTGGTCGGCCTCCCAGGCGACCTGGTGGGTGTAGGCGCGGTTGACGGCGATGTCGACCGCGCAGTCCGCGAGCATGCCCTGGATCAGCTGGAAGTCGGCGATGGGGGAGCCGAACTGGCGGCGCTCCACCGCCCAGTCGCGGGCGAGCTCCAAGGCCCGCTCCGCCGCGCCGATCGTCCGCGCGGCGATCATCAGCCGTTCCTCGGTGAACCAGGAGCGGGTGATGTCGTAGCCGTTGCCCACCTCCCCGAGGACGGCGTCCTCGGGGAGGTGCACGTCGGTGAAGGTGAACTCGGGGTGCTCGTAGACGAACGTGTGCATCCAGCGGGGCACCCGGGTCATCGCGATGCCCGGCGTGTCCTTGTCGACGAGGAACAGGGTCGGTGCCCGTTCCGCTCCCGCGGCGGCGAGCACGATCATGAAGTCGGCGTGGTCACCGACGGTCACGAACCACTTCTCACCGTTCAGCAGCCAGCCGCTGCCGGTCCGAGTCGCCGTGGTCCTCAGGTTCTGCGGGTCGGAGCCGGCTTCGGGTTCGGTCACCGCGTAGCAGTCGCGGCGCCTGCCCCGGATCACCGGCACGAGGTACCGCTCGCGCTGCTCGGGCGTGCAGAAGGACAGGGCGTTGGCCGGACGCCACACCATGTCCCACAGCGCGCCGGTGAGCCGCCCGAGCTCCGCCTGGACCGTGACCTGCTCCAGGACGGTGAGGCCGGCGCCGCCCCACTCGGCCGGCATGTTGACGGCCTGCAGTCCGCTGTCGAGGACGGCGTCGCGGATCTCGGTGTGGGCCTGCGGGGGCAGACCGTTGTTCTCCTCGCAGTCGAGCTCGTACTTCATGATGAACTCGGTGAGTGCGCGCGCCGAGCTCTTGAGCTCTTCCTGACGGGCGGTGAGACGGAAGTCCATGTGAGTCCTCAGTCCTGTCTCCGGATCGGGGTGGCGGAAGCGGTGTCAGGCGCCGGGCAGCGCGAGCGCCCGGGTGCCGCGCTTGACGAGTTCGTTGGCGATGATCAGGCGCTGGATCTCGGAGGTGCCCTCCCAGATGCGGTCGACGCGCACTTCGCGGTACATCCGCTCGACGGGGTAGGAGCGGTCGTAGCCGCGGCCGCCGAAGATCTGCAGGCACCGGTCGACGACCCGCCCGGCGGCCTCGCTCGCCGCGAGCTTCGCCGTCGACGCCTTGGCGTGCAGGGTCTTGGGGTCGGTGTGCGGCTGGTCGGCCTCCCAGGCGACCTGGTGGGTGTAGGCGCGGTTGACGGCGATGTCGGCGGCGCAGTCGGCGAGCATGCCCTGGATCAGCTGGAAGTCGGCGATGGGGGAGCCGAACTGGCGGCGCTCCACCGCCCAGTCGCGGGCGAGCTCCAAGGCGCGTTCGGCCGCGCCGACGGTGCGGGCGGCGATCATCAGCCGCTCGTCGGTGAACCACTCCTTGGTCAGCTCGTAGCCGTTGCCGACTCCGCCGAGCACGTCCTCGTCCGGGACGAAGACGTCGGTGAAGGTGAACTCGGGGTGCCCGTTCACCGCGGAGTGCATGAACCGCGGGACCCGCGTCATCTCGACGCCCGGCGCCTGCTTGTCCACGAAGAACAGGGTCGCGGCCCGCTCCGGGCCCGCGTCGGCCTGGACCAGCAGGAAGTCGGCGATGTCGCCGCAGGTCACGAACCACTTCTCGCCGTTCAGCAGCCAGCCGCCGTCGGTACGGGTCGCGGTACTGGTGCAGGAGCCCGGGTCGGAGCCCGCACCGGGTTCGGTCACGGCGAAGGCGTCGAACCGCTCGCCCCGGATGACGGGGAGCAGGTACTTTTCGCGCTGCGCCTCGGTGCCGTACGCGAGGACGTTCGCCGGCCGCCACGGGATGTCCCACAGGCAGTTGGTGACCTTGCCGAACTCCTCCTCGACGATGACCTGGTCCAGCAGGGACAGGCCGGCGCCGCCCCACTCCGCGGGCATGTTGATCGCGTAGACGCCCGCGTCGATGGCGGCGCGGGTCAGTTCGCGGACCGTGCCGGCGGGCAGCGGGCCGCCCGCTTCCTCGGACTGGCCCTCGTACCGCATCAGGAGCTGCGCGTAGGCGGCGGCCCGGGCCTTGAGTTCGGTCTGGGCCGGGGTGTAGCGGAAGTCCATGGTGTCCTCCGGGACGGGTGGCGGGTAGGGGGGAGCGGTCAGCCCAGGACGGCCCGTGCGTCCAGTGCCAGGGCGCCGTCCGGGCGCACCAGCAGGGGGTTGACCTCGATCTCGGCGATCTCCGGATGCGCGGCGGCGACGGTGGTGATGCGTTCGATCACGGCAGCCGCGGCGGCCACGTCCACGGCCGGCCGGCCGCGTACGCCCGCCAGCAGGGCGGCGGCCCGCAGGCTGCGCAGCAGGGCCTCGGCCCGCCGGGCAGGTACGGGAGCGAGCGAGAAGGCGACGTCGCGCAGTGTCTCGGTGAGGACACCGCCGAGCCCGACCAGGGCCACCGGCCCGAACCGCGGGTCCCGGTTCACGCCCACGATCAGCTCGATGCCGTCCGTGAGGTCGGCCATCGCCTCGACCGAGTAGGAGGGGGCGCCCAGCCGGGCGTGCATGTCCCGGAAGGCGGCGAGCAGCGCGTCCCGGTCGGCCAGGCGCAGGGCCACGCCGCCCGCATCGGACTTGTGCAGGAGGTGCAGGGCCTTCAGTACGTACGGGCCGTCGAACTCCGCGGCCGCGGCCAGGAGTCCGGCCTCGTCGGTGACCTCACGGGCCGCGGGGAACGGCACCCCGCCGTCGGCCAGCAGGGCGCGGACCCCGTGGTAGCCCGGGTCGCCGAGTGCGACCGCGGCGGCGGGCAGCGGGGCGATGCCCGGGGCGGGCCGCGGCGCGGTCATGGCGGCCAGGGCGCGGGCCGCATCCTCGGTGGCCTCGTACACCGGCACGCCGGCCGCGGCCAGCACCCGGCAGCTGGGCGAGGCCGGGTACATGGACTGCACGACCAGGGGCTTGGGGACGGCCGCCAGGCGGACGGCGATGGCGCGGCCCGCACGGATCTCCCCGGCGGCGAGGCTGTCCGGGGCGGCCGGGGCGGGCGGAGCTGCCGGGGCGGCGGCCGTCGGGACGGCCGGCGCGGGGCTCCCGGGGAGGTCCCGGGAGGGCGCGGGGGCTGCGGGGGCCACCGGGTCGTCGTCCCCGGCTGTCGCGGTGCTTGCGGTGCTTGCGGTGCTTGCGGTGCTCGCGGTGCTCGCGGTGCTTGCGGTGCCGCGCTCGGCGCGGGCGGGCGCGCCGCCGCCCAGGCCGCCCTCGGCAGCCGCGTACCCGCCGAAGTAGCCGGTCATCAGGACGGCGTCCACCTCGCCGGCGTCGAGCAGGGCGGTCACCGTACGCGCGTAGGAGTCGGGATCCTGCTCGCCCATGCCGGCCAGGTCGACCGGGTTGGAGACGGAGGACTGCGCCCAGAGCACCCGTTGCAGCCGTTCCCGTACCGGGGCGCCGAGTTCGGGGACCTCGAGGCCCACGGCCTCGGCGGCGTCGGCGGCCACCGCACCGTGACCTCCGCCGTCCGTGAAGACCGCGGTACGCCGCCCCTTCCCGCGGACCCCGGAGCCGAGGGCGGCGAGGACGACGGCCATCTCGCGGGGGGTGGCGACCAGTTCGATCCCGGCGTCGCGGCAGGCCGCGGCCACCACGTCGGCGGAGGTGGTGAGGGCGCCGGTGTGCGAGCGGGCGCTGCGGGCGGAGGCGGTGCCGCGGCCGGCGCTGAGCAGGACCATCGGCTTGCCGGCCGCCGCCGCGGCGTGCATCAGGGCGCGGCCGTCACCGAAGTCCTCGGCGTAGACGGCGATGGCGCGGGTGCCCTCGTGCCGGGCGCAGTCCTCGACCAGGTCGACGAGGGTGACGTCGGCCTGGTTGCCGAGGGAGACGAACCGGGAGAACCCGACACCGTGGGGTGCGCAGCGCAGTTGGAGCTCCAGGGCGAGGTTGCCGCTCTGGCTGAGCAGGGCCACGCCCCCGGGGGCGAAGGCGTCGGAGGCGAGGAAGAGCTCGGTGGTGTTGTCGGTGATGCCGAGGCAGTTGGGGCCGACGAGGACGGCACCGGCGGCGCGGATCCGGTCGGCCACGGCGCGCTGGCGGACCAGGCCGATCGGGCCGGTCTCGGCGAATCCCGCGGTGATGGCGACGATGGCGCGGGCCCCGCAGGCCAGGGCGTCGTCGACGGCGGCCTCGAAACCGGCGCCGGGGACGGAGATCACCACCAGCTCGACGGGTTCGCCGATCTCGGCGAGGGACGTGGCCGCCGTCCGGCCGAGGACGGTGCCGCCGCGCCGGTTCACCAGGTGCACGGGCCGCCGGCCGGGGGCGCGCAGCGCCTGGGAGGCCACCGCGTGACCGTACTTCGCCGGGTCGTCGCTGGCGCCGACCACGGCGACGGAGCCGGGGTCGAAGAGCGCGGTGAGGTCGCGTCCCATGTCACTTCTCCACGCGGAGGGCGGAGTTGGGGCAGCTCTCGGCGCAGGCACGGGCCGTTTCCTCGGCACCGGACGGGACGACGACGGCGATGAGCTTCGCGTAGCCCCATTCGTCGAGTTCGACGAGGCCGGGTGCGTGTTCCTGGCACAGGCCGTAGCCCTGACAGCGGGTGGAGTCCAGCAGGAGTTTCACGGTGTTCCTTTCAGCGCGGGCAACGGGGTGCGGGGCGGGGCGGCCGGAGCCTGGGCCAGGTCCTGGGCGGGGGCCCGGGTGGGGGCGGGGCGCGCGGCCGGGGTGCCTGGGCAGGGGGCTGCGGCGACCTCCGGTACGGGCACGGCCAGGCGCCGGCGGCCGTCCGCGGCCGTGGCGGCCGCGCACATCGGGCACGGTGTGCCGAGATGGGAGCGGACGAGCCGGGGGAAGGCGCGGAGCAGGCTCCCCGCGATCCCGGCGGCGGCGTCGAGCAGGCCGCAGGCGCCCCGCCCGGGCAGGCCCCGCGACCAGCGGTGCAGGCTGTCGGCGGTGTCCGGCCCGGCGGTCCCGGCGGCGAGGGCGTACAGCGCGTCGCCGACGGCTCGGGTGCCGGAGACGCAGACCCCGCACTGGCGGGAGCTCTCGGCAGCGAGATGGCCGGCCGCGTCGGCGGCCGCGGTCACGGGGCAGGTATCGGGGGAGAGGAAGCGGATCGCACCGCAGCCCAGGGCGGTGCCGGCGGCGGCGAGCACGTCGGGTTCGAGGAGGAGGGCGTCGAGGGCGGCGGCGTCGACGAGCCCGCCGAACAGCCCGCCCATCAGGGCTCCGGCGGCCTCCCCGGTGCCGTGCAGGGCTGCCAGGGTACGCAGGGGGGTGCCGTACGGGACTTCGGTCAGCAGCGGGGCGCCGGGCCCGCCGGACAGCGTCACCAGGGTGCAGCGGGCGATGCGTTCCCGCAGGTCGGGCCGTGCGGCGGTGAGGGCGATACGGGCGAGGGTCTCGACGTTGCAGACCAGGGTCGGCGCGCCGCCGACCCCCTGCTCGAAGGGGCGGGGCGGTTTGGCGGCCGGCAGGGCCGGTCCGCCGTCGATGCGGCGGACGACCGCGGTCTCCTCGCCGGCGACATAGGCGTGGGGGGTTTCGACGACTTCGACGGGCAGCGGCGGCTCCCGTTCGGCGAGGGCCGCGCGGACGCGGGCGCCCGCTTCCGGGTCCGAGAGGTAGACGTAGCCGCGTACGGCGCCGGTGATCGAGGCCGCGTGGGCGAGGCCGTCGAGGACCAGGTGGGGCCGGGCCCGCAGGAGCCAGCGGTCCTTGGCCGAACCCGGCTCGCCCTCCTCGCCGTTGGCCACCACGACCGGGGCGCCACGCGGGTCGGGGACACCGCGGTCGCCGACACCGCGGAGGCCGCGGTCGCGGACGGCGCGCAGCTTGACGGCGGCCGGGAAGCCCGCCCCGCCGCGGCCGCGCAGTCCGGATGCGGCGAGGTGGTGGAGCAGCTCGTGGGGGCCGGTGGCATCGGCGTAGCCGCCGGTGGCCCGGTACGCCGCGGCGCTTTCGGCCGCGTCCGGCGCGGCTCCGAGGACGGAGCCCGGTGGCTCTGCCGTCAGGGATCGGATCGTCGTCATCGGCCGCCTCCTTTCCGGGTTTGGGTACGCAGGGTCCGTACCGCGTGTTCGAGTGCTGTGCGGTCCCCGGCGGTGCGGCCGTATTCGCTTCCCGGGAGGCCGATGAGCATGCGGTGGTGGTCGAGTACCACCTCGCCGGCGAGCAGTGCGGCCGCCCGGTCGGCCGGCCGGGTCCCTTCGGCTCCGGCGGCCACGGAGGTCACCAGGTCGGTGACCTCGGCGAGGTAGCGGAGCCAGCTGTGCCGGCTGCCGCGCAGGACCAGGCGTTCCACGCGGCGCCGCTCGGCGGCCGCCAGCTCCGCCTGCTTTGCCAGCTCTACCTGCTTTGCCGGCCCTGCCTGCTCTGCGAGCTCTGCAGGCTTCGTGGGCGAACGGGGCGACGAGGCGCGCAGGACGGCGACCGCCGCGGGCAGTTCCCGCTCCGGTTCGGGGGTGAGTCCGAGCCAGTCCAGACGCCGACGACCGCTCATGCGCGCCTCCGGGAGCGATTGCTGACCGATCGGTCAGCCATAAATCACGCTAGCTGACCGATCGGTCAGCGTACAAGTCTTGACCCGGCGGAAATCAGCCAGCAATCTGACTGTCCAATCGGTCAGCGTGGTCCCGGCCTCCGCCCCGACCCCCTGTCCGCCGCTGGGTCGCCTCGACACCCGTCGCCGCCACCACGGCATGGAGGAGTCACCCGATGCAGTCCAGAGCCCCCGGAACACCACTCGACCCGTCAGGCCGGGACACCACCGGCCAGGACATGCCCGGGCCTGCGCTTCCGGCCCGCTACTACACCGATCCCGACACCGCCGCCGCGGAGATGCGGCACGTCTTCGCCGGGTCCTGGCAGGTCGTCGGCCACGAATCCGACCTGCCGAACCCGGGGGCCCGGCTCGCCGCCCGGGTCGCGGACCGCGAGGTCCTGGTGGTCCGCACCGAGGACGGCGGCCTGGCCGCCCACCTGAACGTGTGCCGCCACCGCGGAACGCGCCTGGTCACCACCCCCGAACCGGCCGGCAAGGCGATCCGGTGCCCGTACCACGGCTGGACGTACCGCCTCGACGGAAGCCTCGTCGGCGCCCCGGAAGCACGGCAGATCCCCTGCCTCGACAAGCCCGGCCTCGGCCTGCTCCCGGCTCGCGTCGAATCCTTCCTCGGCTTCGTCTTCGTCACCCTCGACCCCGATGCCGTACCGCTGGCGAAGAGTTGCGCCGGCCTCGCCGAGGCGGTCGGCCACTACGCCGGAGCCGACCTGGTACCGGTCGGCCGCAGCCGGATCCACGACCTGGCCGGCGCCGAAGTGCAGGAAGCCAACTGGAAGGTGGCCGTCGACAACTACCTGGAGGGCTACCACGTCCCGGTCGCCCATCCCGGGCTGATGCGGCTGCTCGACTACCAGGGCTACACCTGCCGGATCGAGGAGTCCTACGCCCTGTTCGCCTCGCCGCTCAGGGACAAGCCGTCCTCCAACTGGGCAGAACGCCTCTACCAGCGCATCGCCGCCCCCATGCCCGGCCTCGCCGAGGCCGACCGCCGGGTCTGGCGGTACGCGGTGATCTACCCCAACACCCTCCTCGACTTCTACCCCGACCACGTGCTGGCGTGGACCGCGATCCCCACGGCGGTGGACCGGGTGGCCGTGCCCGGCGCCTTCTACACCCGGCGCGGCACCGGTCTGCGCACCCGGCTCGCCCGCCGCCTGAACATGCACATCGGCTGGATCACCAACGACGAGGACGCCGAACTGGTCGCCCGCGTGCAACAGGGGCTCTCCACCCCCGGGTTCGAGCCCGGGCCCCTGTCCCGCCGCGAGTCGGCGGTCGGCTGGTTCGCCGGCCGCATCCGCGCGGACCTCGACGCCGCGTCGCCCTGACCCGTCCCGGCCGTACCCAGAACGAAAGCCATCCGCGCGCGCGAGGCACCACACCGACCGCGCTCCGACGCACCGCTCGTTCCCCGCCGTCCCCCCGCGGCCCTACGGAGAGGACACCGATGTCCCCCGAGGCACTCCCCCCGTCCCGACGATCGTTCCTCCGCGCCGGCACCGCCGCGGCCCTCGGCCTCTCGGCGGCCGGCTGCGGATTCGCAACCGGCGACGACCCGGCCGGCACAACAGCCGCCGCCGCAACGCCGATCGACGTCAAGGTCGACGGCGACCTGGTCTATTTCAACTGGGCGGACTTCGTCGATCCCGCCGTCTTCGAGGGCTTCGCGAAGGAGTACGGCGTCAAGGTCGTGCAGTCGAACTTCGACTCCATGGAAGGCATGGCCGCCAAACTCAACGCCGGAAACCGCTACGACATCATCTTCCCCACCGCGAAATGGGCGGAGCGCCTCGCCGCCGGAGGCCGGCTCCGCGCCATCGACCACACCCGGCTGAAGAACGCCGAGGCCGTGTTCGGCAGTTACGACTACTTCGCCGACCCCTGGTACGACCCCGGCTCCGCCCACACCGTTCCCTTCACCATGTACAAGACCGGCATCGGCTGGCGCCGGGACCGGCTCGGCGACCTGACCGGCTCCTGGGACGACCTGTGGAACGACCGGGCCAAGGGCAAGGTCTTCGTCCTCGACGACCGCGACGAGGTACTCGGCATGGGCGCCCTCAAGCTCGGTCTCGACCTCACCACCGGCGACCCGGGCGATCTCGCACGCGTCACCGACACCCTGCACACGCTCCGCCCCCGCCTGCGCGGCTTCTCCAGCGACAGCTACAACAACCTGCTCAACGGCAACGCCGACATGACGCAGGCATGGAGCGGGGACATGGCCGCCATGCTCGCCCAGGCGAAGGACCCCTCCGTCTACGGCTTCGAGACCGCCAAGGAGGGCGCCCCCGTCAACTCCGACTGCTACGCCATCCCCGCCAACGCGCAGCACCCCGGCACCGCGATGCTGTTCATCGACTACATGCTCCGCCCGGAGAACGTGAAGAAGAACATCGAGTACATCGGCTACCCGATGCCGGTCCGCGGCAGCGAGGACACCTACACGGCGCTCGTGGAGCCCTTCCCCCAGTGCCTGGTGACCGCGGCCGACCTCAAGGACGACCGCTTCTTCCGCAACGGCACCGCGAAGGGCGAGCAGGCCCGCGACGCCGCCTGGACCGACGTGAAGGCCGGCTGACATGGCACGACGCGACCGACCCGGGGCGCAGGTGGAGGCGGGGGCCCAGGCCCAGCCCCAGGCCCAGGCCCCGGCCCAGCCCCAGGCCCAACCCCAGCCCCGGGCACAGGTGCAGACCCGGGCGGAGGCCCAGGCCCAGGGCAGGCTGTGGACCTGGCTCATGCTCCCCGGCACCCTGTGGATGACCGGCTTCCTCCTCGCCTCCCTCCTCCTGGTGGCCACCCTCGCGCTCGGCACCACCGACCCGCTCGGAAACCCGCGCTTCGGGCTCAACTTCGACAACTTCGCCGCACTGGCCGACCCGGCCTACAGCACCGTCCTGCTGCGCTCCCTCGGCTATGCGCTGATCACCTGCGTCATCTGCCTGGCCGTGGCCTACCCGGTCGCGTACGCCATCGCGCTGCACGGCGGACGCTTCAAGAACCTGCTGATCGCCGCGATCGTCGTCCCGTTCTTCGCCAACTACCTGGTCCGGATGTACGGCTGGTCCGTGGTCCTCTCCGACGACGGGCCGCTGCTGAGGGCCCTGCGCGCGATCGGCGTCGCCGACGGCGGCACCAGGATCCTCCAGACCGGCGCGGGCGTCATCGCCGGACTCGTCTACGGCTTCGTCGTCTTCATGATCATCCCGCTGTACGCGGCTCTGGAGCGCATGGACACCTCGCTCATCGAGGCCGGACGCGACCTCTACGGCGGCCCCCTGCGGACGTTCCTCTTCGTCACGGTCCCCGCCACCCGGCAGGGAGCGGCCGCCGGCTGCGTCCTCGTCTTCCTGCCCGCCATGGGCGACTTCGTCAGTGCCCAGCTCATGGGAGGCCCCGACCAGATCATGATCGGCAACCTGATCCAGGACAAGTTCTTCCAGGGCCAGAACTGGCCGCTCGGCTCCGCCCTGACCATGCTGCTGATGGCGGTCCTCTTCCTGGGGATGCTCGGCTACCTGCGGCGCACCCGCAAGGACGAGACGGAGGCGGCCCGATGACACCCCGCCCGCACCCGCACCCGCACCCTCGCCCCCGCCCCCGCCCGCGCCTGCGGCGGCCGCGCCGCGGAGCCGAGCGCCGACCCCGCTTCGCCATCGCGGTCACCGCGGTCTTCTTCGCGCTCCTCTACCTCCCCGTCGGCGTCGTCGTCCTCTTCTCCTTCAACGCGCAGAAGTCCCTCACCGTCTTCGAGGGGGCGAGCCTCCGCTGGTACCGGGCGTTCCTCCGGGACGACGTGCTCCTCGACTCGCTCGGCATGAGCCTGCAGGTGTCCCTGGTCGCCATGGCCGGCTCGCTGGTCCTCGGCGTGGCCCTGGCCCTGGGCCTGGTCCGCAACCGGGGCCGCCTCGGCTCCTTCGCGGGCCTGGTCATGCTCGTCCCGCTGATCACTCCGGAGATCGTCACCGGGGTCGCGGCGATGCTGCTCTTCAAGGGCCTGGGCATCACCCTGTCCACCACCACCGTGATGCTCGCCGAGATCACCTTCTCCATCTCCTACGTGACGGTCATCCTGCGCTCCCGCATCGCCGCCCTCAACCCCGAGGTCGAAGAGGCCGCGATGGACCTCGGCGCCACCCGCCGGCAGGCGCTCCGCCTGGTCACCCTGCCCGCCCTGCTCCCCGGCATCCTCGCCTCGGCAGTCCTGATCTTCGCCCTCGTCTTCGACGACTTCGTCCTCGCCTACTTCACCACCGGCGTCGATCCGCAGCCGCTGTCCGTACGCATCTACTCGGCGATCAGGTTCGGCGTGCAGCCCACCATCAACGCCGTCGGCACCCTGATGCTCGCCGGATCCATCGGGCTCATCGTCCTCGCGCTCGCCATCCCGCGCCTGTTCGGCCGCCGTGGCGGCCTCGACCTGCTTTCCGGGAAGTGACAATCGTGCAGCACCCCAACCCCTCCGTCCGGCTCGACCGGGTCGGCAAGCGGTACCCCGGCTCCGCGGACGGCTACGCCGTCCACGGCGTCACCCTCGACATCGCCGCGGGCGAGTTCTTCTCCCTCCTCGGCCCCTCCGGCTGCGGCAAGACCACCCTGCTCCGCATGATCGGCGGCTTCGCCGATCCCACCGAGGGCAGCGTCCTGCTCGACGGCGAGGACGTCACCGGCCTGCCGCCCGACAAGCGCAACGTCAACACCGTCTTCCAGAGCTACGCCCTCTTCGACCACCTCTCGCTGGCCGACAACGTGGCCTTCGGCCTCAAACGCAAGGGCGTCCCCCGCGCCGAAATCCGCGAGCGCGTCACCGACATGCTCGACCTCGTCCAGCTCGGAGCCCTGGCCGGCCGCAAGCCGCCGACGCTCTCCGGTGGCCAGCGGCAGCGCGTCGCCCTCGCCCGCGCCCTGGTCAACCGCCCCCGAGTACTGCTGCTCGACGAGCCGCTGGCCGCCCTCGACCTGGGACTGCGCCGCCGGATGCAGGTCGAGCTCAAGCAGATCCAGCGCGAGGTCGGCATCACCTTCGTCTTCGTCACCCACGACCAGGACGAAGCCCTGACCATGTCGGACCGCCTCGCCGTCATGAACGAGGGCCGCATCGAGCAGTGCGGAACCCCGGAGGACGTGTACGAGCGCCCGACCAGCAGCTTCACCGCCTCCTTCATGGGCACCTCCAACCTCGTCCCCGGCACCTACCGTTCCGGCCGGGTCGTCCTCGACCAGGGCCCCGCCCTGCCCGTCGGCCCCCGCTCCGGCGTCCCCGAAGGCAGCCGGGTCAACCTCTCGATCCGCCCCGAGAAGATCTGGCTCTCCGACTTCGAACCGGGCATGGCCCAGGTGCGCGGAGTCATCCGGGAGACCGTCTACTCCGGCCCGACCACCACCTACCTCATCGAACTGGCCCCCGGCGTCACGGTGTCCGTCCTGGAGCAGAACACCGTCCGCTCCCGCATGGAGGACCGCTGGAGCGGCGGCGAGCAGGTCGAGATCGGCTGGAAGCCCGAACACTGCCTGGTCCTCGACTGACCCGCGCCCCCCGCCGCCGTCCCGCACCGATGGGAGGAACACCCCCATGAACCACGACGTCATCGTGCTCGGCGCCGGGCTGGCCGGGCTTGCCGCCGCACGCGACCTGGCCGCGGGCGGCGCCGACGTCCTCGTCGTCGAGGCCCGCGACCGGGTCGGCGGACGCGTCGAGCAGACCGCACTCCCCGACGGCCGGCTGGTCCAGCTCGGCGGAGAAGTGGTGGGCCGGGCGCACACCGCCTACACGGCCCTGGCCGCCGAACTCGGCCTGACCCTGGTCCCCAGCTACGTCGCCGAGCCCGGCGCCCTCACCCGCGCCACCCCCGAAGGGATCTCCGCCGGGGACCCGCCCCACTGGTTCGGCCCCGGCGACGACGCCCGTCACGCCGAAGTCACCGTCGCCTTCACGGCGCTGGCCCGGACCGTCGACCCGGCCGACCCCTGGTCCCACCCCGAGGCAACGGCCCTCGACCGCCTCTCCGTCGGGGACTGGCTGCGCTCCCGGGGCGCCACACCGGCCGTCGTACGCCTCTGGGAGATCGGCCAACTCGCCCTCGCCGACGGCTCCTGCGAACGCACCTCGCTGCTCGCCGCCCTGCGCAAGCACGCCGCCGTACCGGGCCCCGCCCCCTACGCGTACGAGGCATGGGAGGGCCTGCGGGTCGCCGAGGGATCGGCGACCGTGGCCCTGCGCATGGCCGACGCCCTCGGTGGGCGGATCCGTACGGGCTCACCCGTCGAGGCGGTCACGGTACGACGGCCCGGCCGCTGCTCGGTACGCCTGGCGGGCGGCGAGACCCTGACCGCCGATGCCGTGGTCAGCGCCCTCCCGGTGGGCCCGCTCCGCTCCGTCGCCGTCACCGGCGTCTCCGACGAACGCCTCGCCGCACTGCACCGTCAACGCCACGCCCTGGCAGCCAAGTTCACCGCCGTCTACGACAAGCCGTTCTGGCGCGACCGCGGCCGCAGCGGCCTCTCCGAATGCGAAGGGGTCCTCGGCAGCACCTGGCCGCAGAGCGAGGGCATCCTCTCCGCCCTCGTCCCGCCCGAGCGGTACGGCGTCCTGCTCGGCACGCCCGCCCCGCTGCGCACCCGTGAACTCCTGGCCGACATCGCCCGCCTCTACGGCGACGAGGCACACCGGCCGCTCGCCACCCACCTGCGCCTGTGGGGCACCGACCCGTGGACCCAGGGGTACGTCACCCAGTGGACCCCCGGCGACGTCATGGCCGTCGGCCCCCGGCACGGCACCCACGAACCGCCCTTCTACGTCTGCGGATCCGACCAGTGGGTGGCCGGCTACATGGAAGGCGCCGTACGCACCGGACGCGACGCGGCCACGGAGGCGCTGCGCCGTGGCTGACACCCTGCACAACCACATCGGGGGAGCGGAGCGCCCCGCCGCCTCCGGGCAGACGATGCCGCTCGTCGACCCCGCCACCGGCCAGGTGCACGGATACGCCCCGCGCTCCGGCCGCGCCGACACCGACGCCGCCTGCGCGGCCGCGGCAGCGGCGTTCCCGCACTGGTCCACCACCAACCCGGGCACCCGGCAGCGCGCCCTGCTCGGCATCGCCGACGCCATCGAGGCCCACGCCGACGACCTGGTGGCCGCCGAGAGCGCGGACACCGGCAAGCCGCCGGACCGGTTCCGGAACGACGAACTGCCCGCCATCGTCGACACGGTCCGGTACTTCGCCGGGGCCGCCCGGAACCTGCCGGGAGCCGCCGCGGCCGAGTACACCGAGGGCCGCACCTCCCTGCTGCGCCGCGAACCGGTCGGCGTCTGCGCCCAGATCACCCCCTGGAACTACCCGCTGATGATGGCGGCCTGGAAGATCGCCCCGGCGATCGCCGCCGGGAACACGACCGTGCTCAAGCCGGCGGACACCACCCCGTCCTCGTCCGCCCTGCTGGCCCGGATCGCAGCCCCGCACCTGCCGCCGGGCGTACTCAACGTCGTCTGCGGGGACCGCGACACCGGCCGGGCGCTCACCGGGCACCGGAACGTCGCCCTGATCGCGGTCACCGGCAGCGTACGGGCGGGCCGGGAGATCGCGGCCGCCGCGGCGGCCGGCCTCAAACGGGTCCACCTGGAGCTCGGCGGCAACGCCCCGGCCATCGTCCACGAGGACGTGGACGTCGCGGCCACCGCCGCGGCCCTCGCCGAGGTCGCCTACTACAACGCCGGCCAGGACTGCACCGCACCCACCCGCCTGCTGGTCCACCACCGTGTGCACGACGCGTTCCTCACGGCCTTCGCCGCGGCCGCGGCGTCGGCCCCGTACCGCGAGGCAGCCTTCGGCCCCCTCAACAACGCCACCCAGCTCGCCTCCGTGCAGGCCCTGTTGAACCGCCTGCCCGCCCACGCAGAGATCGTCACCGGCGGCACGCGGATCCCCCGCCCCGGCTTCTTCCATCCGGCCACCGTCGTCGCCGGCGTCCGCCAGGACGACGAGATCGTGCAGGAGGAGACCTTCGCGCCGGTGGTGACCGTGCAGTCGTTCACCGACGAATCCGAGGCCCTGCACCTGGCCAACGGTGTCTGCTTCGGCCTCGCCGCGAGCGTGTGGACCACGGACCACGACCGCGCGATGCGGGCCACCCGGGCCCTGCACACCGGCATCGTCTGGGTGAACACCCACGGCACCACCGTCTCCGAGATGCCGCACGGCGGGGTCAAGCACTCGGGCTACGGCAGCGACCTCTCCCTCTCCGGGCTGCTGGACTACACCCAGGCCAAGCACGTCATGCTGTGAACACCGAAGGCCCCCCGCCCGCCAGCTCGCCGGCCTCGGCGCAACCTGCCCGCGAAACCTGAGGCGACTCTGCGGGAAGTTCTAAGGCTTCTTTAACTGCACCCCTCAGGCGGCCTTCCCGCCGGTTGCCCGACCTACTCTGGGCTCCGCATCGTACGGCGGCCCGCAGAGTCCGCCGGCCTCCCCACACCAGTCCTCCCTCCTGTGAGGTGCCACGCCCATGACCCCCGGCCGCCCCGAGTCCTCCCGATCCGACCTCCCGACCCGCTCCCGCTCCCGCATCCGCAGCCGGCGGCAGCGACGCGTACGGGTGGCGCTGGCCGCCGGCCTGCTCGTCGGAACGGCAGCGCTCGGAGTGGCCGTGGCCCACGACGGCGGGGACCGCAGCCCCGCTGCCGCCCGGCCCACGCCCCCGGCTGACCAGGGCACTCAGGCGGCAACCGGTACCCCCGAGGCCGGTGTCACCGCCTCCGTCCAACAGGCCCCGCTCGCCTCCCCGTCGGCCACCACACCCAACGGCACCACGTCGCCGAGC
Organism: Streptomyces sp. NPDC051211; assembly: GCF_040689505.1. Lineage (NCBI taxonomy): Bacteria > Bacillati > Actinomycetota > Actinomycetes > Kitasatosporales > Streptomycetaceae > Streptomyces > Streptomyces sp. NPDC051211. Next base: position 49,942 of record NZ_JBFBAV010000004.1, read on the forward strand.
CGGACTCCGGCCACCGCACGGCCCACCGAGGACGCCCGCGACCAGCCGTCGCCCCGCCCGACCGGCACGCCGTCCAAGAGCCGCCCCACCGCCACGGCCCGGCCGGCCGGCACCAAGCCCGCGGGCGGTGGAACGGCGGACAGCGCGGAAGCCACCGTGCTCACCCTCGTGAACCAGCACCGCCGGGAAGCCGGCTGCGCGCCGCTGACGACCGACCCCGACCTGGTGGAGGCGGCCCGCGCCTACAGCGCCACCATGGCCAAGTCCGGCGTCATGTCCCACACCGGGCCGGACGGGTCCACGATGACCACCCGGGTCGAGGCGGCCGGGTACTCCTGGAGCCGGCTGGGCGAGAACATAGCCCAGGGACAGCGGGACGCGCGGGCCGTCGTGGACGCGTGGATGAAGAGCCCCGGCCACCGCGCCAACATCCTCAACTGCGGGTTCACCGAGATCGGCGTGGGCGTCGACCGAGGTGCCGGCGGCCCGTGGTGGACGCAGAACTTCGGGGCGCCCCGCTAAGCCCTGTCGTCAAAGTCCCGCCTGGCCCGCGACGCCCGGCACCCCCTAGGGGGTGTCCGAAGGCTCGGCCAGGGCGAAGGCCACCCGCACCCGGGCGCCGCCCATCGGGGCCCGGGCGATCTCCACGGGTTCCGCCGCCGCGCGACCCGCGATGTCCAGGCCCAGCCCGGTGGAGCCCGCGACGCTCACCCCGCGGGCCCGGGCCCGGTCGGGTTGCGCCACCCCGGGACCCGCATCGTCCACCGTGAGCAGCACGCGGGTCTCCGTACGCTCCACCCGGACGCCGAAGGCCGTCCCCTGCGGGGTGTGCCGGAAGACGTTGCCGACCAGGGCGTCGACCACCGCGGCGACCTCGTCCTCCGCGATCCGCACGGGCGTGGGCCGAGGAGTGGCGGACCGCTCGCAGGAGCGCCCCTGCTGCCGTGCGAGCACCGACCAGAACTCCAGGCGCCCCAACACCACTTCGGACACGTCGCACCCGGCGTGCCCCGCGCTCACCGGGACAGCGGCCAACGGGGCCCGCGCCGTGGTGATGATCTCGTCCAGCTGCTGCTCCAGGGCGTTGACCGCGGCAGTGATCCGGTGCCCGCCCGGGGTCCTTTCGAGCCGCTCGGCCTCCAGGGTCAACGCGGTCAGCGGCGTCCGCAGCCGGTGGGAGAGGTCGGCCACCAGCTCCCGTTCGAGCGCCAGCAGCCGTACGACCCGGTCGGCCATGGTGTTGAACGCCGCACCCGCCTCCTGGAGCTCGGGCGGACCGTCCGGTTGCACCCGGACCTCCAGGTCCCCCGACCCCAGCGCCAGCGCGGCCGCGGACAGGCTCTTCGAAGAGCGCACCACCCGTGCCCCCAGCCGGTCGGCCACCAGCACGGAACCTCCGACCAGCCCCACCGCGACGAGCAGCATCACGCCCCAGGAGACCAGGACTCCGCGTTCGAGCTCCTCGCCCGGCACGAAGGCCTCGACCACCGCCACCCGGTCCTGCGGCAGTACGACGGGCTGGAGGTAGACCCAGCCGTCGGCGAGCTCCAGGGCGAGGGTCTCCCGGTCGCGTGCCGCTCCGGCGAGCGCCGCCGTATCGGCGTGGAGCGTGCCCACCGCACCGCCGTCGGGGAGGCGGACGGCGAGCCGGCCGGCCGGATCCAGTTCGAAGGCCGCCTGCCGGACATCCTGCGGACGGGTGGTCAGGGCCAGGACGGGGGAGAGCGCGGCCGCGCGCTGCTCGGCCGCCGTGGTCACCCGGTCCCGGGCCTGTTCGCGTACGAGCATGGCCAGCGGGATCAGGAAGGACAGCGCGACCATCGCGGTGGCGGCCAGTGCGATGCCGGTCAGGGTCCGTCTCACGGAGTGCTGACCAGCTTGATCCCGATGCCGCGCACCGTGTGCAGGTAGCGGGGGCGCGCCGCGCGTTCGCCCAGCTTCCGGCGCAGCGCCGAGAGGTGGACGTCGATCGTCGGCTCCTCGAGGTAGGGCTGCCGCCAGACCTCGGTCAGGATGCGTTTGCGGGACAGCACCTGGTCGGCGTGCTCGGCCAGGTAGGCCAGCAGGTCGAACTCCCTGCGCGTCAGCACCAGCTCCGCGCCCGCCAGGTGTGCGGTTCGGGCGGTGCGGTCGATCGTGAGGTCCGCGACCCGCAGCACGTCCCGCCGGGCGACCGGACCGGAGGCCGCCTGGGAGCGGCGCAGGACGGCCGCGATCCGCGCGGCCAGCTGCCCCGCGGAGTAGGGCTTGACGAGGTAGTCGTCCGCGCCGGAGTTGAGCAGCCGGATGATCTCCGCGTCGTCGTCGCGCGCGGTGGCCACCAGGATCGGCACCCGGGAGACGCCCCGGGCCATGCGCAGGACGTCCAGGCCCCCCAGGTCGGGCAGGCCCAGGTCGAGGACGACGACGTCCGGAGCACCTTCGGTGATCTCCCGCAGGGCTTCGAAACCGTAGGCGGTCGTCCGGACGGTGTGTCCGTGTGCGCCGAGTGCCTCGATGAGGGCGGTGCGTATGACGGGGTCGTCCTCGACGACCAGTACGGAGGCCATGGGCAGGCACGTTAGCGCGTCCGTCACCATGGTGTCGTGCCCCGCCTCCTGCGCTACCTGATCATATGGCTGACCTGCACGGCGGCGAGCGTCGCGGTCGTGACGCTCGCCGCCCGCTTCGTCGTCGGCTCCACCCGGCCCACCGCGCCGGTGGCACAGTCGGCCCAGGAAGACATATCGGGCGGCCCTTCCGCCGTGCCGTCGGCAACCCGGTCCGGGCCGGCCGCGACGGGGGAACCCGGTCCGCAGCGGACCGCGAAACCGGCGGCCGCACCGACACCGTCGAAGCCCACCCGGACCGCCCACCCCGCGCCCACCACCTCCCGGAGCGGCGGCGCCACGCCCGCCGCACCCGGTTCCGCCGGTCCCGATCCGGAATGCGCCCCGGGCGGGGCGGGCACCCACACCGTCCCCTCGCAAGGCGGCAAGGCGACCGTGCGCTACGGCAGTCGGGCGGTCTGCCTGATCTCGGCGGTACCGCACCAGGGCTACAGCGTGAAGACCCGTCAGGTCAGCGCGCAGACACTCGTCGTGACCTTCACCGGCGCCTCGCACCGCTCGGAGATCACCGCGACCATCACCCCCACGGCCCGGGCGAGCGTCCGCGAGACCTCCTCGCCCTGACCGGGGGCCCCGGACCGGGCCTGCCTTGGGGCGATTTGCCCGAGCCGAAACCGTGGCCGGCCCAATGCCTTCCTTAGGGCTTCTTGAAGAGCCACCGCCACGCCCCCGAACAGCGGATTCGGTTCCTATGCTCGCGACCGGCGACAGGAACCGAGCGCACCCGGCCCACGGCCGACCGGGCTCCGGGGAACCGCCCCCGCCCTGCCGCCCCCGCCCCGTTCCGGCCCCGCTGTGCGCGCCGCTACGGGCGGGTCCCGCAAGTCACGGATCCATGTGAGGTGGCACCACCATGAGTTCTCGCAACCGGGCACTGCCCCTGCTCCTGACGGCCGGCTTCGCCGTCACCACCCTGACCGGGTGCAACGGTTCGGACTCCACCCGGTCCGTGAGCGCCTCGGTCGCACAGGCCTCGCCCGGCGCGGCGGCCACCACGGCCGACGCGGAGGCCGGCGGCCCTTCGACGGCAGCATCGGCCTCGCCCGCACCGAGCGCCCCGGCCAACGGGACCACCGCTCCCTCCGGTTCGGCATCAGCGCGGCCCGGCGCAACCCGGCAGCCGGGCACGAACGGCACGAACGGCACGTCGAAGCCGTCGCAGAGCCCCCGCAAGCCCGGCGCCCCCACGTCGCAGCCGCCCTCCGGCGGCCAGGCACCCAAGCCCGGCTACCCGGCCGGCAGCGGTGAGAAGGCCATAGCGGCAGCCCTTCAGGCGGCCAAGGCCGACGGCAAGGAGGTTCTCCTGGACTTCGGCGCCAACTGGTGCGGCAACTGCAGGGCCGCCGACAAGGCGTTCGCGACGCCCTCGGTCGCCGGCATCCTGAACGACTCGTACCACCTCGTCAAGATCGACATCGGGGGCCAGGATTCGGCTAACTTCGCCCAGCTGCGCAAGTACAGCAGCGGCGGCGGCAGCTACAAGATGCCGGTGCTCATCGTGGTCTCGCCCTCCGGCCAGGTGCGGACGGACACCCACGCCACCGGCAACCCCCAGCTCACCGTGGACGGCCTGAGCGCCTTCCTGCGTACGTGGGCCAAGTGAGGCGGCCGCCGGGAGCACGCCGGGCAGCCCTGCTGTCCGCCGCCCTGCTGTCCGCCGCCCTGCTCCTCACCCTGGCGGCCTGCACCGGCGAGGACGACGACCGGGCGGCGGACGCCCCCTCCGCCTCGTTCACCGCGAACGGCGTGGCGGTCACCCTCCGGGTGACCGCCTGGGACGGCCGGCACGGCACGCTCACGGCCGACTTCGTGCCCCAGGAGCCCGGCTTCCACCTCTACAGCGTCGACCTACCGCCGGAGGGGATCGACGGCATCGGCCGGCCCACGTCCGTCGCGGTCCTCGGTTCCCTGCGTGCCCACGGGAAGTTGACCGCCGACGCACCGGTGCGGCGGATTCCCAGTCCCGGAACCGAGGAGACCCTGCCGGTCTACCCGGACGGGCCGGTCACCACCACGCTGCCCCTGACGGCCGACGGGCCCGGTCCGGCATCCGTGTCCGTCGGCTACGCACTGTGCAACGCCACCGAGGGGTGCATGCTCCCGGTCGACGACCACCGAGTCCCCCTGACCGTGACCGAGCAGGGCATCTCGTTCACCGGCAACTGAACCCCTCTCCGCTCGTGGTCAACATCTGGGCCTCGTGGTGCGGCCCCTGCCGGTCCGAGGCCCAAGCACTCGAAGAGGTGCACGAGGGGACCGCCGCCTCCGGCGTACGCTTCCTCGGCATCAACACGCGTGATCCGGACGTCGGAGCGGCCCGCTCCTTCGTGGCCGCCCACGGCCAGGGATTCCCCAGCATCCACGACCCCCGCGGGGCATTGCCCCTGCTCTTCCCGGCGGGGACGCGGTCAACCCGCAGGCCGTTCCGGCCACCGTGGTGATCTCCTCGCCTGGAACGAGGCGAGCGCCGGCCGCGGGGCCTTCCTGATGGCGGCCTACTGCCTGGGACTGGGACTGCCGTTCGTGTGCGCGGCCTTGGCCTTCCGCCGGGCACTCGACGCGTTCGGCTGGGTCAAACGGCACTACGTCTGGGTGCTGCGCACCGGCGGCGGGATGCTCGTGCTCGTCGGCGTGCTCCTGGCCTGCGGGATCTGGAGCGACCTGGTGTACGTGCTCCAGCGGTGGGCGGCGGACACCGGCGGCGCAGCGCTCTGAGCCGCCCGCGGGTCAGGAGCGGGCGCAGTCGGGGCACACGCCGCGGTAGGTCACCTCGGCCTGGGAGACGGTGAAGCCGAAGCGTTCCGAGGCGGGCAGGTCGGCCAGCGGGTCGCCGGCCGGGCGGACGTCCCGGATGGTGCCGCAGCCCGAGCACACCAGGTGCTGGTGCGGCCGATGGGCGTTCGGGTCGTAGCGCTTGGCGCGGCCGGTGGAGACCTCGACCACCTCGCCGAGCGAGACGAGCTCACCGAGGGTGTTGTAGACCGTCGCCCGGGAGATCTCCGGCAGCCGGGCGGCGGCGCGTTCCAGCACCTCGTCCGCGGTGAGGTGGACGTGCTCGCCGTCGAGCACCTCCGCAACCACCCGTCGCTGGGCGGTCATCCGCCAGCCACGCTCGCGAAGCCGCCCCAGCAGATCGCTCATTGCCACCCCGCCTCACTGTGTCTGTGCACCGTCTGACGAACGAATTCGTCCGAGTCTGGTTCTCTCATTGACTTGGACTAGGTCCATCGTAGGATCGGTTCCGGCGACAACCAAGGGACAGGACAACAGCAGGGATGCCCATGCCTGAGAACCATGATGCAATCGTCACCGACCCCCGGCCGGAAGGCGAAGGCGGCTGCCCCGTTGCGCACGGGCGCGCCCCGCACCCCACGCAGGGCGGCGGAAACCGCCAGTGGTGGCCGGAACGGCTCAACCTGAAGATCCTCGCCAAGAACCCGGCCGTGGCCAACCCGCTCGGCGGGGACTTCGACTACGCGGCGGCGTTCAACTCCCTCGACCTCCCGGCCGTGAAGCGGGACATCGAGGAGGTGCTGACCACCTCGCAGGACTGGTGGCCGGCCGACTTCGGCCACTACGGCCCCTTCATCATCCGGATGGCCTGGCACAGCGCGGGCACGTACCGGATCAGCGACGGCCGCGGCGGCGCCGGCGCCGGCCAGCAGCGCTTCGCCCCCCTCAACAGCTGGCCGGACAACGCCAACCTCGACAAGGCGCGCCGCCTGCTGTGGCCGGTCAAGAAGAAGTACGGCCAGAGCCTCTCCTGGGCCGACCTCATGATCCTCTCCGGCAACGTCGCCCTGGAGTCGATGGGCTTCGAGACCTTCGGCTTCGGCGGCGGCCGTGCGGACGTCTGGGAGCCCGACGAGGACGTCTACTGGGGTCCCGAGACCACCTGGCTCGACGACGAGCGCTACACCGGCGACCGGGAGCTGGAGAACCCCCTCGGCGCGGTCCAGATGGGCCTCATATACGTCAACCCGGAGGGCCCGAACGGCAACCCGGACCCGCTCGCCGCGGCCCGCGACATCCGTGAGACCTTCCGCCGGATGGCGATGAACGACGAGGAGACGGTCGCCCTGATCGTGGGCGGCCACACCTTCGGCAAGACCCACGGAGCGGGCCCGTCGGACCACGTCGGCGACGACCCCGAGGCCGCCTCGCTGGAGCAGCAGGGCCTGGGCTGGAGCAGCACCTTCCGCACCGGCAAGGGTGCCGACACGATCACCAGCGGTCTCGAAGGCACCTGGACGAACACCCCGGTGACCTGGGACAACAGCTTCCTGGAGATCCTGTTCGGCCACGAGTGGGAGCTGTTCGAGAGCCCCGCCGGCGCACAGCAGTGGCGGCCGAAGAACGGCGCCGGGGCCGGCACCGTGCCCGACGCCCACGACCCGTCCAAGAGCCACGCCCCGACGATGCTGACGACCGACCTCTCGCTCCGGTTCGACCCGGCGTACGAGCAGATCTCGCGGCGCTTCCTCGAGAACCCCGCAGAGCTCGCGGACGCCTTCGCCCGCGCCTGGTTCAAGCTGACCCACCGCGACATGGGCCCGGTCGTGCGCTACCTCGGTCCGGAGGTCCCGTCCGAGACGCTGCTGTGGCAGGACCCCCTGCCCGCGGTGACGCACGAACTCGTCGACGCCGGCGACATCGCCACCCTCAAGAGCCGGATCCTCGACTCGGACCTCACGGTGTCCCAGCTCGTGTCCACCGCCTGGGCTTCGGCCTCCTCCTTCCGCGGCAGCGACAAGCGCGGCGGCGCCAACGGCGCGCGCATCCGCCTCCAGCCGCAGAGCGGGTGGGAGGTCAACGAGCCCGACCAGCTGGCGGTGGTGCTGCGCACCCTGACCGGGATCCAGGAGGCCTTCAACACCGCCCAGACCGGCGGCAAGCGGATCTCCCTCGCCGACCTGATCGTGCTGGCCGGTGCCGCCGCCGTCGAACAGGCCGCCAAGGACGCCGGCTTCGACATCGAGGTCCCGTTCACGCCGGGCCGCGTCGACGCCTCGCAGGAGCAGACGGACGTGGAGTCGTTCGCCGCGCTCGAGCCGACCGCCGACGGCTTCCGCAACTACCTCGGGAAGGGCAACCGGCTGCCGGCCGAGTACCTGCTGCTCGACCGGGCGAACCTGCTGAACCTGAGCGCCCCCGAGCTGACCGTCCTCGTCGGCGGCCTGCGCGTCCTGGGCACGAACCACCAGCAGTCGCCGCACGGTGTGTTCACCGCCGCCCCCGGGACGCTGACCAACGACTTCTTCGTCAACCTGCTCGACCTGGGCACGACGTGGAAGGCGACGTCCGAGGACCGGAACACCTTCGAGGGGCGCGACGCGGCCACCGGCCAGGTCAAGTGGACGGGCACCCGCGCCGACCTCGTCTTCGGCTCCAACTCCGAACTGCGCGCGCTCGCGGAGGTCTACGCGAGCGATGACGCGAAGGAGAAGTTCGTGAAGGACTTCGTCGCGGCGTGGGACAAGGTCATGAACCTGGACCGGTTCGACCTCGTGTGATCACGACGTCCGGGCCGGCCCGCCCCGGCCGGCCCGGACGTCCTCACCGGCTCGCCCGGGGCCCGGGCCGGCTCACACGTCGCGGCGGTGCACGACGGCCACCGCGACGCATGCCGCGACGAGCGACCACGCACCGAACACGATCCACGCCTCGGCCACCGACACCGGGTACTTGTCCACCCCGTAGTCCCGCGTCGGGTTCTGGACCAGGGCGTGCCATGCGGTGAGCGGCATCGCGTTGCCAATCTCCTTGACCCACCGGTACGTCTCGCCCCCGAAGAGCGACGGCAGCATCAGCAGCACGCCGACCACCGCCACGATGCTGCCCGCCGCGTGCCGGACCAGGGCGCCGAGAGCCATCCCGACGAGGGCACACAGCGGGGCGAGCAGCGCGGAGGCGGCGACGGCCCGCAGGGCGCCCGGGTCGCCGATGGACACGCCGTGGTGGTCGCGCAGGATCGCCTGGGTCACCCCGAACGAGGTGACCGCGACGACGGCGCCGAGGACGAGCATGACCGCCGCCATGACGGTCACCTTGGCCGCCATCACCGCACGGCGCGCGGGGACGGCGGCGAAAGTGGTGCGGATCAGCCCGGTGGTGTACTCGCCGAACACCGCGATGGCACCCACGCTGCCGGCGATCACCATGAGGAGTTGCCAGGCCGGGTCCACGAAGGCGGTCGCCAGGGGATCGAACAGCATCTCGGGCCCGTCGGTGAACCCGGGCGGCGGGGCGGGCGGCAGTTCGGGCTGGTGCGCCAGCCGGTCGGCATTGGACCGGGCCGAGTTCACGTTGATCCCGATGACCGCCGGCGGGCCGAGTCCGAGGACCCAGTAGGTGGAGCGCAGCGACCACAGTTTGATCCACTCGGCGGTGAGGAGATCCCGGAACCGGGCCCGCGGGTCGGGGGTGGTCGCGTACATCTCCGGTCCGGACACCGACCGTGTGGTGGTCATCGTGCTCCTCCTGCTTCTCCTGCGCCGTATTCGACGCTGTCGGCGGTGAGTCCCATGAAGGCCTCTTCCAGGGAGGCGGCCCGGGGAGCGAGTTCGTGCAGCAGGACGCGGTGGTGGAAGGCGAGTTCGCCGATGCGCTCCGCACCCAGGCCGGTCACCGTGCACGAGCCGTCGTCCTCCTCGCGGACGACCGCCCCCTCCGGGCCGAGGACGGACGTCAGTCCGGCGACGTCGGGCGTACGGACGGTCACGCTCGACCGGGTGCCGCGTGCCGCGAACTCCGCCAGGCTCTCGGCGGCGATCAGCTCGCCCCGGCCGATGACGACCAACTGCTCGGCCGTGTGCTCCATCTCGCGCATCAGATGGCTGGAGACCAGCACCGTACGGCCCTCCGCGGCCAGCCGCCGGAAGAGGCCGCGCACCCACAGCACGCCCTCCGGGTCCAGCCCGTTGAGCGGCTCGTCGAACAGCAGGACGGGCGGGTCGCCGAGCAGCGCGGCGGCGATGCCGAGCCGCTGCTTCATCCCGAGCGAGAACCCCCCGATGCGGCGCGGGGCGGCGGCTGCGAGCCCGACCTCCTCCAGTACCTCGTCCACCCGGCGCCGCGGCAGCCCGTTGCTGTGCGCCAGCGCGGACAGGTGCGCCCGTGCACTGCGTCCGCCGTGGACGTCGTGGGCGTCGAGCAGTGCCCCGACGTGCCGCAGCCCCCGCGGGCGCCCCCGGAACGGCTGCCCGCCGACGGTGACGGTGCCGCTGCTGGGGTCGTTCAGGCCGAGGATCATCCGCAGCGTGGTGGACTTGCCGGCGCCGTTCGGGCCGAGGAACCCGGTGACGTGGCCGGGGCGGACGGTGAAGGTCAGGCCGTCGACGGCGGTGGTGGCGCCGTATCGCTTCGTCAGTTCGTTGACTTCGATCACCAGGCCACGGTGCCGCGGGAGGTGCCCGCGGGGCATCGGCCCGGCGGCCACACCCGCGGGATCCGCCGGTGGCCCGCGGGCGTACGCCTGCGGGCCGATGCCCCGGCACCGGGCCCGTACCTATGATCGCGACATGAGCGCCCCACCGATCCACCCCGCCGCCCGCCCCTGGCGCCTGCGCCTGCGACCGGCCGCGGCCGAGACCCTGGCCTGGTGCGGGGCGCTCGCCTACCCGGTCCTGCTGTTCGTCGCGGTCCTGAACGAGCAGGAGTCCACCGGTGTGCGGCTGCTGCTGCCGGCCGCACTCTCCGTTCTGGCCCTTCCCCTCCTACGGCGCCGGCCGCTGCCCACCCTGGCGCTGATGCTGGCCGGTTCGTTCGCCGCGACGGTGACGGCGGCCTCGCAACTGGCCTCCACCTTCCCCTTCTCGGCACCGGAGCAGGGATGGCAGATGGGCGCTCTGCAGGCGCTGGTGACCGATCTCGCCGTCGGCTGGATCGCCGCCACCCGGAGGCCCCGGACCGTGCTCGTCGCCGCGGCCTCGGCCCTCGTCGTGCAGATCGCCGCCGCCACCTACTACCGCAGCGGGTCCGACGCCTTCGTCTCGGGCCTCGTGTTCCTCGTCCTGACGCTCGCCCTCGCCTGGATGGCCGGCCACCTCGTCCGCGAGCGCCGCGAACACGCAGCAACCATGCGGGCCCAGGCCGCAGTCCAGGCGGTCACCGCCGAACGGCTGCGGATCGCCCGCGAGCTGCACGACATGGTCGCGCACAGCATCGGCATCATCGCCATCCAGGCCGGCACGGGCCGCCGGGTCATCGACACCCAGCCGACCGAGGCCCGCAACGCGCTGGCCGCCATCGAGACCACCAGCCGGGACACCCTGGCCGGCCTGCGGCGCATGCTCGGAGCCCTGCGCAAGGCCGAACCGGAAGGCGCGCCGGCGACCCCATTGCCGGGCCTGGCGGACATCGAATCGCTGGTCGCCACCACGAAGGACGGCGGGGTACGGGTCGACGTCGAGTGGCGGGGAGTACGGCGCCCGCTGCCCGGGGAGGTCGAACTGTCCGCCTTCCGCATCATCCAGGAGGGGATCACCAACGTGGTCCGCCACGCGGGCACCCATGAGTGCCGGGTGGTCATCGACTACCGGGAGGACGAACTGTCCATCGACATCACCGACGACGGTCACGGGACCGCACCTGCGGGCACCGGCTACGGCATCACCGGAATGCGCGAGCGGGCCGCCCTGCTGCACGGCCGGTTCACCGCCGGGCCCCGCCCCGAAGGCGGCTTCCGCGTGGCCGCAAGGCTCCCCGTGCCGCCGGCAGGCGTGCGATGACCGCGACCCCCGTCCGCGTCGTACTCGTCGACGACCAGCCGCTGGTCCGCGCCGGGCTGCGCGTACTCATCGCGGACAGCGCCGGCCTGGAAATCGTGGGAGAAGCCGGCACCGGCAGCGAGGCGGTCCGGCTGGCCCGGGACGTCCGGCCCGATGTGGTGGTCATGGACATCCGCATGCCCGGCATGAACGGCATCGAGGCGACCGCACTGATCACGGCAGGCCCGGGCACGGCACGGGTCCTGGTCCTCACCACCTTCGACGACGACGAGTACGTCTACGGCGCACTGCGCGCGGGCGCGAGCGGATTCCTCGTCAAGGACATGGACCTGGACGACATCCTCACCGCGATCCGCGTGGTCGCCGCCGGCGACGCCCTGATCGCGCCGAGCGTGACCCGCCGCCTGATCGGGGAGTTCGCCGCACGCCCCGAACCCGCGGCCGCGCCCCGGCGCAGAACGGTCGAGGGCATCACCGACCGGGAGCGCGAGGTACTCACCCTCGTCGGACGCGGCCTGTCCAACCACGAGATCGCCACCGAGCTCACCATCAGCCCGGCCACGGCCAAGGCGCACGTGGGGCGGTTGCTCACCAAGCTGCCGGCCCGTGACCGGGTCCAACTGGTCATCACCGCCTACGAGCTGGGCCTCGTGTCGGCCTCGCGCTGAGCAGATGCCGGTCAGATGCCGGTCCGGTGCCGTCAGGTGCCCCAGATCTTCCGGTACGCCTCGCGGTAACCGGACGGATCCCAGGACTCGGCGCCGCTGCTGTTGTCGGCCGTGGCGATGTGGACGGGGGCCACGTAGCCGCTGGCGGGCCGGCCGGCGAAGGCGCGGTTGAACTCGTCGATGATCTGCCAGCCCTGCTGGGACAGCGGCTCGGGGACGGTGGCGGCCTGGAACTGCTCGCTGTTGATGCGCTGGAAGGCGGACGGGTCGCCGTCGCCCGCGCCGATGTTGAAGGGCGGTCCGGAGCCCGGTCTGCCCGCTGCTCGGAGGGCCGGGGCGGCATCGGCGAAGTAGAGGTCGTTGATGGCGACGGAGTGGGTCCACCTGTTCCGGAAGCGGGACAGGAGCGAGGAGACCTCCTGGGGGGTGCGGCTGCTCGCGTCGGGGATGGGGATGTTCTCGTACGCCAGGAGCGCCACGCCGGAACAGCCGGCGAGCTCCTTCTTGATCAGTTCGGCCTTGTTCCTGGCGAACGGGATGGAGTCGTCGGTGAAGAGGACGACTCCTGCCTCGCCCCGGGAGCGCGCGATGATCCAGTCGGCGCTGATCTTCGCCACGTCCCCCACCTTCGTGGTGATGTTGGTGAAGAGCCCGGTGCTCTCGCTCGGCCCGGGGGAATCCACCGCGTGCCAGCCGATGACCGGGATGCCCGCCGCCCGGGCCCGCGCCACCTGCTGCGAGGTCAGCCGGGGATCGAAGCCGCCGATGACGATGCCCGAGGGTTTGAGGGTGATGGCCTGGCTGAGCGCCGCCTGGATGCCGGCGGGGGTGCCCTCGCCGTCGATCACCCGGACCTTCCAGCCGATCGTCTTCGCGGCTTCCTCCACCCCCTTGGCGACGCCTGCGACGCCCGGGTTGGTCATGGTCTGCGCGACGTAGACGATGCTCTTGCCGGAAACCGCGGCGGGGCCGCTGGTGGGGCCGTTCCAGGAGGCGTCGGTGTTCTCGGCCTGCCGGACGGCTGCCTCGGCCTTCGCGAGGGCGGCGGGACAGCCGGCTTGTGCGGGCCCGCCGGTCGACGCGCCGCCGCCGCAGCCGGTGACGAGGGCGGCGGCCGCTGTCAGCAGGGCTGCGGCGGTGAGGGTGGCCTGGCGATGTGGGTACACGGTGCTCCTGACGCGGGTGCGCGTACGAAGTGTTCTAGGGGTGGCCGTCCTCGGCCGGTGCGGCCGGCGATCCGGCGGGGGGCGGCTCGGCGGGCGGCCGGCGGGTCGCGGTGGCACCGGAGCGCAGCCGGCGGCGCGCGGAGTAGCCGGCCAGTCCGACGGCGATGAGCAGGGTGCCGCCGTTGAACAGCGGAGTGGCCCAGAACCGGGCGCCGAGCTGGCCGATGCCGGCGAGGCCGATGGCCAGGACGGCGACGGCCACCAGGGTGCCGAGGGCGTTGGCCCGGCCCGGCCTGATCGTGGTGGACCCGAGCAGGGCGCCGACGAAGGCGGGCAGCAGGTAGTCCAGCCCGACACTCGGGTTGCCGGTCTGCTGCTGGGCGGCGAGGAGGACCCCGGCGAAGCCGACGACCAGGCCCGATCCGGCGAAGGCGTACACGGAGTAGGTGCGGGTGGGGATGCCGATGATGCCCGCGGCGCGGGGGTTGGAGCCGATGACGTACAGGTAGCGGCCGAGCGGCAGCCGCTCCAGCAGCAGCCAGAGGGCGGCGGCGACGGCCAGGGTGTAGAAGGCGGGTACCGGCAGCCCGAGGAACCGGGCGTCGTAGAGGCCGGTGAAGGAGGCGGGCAGGCCGTCCGGGCCGGGCACGATCCGGGCGCCGTCGGTGATCCAGCCGGTGCAGGCGTACATCATGCTGCCGGTGCCGAGCGTGGCGATGAAGGAGTCGATCTGCCCGAATTCGACGATGACACCGTTGAGGGCGCCGACCGCCGCACCTCCGCACACCACCACGAGGCAGGCGAGGGGCCAGGGCCAGGCTCCGTCCACGATGAGGTGCATCACCATGACGTGCGCCAGGCCGAGACCGTAGCCGATGGACAGGTCGAACTTGCCGGTGGCGATGGGGAGCGTCGCGCCGAGCGCCAGGATGGCGGGGATCGACTGGTTGGAGAGGATCGAGGAGACGTTGTCGCGGGTGGGAAAGGTGTCCGGCAGGGTGAGGGAGAAGACCAGGAAGAGCAGGGCGGCGAGGACCAGCAGGCCGTAGGTGCCGATGTGGTGCCCGCGGAGGCGGCCGAGCACGGATCGGGGCGAGGGGGAGGGGGTCATCGGCTCGTCGCGGCTCCGGTGACGGGGGGCATGGCCGAGGCGGCCCGGGTGAGTTCGGCGACGGTGAGGGCCGCGCCGGTCAGCTCGGCGCCCACGCTCCCGCGGACGAACACCAGGGCGCGGTGGCACACGCCCGCGACCTCTTCGAAATCGGTGGAGACGAGCAGTACGGCCAGGCCGGCGGCCAGCGCGTCGTCGAGCAGCCGGTAGACGGTGGCCTTGGCGCCGACGTCCACGCTGGCGGTCGGCTCTTCGAGGATGAGCAGGCGCAGGCTCCCCCGGAGCCACCGGCCGACCATGACCTTCTGCTGGTTGCCGCCGGACAGGGTGGCGATCGGCACCTCGCTGTCGCGGGGCTGCACCGCGAACCGGTCGATCAGGGCGGTGGCCTCGGCGCGCTCACGCCGGGGGCTGATCCAGAGCGACTCCGGCACACCGGCTGCCCGGGGGTTGGCCAGGAAGTTCTCCCGCACGGTCAGTTCGGGGGCACAGCCTTCCTCCTGACGGTTGCCCGCCACGAAGCCGACGCCGGAGTCGAGAGCGGCGGAAACCGTACGCGGGTGGTACGGGCGGCCGTTGAGCAGCGCCCGGCCGCCGAGGATCGGCCGGGCCCCGGCGAGGGCGCGGCCCAGGTCCGTGTGGCCGGCGCCGGTCAGGCCCACCATGCCGAGGATCTCCCCGGCCCGCAGCTCCAGGCTGACCCGTTCGGCGTGTTCGGTCGTCACGCCGTCGAGGCTCAGGAGGGGCGGGCCGGCGGCGGGGGTGGTGGCGGGCCGGTGGCCGGGCGGTTCGCGGCCCACGATGGCGTGCACCAGACGGGCGGGGCTGTGGCCGGCGAGCGGACCCCGGTCGACCAGGTGACCGTCACGCAGCACGGCGAACGTGTCGGCGACCTTGTACACCTCGTCGAGCCGGTGGCTGACGTAGAGGATGCCGTGGCCCCGGTCGCGCAGGGTGTGCAGTACGTCGAACAGCCGGGCGCAGTCCGCGGCGGGCAGGGTGGCGGTCGGCTCGTCGAGGACGACGAGCTCGGCCCGTGTCGCCAGGGCGCGGGCGATGGCGACCAGGGAGCGCTCGGCGGGGGCGAGGTCGGCGATCCGGGCGTCGGCGTCCAGGTGCCCGGCGACGAGTCGCAGGGCCTCTTCGCAGCGCTCCCGGGTCCGCCGCCAGGAGATCAGTCCGCGGCGGCGCGGGTAGCCGGTGCCCAGGGCGATGTTCTCGGCCACCGTCATCCAGTCGACGAGACCGAGATCCTGGTGGATGAAGGACATGGTGCGGGTGGCGGCATGGGAGCCGAGCGGGTGCCCCGCCACCGTCACCTCGCCCTCGTCGGCGTGGTGGACCCCGGCGAGCACCTTGATGAGGGTGGACTTTCCGGCACCGTTGGGACCGAGCAGGGCGAGGACGCTGCCCCTGCGGATGTCGAGGTCGACCGCGGCCAGCGCGACGGTGCCGCCGAACCGCTTGCCGAGACCGCGGATGCGGACGAGAGGGTCGCCGCCGAAGCGCGAGGGCGGTCCCATCGAGGTGTCGGGAGCGTCATGCACAGACTTCTCCGGGGGTCGGCCTCCGAGTTCTTCCCGACTGCACGCGGAATTCTATGCGGATCTACCCCGGTATGTCCGGCATTTGCCCCTCTCGAATGCGCCGGTCGCGGATCACGCCGCTTCCAGGGCGCACTCGGCCCAGATGACCTTCCCGGAGGTGGTGTAGCGGGTGCCCCAGGCCTGGGCGAGCTGTGCGACGAGGAACAGGCCCCGGCCGCCCTCGTCGGTGGTGGCCGCGTGGCGCATGCGGGGGGCGGTGCTGCTGGCGTCGTGCACCTCGCAGATCAGGGTGCTGTCGTGGATGAGGCGTACTCGGATGGGCCCGGTGCCGTACCGGACGGCGTTCGTGACCAGCTCGCTGAGCAGCAGTTCCGTGGCGAAGGCGGACTCGTCCAGCCCCCACTGGCTCAGCCGGTCCACGGCGGCGGCGCGGACGTCGGAGACGAGGGCCGGGTCGGCGGCCAGCTCCCAGGTGGCGATCCGGTCGGCGGGCAGGGCGTTGGTGCGGGCGACGAGCAGGGCGATGTCGTCGGCGGGGTGTTCGGGTGCCACGGCGTCGAGGACCGCCTCGCAGGTGTCCTCGGGGGCACGGTCCGGGTGGGCCAGCGCGCGGCGCAGTGCGTCGAGGGACGCGTCGACGTCGCGGTGGCGGTCCTCGATGAGCCCGTCGGTGTAGAGGACCAGCTGGCTGTGTTCGGGGAGGTGGATCTCGATGGATTCGAAGGGCAGACCGCCGAGGCCCAGCGGGGGCCCGGCGGGAAGGTCGAGGAGTGTCACGCTGCCGTCGGGGCGGACCATCACGGGCGGGGGGTGGCCGGCACGGGCCATCGTGCACTGTTGCGAGGTGGGGTCGTAGATGGCGTACAGGCAGGTGGCGCCGACGATGCCGGTGCTGCCACCGGCGGGATGGTCGCCGCCCTCCTCCCTGTCGAGGCGCACCATGAGGTTGTCCAGGTGCGTGAGGAGCTCGTCCGGGGCGAGTTCCAGTTCGGCGAAGTTGCGTGCCGCGGTGCGCAGCCGGCCCATGGTGGCGGCGGCGTGCAGTCCGTGGCCGACGACATCGCCGACGAGGAGGGCGACACGGGTGCCGGAGAGGGGGAAGACGTCGAACCAGTCGCCGCCCACTCCGGACTCGGCGGGCAGGTAGCGGTGGGCGACCTCGACGGCGCCCTGTTCGGGGAGGCCGCGCGGCAGCAGGCTGCGCTGCAGGGACAGGGCCAGGGTGTGCTCGCGGGTGTAGCGGCGGGCGTTGTCGATGCAGAGGGCGGCGCGGGCGGCGAGTTCCTGGGCCAGCGAGCGGTCGTCGTCCCCGAAGGGGGCGGGGTCCTGCGAACGGTAGAAGGCGGCGATGCCCAGGAGGACGCCGCGGGCGAGCAGGGGGACCGTGATGAGCGAGTGGATGTTGTGGGCGAGGAGCAGCTCGGCGTGCTCCGGGTCCTGGGCGATCCAGCCGAAGGCGGCCTTCAGGTCGGGTTCCAGCACGGGCTGCCCGGTGGCCAGACAGCGCATGTGCGGGGTGGTCGGGCGAAGGACGACCTGCTCGCCCACCGGATAGAAGGGGCAGTCCTCGCGGATGCCGTGGACCACCGTGCGGTGCATCTCGTTGGTGGGCCGGACGGACTCTTCGCCGCGCAGCACGGCCTCGGGCACGTCGATGGTGACGAAGTCGGCCAGGCGCGGGACGGCCGTCTCGGCGAGTTCCCAGGCGGTACGGGTCACGTCCAGGGTGGTGCCGATGCGGTTGCTGGCCTCGGCCAGCAACTCCAGCCGGCGCCGCGCCGCGACGGCGTACTTGCCCACTTCCGGCTCGCCCACCAGCACCAGCCCCCTGACCACGCCGGTGGCGGAGTCCCCGGTGCGCGGTGCGCCGGGGGGTGCGCCGACCGCCGTCGGGGTCGGGACGGGTGTGGCGAGAGGACGGGGGCCGGGCGGGGGCGGTGTGGAGGGGGTGGGGGCGGGGGCGTGCCGCTCCGTGTCCTCGGGGAGGAGCGCCTCGACGACGACGCCCTCCACCCCGGAGGGGCTGGTCACGGGACGGCTCACGAGGGTGACCCACCGGCCGCGGGACAGGGGCACCTGGGCGGCAGCCCGCTGCGCCGAGGACATCAGCTCCGTCGCCTTCTCCTTGAGGAGCGTCTGATCGCTCTGGTCCAGGTCGCTCTGGAGCAGGTCGTCCATTCCGACCGGGTACCCGTTCCGGGCGTCCGGGCCGCCGGTCGCGGTGCGGCTCCCGGCGTCGAGGTACGCCTGGAGCAGGCCGCGCTCCCGCGCCGAACTCTGCTCCATGAGCCGTCGCTCGATGGCTTCGGCCGCCTTGCGTACCAGGGGGACCAGTGCCGGGTCGGCATCGGTGTAGGGATAGCCGAGGCAGAGGACGCCCTCGATGTGCCCGCTGAGCTGGTCGCGGAGGGGAATGGCGGTACAGGCACTCGACTGGGACCGCTCGGCGAAGTGCTCGGCACCGAAGACCTGGCAGAGTTGCCGTTCCGCGAGGGTGAGACCGATGCCGTTGGTCCCCGCGAACCGCTCGGCGAACACGAAACCGGGGACGGTCTGGATCGCGGCGAGACGCCCGACCATGGACTTCTCTCCGAAACGGCGTTCGAGCACCGTGCCCAGCCCGTCGGCCAGGCAGATGTTCATCTGGCTGCCCGCGAAAATGGACTGCAGCCGGTCGAGCACGGGCCCGGCGGCGCGGACGAGCCGGCCGTCCGCGTCGAAGTCCTGCCTGAAGGGAAGGTCGGACTGGTCCGGCGACAGCCCCAGCAGCAAGCTGCGCTGCCACGAGCTCAGGATCGGACTTCTCACGCTCCCCTCGACCGACTCGCCGTGCAGGAACCGGTCACGGGAACGCACGGGGCCGATGCGGTCTCCGACGACCCCCATCTGCACCACTTCCCTAACACTCTCGATCGCCCGGTTTGAGTATATTCCTCACATTTCGGGGGTGGGGGTGGGAGCAGAGTGACTCCCACGGGTCGGCCGGCCCCCGGATCCGCCGGCCCTCACAGGACCGCGACCGGATTGACGGGCGAGCCCGTCCCGCCGGGGACGTTCAGCGGCGTCACGACGAGCATGAACGCGTAGCGGCCGGCCTCGGCGCAGGCGGCGGAGAGCGGTTCGAGGTCGAGGTTGTCCAGCAGCGGCACCCCCATCGCGGTGATCGCGAGCGCGTGGACGGGGGAGTGCAGGCCCTCGACCGGCGACGGCCGTACGTCGTTGTCCCCGTCCCCGCCGAGCAGGGAAACGGCCCGTCCGGCCAGCAGGGGCATCGCGTCCACGTGCCAGCCCGCGCTCGCCGCGTCGGGGTTCCAGGGGCCGGTCTCCCGGCGCCGGCGCAGGTGGCCGGAGCGCAGCAGCACCGCATCGCCGTCCCCGACGGCCACATCGAGCGCCTTCTCCGCGGCGACGACGTCCCGCGCGTGCACCGCACGCCCCGGTTCCAGCCAGTCGACGCCGAGGACGGCGGGCAGGTCGAGGAGTACGCCCCTGGTGACGAGGGGGCCGAGCGCCGGGACCGCGCCGAAGCGGGCACCCCCGGCATCGACGGCCTCGCGCGCCGCGCGGCCGTCGTAGAGCTGCCCCCGGTAGGCGATGTGCGACAGCGCGTCGAGGTGGCTCACGCCCTTCCCGTGGTAGTCCACGGCCAGGAAGTCCTTGTAGGTGGACGGTTCCGGGGCCTCCACGTCGCCGAGGTCGGACATGTAGTGCAACGCGGGCTTCGCGTTGTCCGGGCCGGGCCGGGTGTCCCAGGGCCGCCCCATCGGGACGACCGTGCCGGACCGGACCAGGGCCGCGGCCCGCTGCACGTGGCCCGCCGTCACCCTGTTCCAGGCGCCGCGGTCGGCCGCAGCCCAGCGGCCCCACGTACGGACCGCCTCGAAGAGCGCGTCGAACTCCTCGCGGGAGACGGAGGCCTCACGGCCGGGGCCGGCCGGCGGGGGAGCGGGGGCATCGGCGGGGTTGCTGCTCATGGGTACTCGGCGCTCCGATCGGAGTCCGCGGCGCGGTTCAGGAGGCTGCGGTGGTCGCGGCCAGGGCGTCGATGACGCCGTACAGGCTGCCCCGGCGCCGGTGAGTGGAGCGCTGCCGGCTGGCGCCGCCGCCCTGGGTGTGGAGCCGGCCGAGGAGGGTGGCGACCATGGGCAGGTCTCCGGCCGCCTCCAGCCCCGGGGCGGCCCGCTCCAGAAGGGCGGCGACCAGGTCCCAGGCAGGTATCCGCCGGCCGCTCCTCAGGTCGAGTCCGTCTCCCTCCAGGCCGTGGAGGGCCGCGAGGTGGTGTGCGGCCCGCAGCGCCCTGGAGGCGACCGGCGGAGGCGGCAGGCCTTCCTCGGCGTCCCGGGACAGGACCGTGGCGAGCCCCCGCACGAGGGCGGCCAGCAGGACCACCACGTCCAGGTCGGCGTTGACGTCGGCGACGCGTATCTCCACGGTCGGCACGTGCTCGGACGGACGGGCGTACCAGTAGATCATCTTCCGGTCCATGAGCAGGCCCGTGCGCACCAGGCGGTCCGCGGTGCGTTCGTACCGGGCCTCGTCCAGGACGGGGGAGGGCCCGACGGTCGGCCAGCGGGCGTGCGCGACGGCCCGCCAGCTGGCGTACCCGGAATCCGTGCCGCCGTCGAACGGCGAGTTCGCGGCGATGGCCTGAAGTACCGGCAGCCACGGGCGCATGTGGTTGGCCAGGGCCAGCGCCCGGGCCTTGTCGGGCACGCCGATGTGGACGTGGCAGCCGCACACCACCTGGCGCAGGTCTCCGAGGGAGCGTACGTACCGGGCCGCCATGAGCCGGTAGCGAGGGTCCGGCGTCACCTCCAGCGGCCCTTCGGGCGGGATCACCGGCGTTCCCGAAGCCACCAGCAGACAGCCCGCGTCCGCGGCCGCGACCCTCACGACGGCCCGCAGCAGGGCCAGTTCGGCCCGCAGTCGGGCACTGTCGGACGTGGGAAGGGTGCAGACCTCCACCTGAACGGTGTAGAACTCCTGCTGGACCTGCGCGCCGAGGACTCCGCGGGTTGCCGCGATGACCTGCGGTGCGCGGCCCGCCGGGGCGCCGCTGCAGCGGTCGACGAGGAGGAACTCCTCCTCGACTCCCATCGTGAGCCGGGTCCCGCCGGGCCCGCGGCCGGACAGCCCGGGCTCCTTCTCGCTCGTCGTGCCGGGCGAGGTGCCGTCGGCTGCCGCGGACAGTGTGGTCGACATGGAGGGTGGTCCCTTCGCGGGAGGCCTGCCCCGGGGTGGATGCGGCCGGGAGACCCGTCACCCGGGGAAGGCGGGAAGGATCTTCTCACGGTAGGCGGCGAAGAAATCCTCCTGGTTCTGACCGATCTGCCCGATATATACCTCGTCGAATCCCGCGTCCACGTACGCGCGGATCGCATCGACGTGCTCATCGGTGTCGGCGCCGCACGGCACGCCCTCGGACACGTGCCGCCGGGTGACGAGCTCGCTGGCCTGCTCGAAGTGGGCGGGGGTGGGAAGGACCTGGTTCAGCTCACCGGGCAGGTGCTCGGTGGGCCACAGCCGGTACGCGGTCTCCACGGCCGCTTCCCGGTCCTGGTCCCAGCACACCTTCAGGCCCCCGACCACCGGTTTGCCCGTGCCGCCCGCATCGCGGAACCGGCCGATCGCCTCTTCGTCGGGGCCCATGGTGACGAAGCCGTCTCCGATCCGGCCGGCGAGATCGGCCGCCTTCGGTCCGAAGCCGGAGACCAGGATCGGCAGCGGCTCCTCGGGCGCCGTGTAGAGGCGGGCGTTGTCGACGGTGTAGTGCCGGCCCCGATGGCTGATCTGGCGCCCGGTGAACAGCATCCGCATCACCTCGACCGCCTCCTCCAGCATTTCCGCCCGCTCGTCGAAAGCGGGCCACCGGTCGCCGTGAACATGCTCGTTCAGTGCCTCACCGGTGCCCACGCCGAGCGCGAACCGGCCGCCGAGCAGCACGCTCGAGGTGGCCGCCGCCTGTGCCGTCACCACCGGGTGCAGTCGCACGGTGGGACAGGTGACCAGCGTGGTCACCGGCAGATCGACCGCCTGGGACAGGGCTCCGATCACCGACCAGACGAAGGGACTGTTGCCCTGGGCGTCGTTCCAGGGGTGGAAATGGTCGGAGACGGCCAGCCGGGTGAATCCCGCGTCCTCGGCCCAGCGCGCCTGCTGCAGGAGCTGGGCCGGAGTGAATTCCTCGGTGGCCAGGAAATAGCCGAAAGACGTCATCACCTTGATCCCTTCGAGACCGCCGCCCCCTGCTACCCGGCTACCCCCGTCAGCCGCCGGGACACCCCTGGCCGGGCACCGGGCCGCGGCAGGTTTGCGGGGCTTCCTCCCGGTTAGGCGCATCGCACGAACCGAAGGGAGCCCACGCGATGACTCGCCCCCGCCCCACGGAACCCGGTGACGACGGCCTGCGGGTCGTGGTCGTCGGCGCCACCGGAAACGTCGGTACCAGCGTGGTCCAGGCCTGCGCGGACAGCCGGGCCGTCACCTCCGTCCTCGGCCTGGCCCGCCGGGTGCCCCACTGGCACCCCGCCAAAACGGAATGGGCCGCCGCGGACATCGAACCGGACGGCCCGGACCTCGTGCCGCTGTTCGCCGGAGCCGACGCCGTGGTCCACCTCGCCTGGAAGTTCCAGCCCACCCACCACCCGGACCAGACCTGGCTGACCAACGTCCTCGGCAGCGTGCGCGTCTTCGAAGCCGTGGCCACCGCTGGTGTGCCGGCCCTGATCCACGCCTCCTCCGTCGGCGCGTACTCGCCCGGCCCCAAGGACCGTACGGTCGACGAGTCCTGGCCCACCCATGGCTGGCCGCAGGCCGCGTACACCCGCGAGAAGGCCTATGTGGAACGGGTCCTCGACGCCTTCGAGCAGACGCATCCCGAAGTCCGGGTGGTCCGCATGCGCCCGGCGTTCCTCTTCAAACGGACCTCCGCCTCCGAACAGCGGAGGATCTTCGCGGGGCGGCTCCTGCCCGGACGGCTCATCCGCCCCGGCCTGATCCCCACCGTCCCCGACCTGCCCGGCCTGACCTTCCAGGCCCTGCACACCGACGACGCGGCCGCGGCCTACCTGACCGCCGTCACCGACGGATCGGTGCGCGGCGCCTTCAACCTGGCGGCCGACCCGCCCATCGACGCCGAGGTCCTGGCCGGCATCTTCAACGCCCGTCGGCTGCCCATGCCGGCGGCCCCGGTCCGGGCCGCCCTGGCCGCCGCCTGGCACCTGCACATCGCGCCCGCCTCACCGGACCTGTTCGACGCCGTCCTGCGCCTGCCCCTGCTCGACTCCTCCCGGGCCCGTAGGGAACTGGGCTGGCAGCCCCGGTACACGGCGGTGGAGGCCGTCGAGGAGTTCCTCGCGGGCCTGCGCGAGGGCGCCGGGATGTCCACCGCACCCCTGGCCGCCTGATCGCACCCCTGGCCCCTGGCCGCCTGATCACGGCCTGGCCTACGAGGTCGGCGCTCCTGTCTCGATGACGAAGCCGCTGCGGGGCCGGGTCGGGATCCGGTTCAGCGGAATGGACAGGTCCTGCGGCGGCACGGTGAAGTCCAGCTCGGCCAGGGCGGGCGTGAGGGCGGCGAGCAGGGAAACGGTGATGTCCTCGCCGGGGCAGCGGTGGCCGGTGCGTGCCTCGCCTCCGCCCTGCGGGATGAGCTCGTCGCGGCCGGGCTCGCGGCCGAGGAAGCGCCCGGGGTCGAAGTGGTACGGCCGTTCCCACACCTCGGGGTCGTGGTGGTGCCCGTACACGTCGAGCAGCAGATGCGTCCCGGCCTCGATGTGGTCACCGGCGAAGGTGAGGTCGCGGGCGGCGAGGGCTCCGACGAAGGGTACGAACGGGTAGAAGCGGCGGACCTCGTGGGCGAACGCGCGGGCCTGGGCGGGGCCGCCGGCGCGGAGCAGGTCACGGTGGCCGGGATGGCGGTGCAGCGCGTGGGCGGCGAAGACGGCGAACCAGGTGATGGCGACGGTGGGACGGATGATGTTCAGGAGCTCGACGGCCGCCGTGTGCGGATCGAGGGGTGTGCCGTCCGGTTCGCGGTACAGGGCGACCGCCTCCAGCGGGCTCCCGGCCACGGCGGCATGCCGGGACGGGGAGAAGATGCCGTCCGGGTGCTGCCCCTGTGCCCGGAGGTCGGTGACGGCGGCCGCGAGGGCCTGCTCCTGGCGGCGTCGGGCGCGTCGGGCCCGCAGGTGCCGGGGTCCGGCGGTGGCGAAGCCGTCGACCATGGCGACGCAGTCCTCGGCGATCTCCCGGGCGGCGTCGTCCGGGACCGGCAGACCCACCCAGCCGCAGACCGCCCGGGCGAGCACGGTGGCCACCTCGTCGAAGAGCACCATCCGGCGGCCTTCCCGACCCGTCACGGCATCGCGCCAGCCGTCCAGGACGCCGTCGGTCAGGGCGTCGATGCCGTCCGGCGACATGAGCAGGGACACGAACAGCTCCTTGCGCACCCGGTGCGCCGGCCCGTCCAGGGTGTGCACCGCTCCCCGGCCGATGAGGGTGTCGAGCACCGGGGCCGGGACGGCCCCGTGGCGCTGGGTGCGGCTCTCGTCGTAGAAGAAGGCGACGGCCTCGCGGCCGTGCAGAAGTACGGCGGGACGGCCGAACAGGTGGGTGCGGACCAGGGGCGCACCGTCATGGGCCCGGCGCAGGTCCGGGGCCCACGCGTAGCCGTGGGCCATCAGGGACAAGGTGCTTTCGGTCAGCAGCGCAGACATGATCTGCGCCTACCCGGACCCGGGGACCGCAATCGGGCGCCTCGGCGCACCCCGGGCGGGAGGTCCGGGCGGGGACGGGCCGGGCGGGGACGGGCCGGGTCGTCCACAGGTCCGGGTGGGCGGGGCCGGGGTGTCGGCCGGTGCCGCTAGGCTTCTCGAATGGCCCTTCCGGACGCTTCCCCCGAGATCTCCGATGCTCTGCAGGTGCTGCACCGCGTCTTCGGTTACAGCTCTTTCCGCGGCGAGCAGCAGGAGATCATCGAGCAGGTCGTGGCCGGCGGCGACGCCCTGGTGCTGATGCCGACCGGCGGCGGCAAGTCGCTCTGCTACCAGATCCCTGCGCTCGTCAGAGAAGGCACGGGCGTCGTGATCTCGCCGCTCATCGCGCTGATGCAGGACCAGGTGAACGCGCTGACCGCCCTCGGGGTGCGGGCCGGATTCCTCAACTCCACGCAGGACCCGTACGAGCGGCAGGCCGTCGAGCAGGCCTTCCTCGCCGACGAGCTGGACCTGCTCTACCTGGCTCCCGAGCGGCTGCGCACCGAGAGCACCCAGCGGCTGCTCGACCGGGGCAAGGTGGCGCTCTTCGCGATCGACGAGGCGCACTGTGTCGCCCAGTGGGGTCACGACTTCCGGCCCGACTACCTCGCGCTGTCCATGCTGCACGAGCGCTGGCCGAAGGTGCCGCGGATCGCGCTGACCGCGACGGCCACCGAGGCCACCCACGCCGAGATCGTGGCGCGGCTCGGCCTGGACGAAGCCCGGCACTTCGTCGCCAGCTTCGACCGGCCCAACATCCAGTACCGCATCGTTGCGAAGGAAAACCCGCTCAAGCAGCTGCTGGAGCTGATCCGGACCGAGCACGAGGGGGACGCCGGAGTCGTCTACTGCCTTTCGCGGGCCTCGGTGGAGAAGACCGCGGCCTTCCTGGTGGAGCAGGGCATCGACGCCGTGGCGTACCACGCCGGCATGGATGCCCGTACGCGTGCGGCCAACCAGGCGCGCTTCCTGCGTGAGGACGGGGTCGTGGTGGTGGCCACGATCGCCTTCGGCATGGGCATCGACAAGCCGGACGTGCGCTTCGTGGCCCACCTCGACCTGCCCAAGTCGGTCGAGGGCTACTACCAGGAGACCGGCCGGGCCGGCCGCGACGGAGAGCCGGCCACGGCCTGGCTCGCGTACGGCCTCCAGGACGTGGTCCAGCAGCGCAAGCTCATCGACGGCTCCGAGGGCGACGAGGCGCACCGCCGCTCCCAGGCCATGCACCTGGACGCGATGCTCGCGCTGTGCGAGACGGTCAACTGCCGCCGCGTGCGGCTGCTGGCGTACTTCGGACAGTCGGGCGAGCCGTGCGGCAACTGTGATGCGTGCCTGACGCCCGCCGAGTCCTGGGACGGGACGGTCGCAGCGCAGAAACTGCTGTCCACCGTGTGGAGGCTGGCGAAGGAACGGCGCCAGAAGTTCGGCGCCGGCCAGATCATCGACATCCTTCAGGGCAAGAAGACGGCCAAGGTCATCCAGTTCGACCACGATGCCCTCTCGGTGTTCGGCGTCGGGTCGGACCTGAGCACCGCGGAGTGGCGCGGGGTCGTGCGCCAGCTGCTGGCCCAGCGGCTGCTGGCGGTGGAGGGCGAATACGGGACGCTCGTGCTGACGGAGGAGAGCGGCGAGGTGCTGGGAGGGCGCCGCAGCGTCCCGATGCGGAAGGAGAAGGCGGTCGTCGGCCCGCCCCGGAAGGAGTCCGGCTCGCGCTCCGGGAAGGGCGCCCGCGTGCCGGTCGACCTGCCGGCCGCCGCCGAACCGGTCTTCCTGGCCCTCCGCGCCTGGCGGGCGGCGACGGCGCGCGAGCAGGGCGTACCGGCGTACGTCGTCTTCCACGACGCGACGCTGCGGGAGATCGCCACCCGGCTGCCCGGCACGGTGGAGGAGCTGGCCACCATCGGCGGGGTCGGCGAAGCCAAGCTCACCAAGTACGGCCAGGGCGTCCTCGACACCCTGGCGGAGTGCAACGCCCCCGAGCCCGCCCCGGCCGTCGCCCCCGAGCCCGCCGTCGCCCCCGAGCCCGCCCCGGCTCCCGCGGCGCTCGTACCGGCGGCACGGACTGCGGCGCCGGACGCCGAAGAGCCGCCCTTCGACCTGGACGAGATGGACCCGCCCTGGGACGACTGGCAGTAGTTCACTGCGCGCAGGCGGGTGAACTTCCCTGAAGGACTGTGGGGCCCGCCCCCCGGGCGGTCGGCAGGGTGAGCGCGGTGAATGCGGCGCAATGAATGTCCGAGAAGTGCTGCCCCCTGCTGCTCCGCCTGCTCGGCCCTCAACCCAAGTCGGCACTCACGCACGTCCCATGGCCGGAAATGGGCGTCCGTCTTGAGTATCGATGGGTGGACATGCAGTCACCGGACTCCGGTGTATCGGGGCCGAGTTGGGGCAATTTGGGCCAGAAATCCATACATTGACGATCAGTCAGGTGTTCGCGCCCGGTGATACGATCATCGCGCTTAAGAGTGGCGGATGGGCGCAAGACGACATCTCCGACCATGGGGGACTTCCGGGCTGCAACCCCGGTACGGACGGTCCGCCGGTCCGCCCGCATTGACGGAGTTCGGCAGCTGGCCGTCGGTCACCTGAAGAGAGTCTTATGACGTCTTACATACAGAACCCAGTGCTCTGGGCCCTCCTCCTTGCCGTCCTGGGCGCAGTCGCCGTCATTGTCCGCCAACGCAGGGCGGCGCAGGCTTTACAGCGGGAGATTGAAGAACTCAGGGGCCACTATTTCGAGTTGGAGAGCAGCTACGCGAAATCCGTCGAGGCGGAGAAGGAGCGGGCCCAGGACTCGACGAAATCCGTCCTCAAGTCCGCGATGCGGACGCTCCAAGGCCTCGCCGCAGAACAGCAGTTGATCCTCTCCGGACTGCAGAACAAGTACGGCGAGTCCGTCATTCTCCAGGACCTCTTGGAGATCGACCACACCAACTCGCAGTTCGGGCGGCGCGCCCAGTCCATCGCCGTGTTGTGTGACGGGTGGCTGGGCCGGCAGCGCGAGGTCGCCTCGGTTTATGACGTGGTCCGCAGTGCGCAGGGCAGGATCCGTCACTTCCGGCGAGTGGAGATCCTCTCTCAGGTCGACTTCGGCATCACCAGCCGAGCCGTCGAACCGGTGGCGCTGGCACTTGCCGAGCTCCTCGACAATGCCACCAGCTATTCCAGCCCGGACACCGTGGTCGAAATCAATATCCGCACCGTGCCCAAGGGCATTTGCATCGTCGTCGACGATGCCGGTGTCGGCATGAACGACGAGGAGAGGGCCAGGGCCGCAAAGCTCCTGTCGACCGAGCGGGTCTCCGGTGTTTCCGGACTCGGCAGCCCGCCGCAGTTCGGTTTCGCCGTGACCGGAGTGCTCTGTGAGCGCTTCGGCTTCGAGGCGTCCGTGGATTCCGACTCGCCGTACGGAGGCGTCCGCGCGGTACTCCTGCTGCCGCACGAGCTGCTCACGGCCATGCCGGAGCGGAAGGCCCCGGCGCCGGCCGCCCCCGCAGCCGCCGCGCCCTACGCCGCCCCCGCGCCCTACGCCGCCCCCGCGGCGTACTCCGCCCCCGCGTCCTTCGCGGCCCCCGCCGCCGCGATGGAGCCGAGGGGCCCCGAACCCGCGGTGACCGCGTCCTCGACCGTCGACGGTCTGCCGAGGCGCCGCCGCAAGCGGCCGATGGCCATCGTGCCCGGCACCACGTCGGACCAGGGCGTGCCCGCGTCGACCCGCTCCGGTGCGGAAGCCGCAGCGATCATGGGGGCCTTCCAGCGGGGCACGCAGTCCGGACGGGCCACGCCCTCGGACGCGGCGGATCAGACGAGCAGCACACGTGATGCGAGCAGTGAAGGGCATGAGGTCTCGTGAACGACGATCTGTCATGGATGCTTGACAGCGCCTTGGAGATTCCCGGGGCGCTGCACGCGGTCCTCATCTCGGCCGACGGCCTGCTGATGGCCCGGACGAAGGACTTCGACCGGGACAACGCGGACACCGTGGCCGCCGCGATGAGCGGCGTGCAGTCGCTCAGCCGCTCGCTCGGGTTCTTCGTCGAGGACGGCCACATGCAGTGGCGCCAGACGCTGGTCGAGTTCGACGGCGGCTGGGTCTTCCTGATCTCCGCCGGGGAGGGCGCTTACCTGGGCGTCTCGGCCTCGCCGGACGTCGACATGCAGGACATCACCTTCCGGATGCAGCAGCTGGTCAGCCAGCTGGGCAAGGTCCTGATGACGCCGCCGCGCGAGAACCTCGGCGCCCGCTCATGACCGATTTCCACGAACCGGAGCCCGGGGCCGCGGAATTAGTTCGACCGTACGTCATCACCAAGGGGCGCGGCCTGCCCGACGAGCAGCAGCTGTCCCTGATCACCCTGGTCACCGCGGCGAGCGACGACCAGCAGCGTCCGACCCGGCTTTCGCCGGAGGAGCAGAGCCTGCTGGACCTGTGCACCGCCGGCTACCTCTCCGTCGCCGAGATCGCGGGGCACACGCGGCTGCCCATGGGTGTGGTGAAGATCCTCCTCTCCGCCCTCACCGAGGGCGGCTACGTCATCACCCGGCCTCCCGTGCAGCGTGCCCCGCTGGCGGACAAGCAGATCCTGGAGGAGGTGCTCAATGCACTCCGCGCCAAGTTTGGATGAGCAGGCCTACGTCCGCGGCGGGGCGACGCAGACCGCGGTGAAGATCCTCGTCGTCGGTCACTTCGCCGTGGGCAAGACCACCTTCATCGGTGCGATATCGGAGATCCCTCCGCTGTCCACCGAGGAGACGATGACACGCGCCGCCGAGTCGTTCGACGACCTCAGGGGAGTCCGGGGCAAGACCACCACCACGGTGGCCATGGACTTCGGCCGTCTGACCATCAGCGACCGCGTCGTGCTGTACCTGTTCGGAACGCCCGGCCAGCAGCGCTTCATGCAGATGTGGGAGGACATGGCACGCGGCGCGCTCGGCGCGCTGGTGCTCGTCGACCCCGAGCGGCTGGCGGACTCCTTCGCCGTGATCGACCTGATCGAGCACTACGGCCTCGACTACGCGATCGCCGTCAACCGCTTCGACGGCACGCCGGACCGCGAGGCACGGGCACTGCGCGAGGCGCTGGACCTGCTCGACGACACCCCGGTCGTCGCCTGCGACGCGCGAGACGAGAAGTCGTCCGCCGACGCATTGATCACACTCGTGCGGCATTTGCTGGACCGCGCCCACTAGGAAGCAGACATGGACACTCAACCCACGGCCCCCGTGCCCCCGCCCGGCTGCCCGGCCCACCACGCCGGCGGCCGGGTGCCGCTGCACGGGCCGGAGTTCGCGGCCGATCCGCAGGCGTACTACTCCTACCTGCGCCACTACGGCCCGACCGCACCCGTGGAGCTCGCTCCGGGGGTGGAGGCCACCCTCGTCACCGATTACGCGACCGCGCTGCAACTGCTCCAGGACTCCGGCTCCTTCCGCAAGGACGCCCGCCGCTGGCGGGACCTCAACGAAGGCCTGATCAGCCCGGACAACCCGGTCGTGCCCGCGCTGGCGTACCGGCCCAACAGCATGTTCAGCGACGGGGCCGAGCACCTGCGGCTGCGCCAGGCGATCACGGACAGCATGGCCCGCGTCGATGCGCGCAAGCTGACCCGGACCACCGAGCAGGTCTCCGAGTACCTCATCTCGCAGTTCGGCTCCCGTGGCTCCACCGACCTGCTCGGTGACTACGCCAGGCAGCTGCCGCTCTTCGTGTTCAACGAACTCTTCGGCTGCCCCGCCGACATCGGCGACCGGGTGCTGTTCGGCATCGTCGGCATGTTCGACGGCATCAACGCCGAGCGAGCCGTCGAGGTCCTGTTCGGCGCCGTCGGAGAACTGGTCGCGCTCAAGCGGGCCAGGCCGGGCGAGGACGTCACCTCGTGGCTGATGCAGCATCAGGCCAAGCTGACGGACGAGGAGATGATCCACCAGGTCGCCCTGCTGCTGGGAGCGGGCACCGACCCGCTGGGCAACCTCATCGGCAACACCCTGCACCGGCTGCTCACCCACGACCGGTACGCCGACGGGGGCGGCCTGATCGACGAGGCTCTCGAAGACACCCTGTGGGACAACCCGCCCATGTCCAACTTCGCGGCGCACTACCCGGCCGCCGACATGGAGTTCGCCGGGCAGAAGTTCCGGGCGGGCGACCTCGTGCTGGTCAGCTTCGCGGCCGCCAACACGGGGCCGAAGCTGTCTGCCGCGCGGCAGGCCGGCAGCAACCGGTCCCACCTGGCGTGGAGCGCGGGCCCGCACGCCTGCCCGTCGAAGGACCCGGCCCGGCAGATCACCGTCACCGCCGTCGAGAACCTGCTCAACCAGCTCCCCGACGTCGAACTGTCCGTGCCCGAGGACAGCCTCGTCTGGCGCCCCGGCCCGTTCAACCGGGGCCTCGCCACGCTGCCCGCCCGGTTCACCCCGGTCGAGAGCGTGCGCCGGACCGGCGTGCAGGCACATCCCGAGGAGCCCACGCGACCGCAGGCGTCCGAGGCGGGCCGAAAGCGCGAACGCGGCGGAAAGTGGAGCCAGTTCCTCAACTGGCTGGCGAAGTGACGGACACAACTCCGCTCGGCTCCCCGGCCACCGCATGAAAGATCCGCTACGGGGGTAGTGAGCACCGCGTTGTTCTGGAATGCCGACGAGGTGAAGGAGGTGTCGTGGAGCACATATCCACCGACGCCGGTTTCATGCAAGGTCACAGTGGGTTCGGCCCCCAAGATACCCGCCCATCCGGGCGGGTATCTTCTTGGGCGCTCAGGCGCAGTACGGAAACGCTCGGCGGTCACGCGGCGAGACAGGTCCTGCGGCTGTGCGAGGCCGTGGGGTTGAGCGGGGCCGACTCCGCGCAGTACGCGCACACGCTGCTCACCGCGCTGGGCCCCGCTGCCGAGCGGCCGCTCGATCTGCCGCCCGAGCGGTCCTTCCTCTCCGACGACCACACGCCGGTGGAGTTCTCGCTCGCCTTCGTCCCGGACGCGGACCCGACGCTGCGGGTGCTGCTGGAGCCCGGGTACGGCGCCGGCAGCCTGGCGGAGAACGGGCGCACCGGACTGCGGGTCGTCCGTGAGATGGCGCGGCGATGGGGATTCGACACCACGCGGCTGGACGAGCTGGAGGACCTGTTCTTCCCTCCCGAGCCCGAGGGCCCGCTGGCGCTCTGGTGCGCACTGGAGCTGCTCCCCGGCGGGGTCCCCAAGGCCAAGGTGTACCTGAACCCCGCGGCGTCCGGGCAGAAACGTTCCGCCGCGACGGTGCGCGAGGCGCTGCGCCGGCTCGGCCACCACCAGGCGTACGCGGCGCTGCCCGAGGGCGACCGCCATCTGTTCTTCGCCCTGGATCTGGGTGACTGGGAAGAACCCCGGGTGAAGGTCTACCTCGCCCACCGCGACCTGTCGGCAGCGGGGGCGGCCGGCCTGTCCCGCGTGGACGGCGGCGCGGGGCAGGCGGAGATCAAGCGGTTCTTCCGCATGGCGGCCGGCCACGGCATCGACGCCGACGGCTTCGAGCAGTCGGACGCACCGCTCGACCGCCGGCCGGGCCTGAGCTGCCACGCCTTCACCGAGAGCCGGACCGGTCTGCCCAGCGGGTTCACCCTGCACATCCCGGTCCGCGACTACGCCCGCCACGACGGGGAGGCCCTCGACCGGGCGGTGGCCGTGCTCCGCCGCCACGGCATGGACCCCGCCCCGCTCGTCCGGGCCCTGTCCGCCGTCACCTCGCGCCGGCTCCAGGACGGCGTGGGGCTCATCGCGTACTTGGGACTCGCCCACCAACAGGGCCGGCCGCCGCGGATGAACGCGTACATCTCCTCGGAGGCGTACGAGGTGAGG
The DNA here is from genome assembly GCF_040689505.1 of Streptomyces sp. NPDC051211. Lineage (NCBI taxonomy): Bacteria > Bacillati > Actinomycetota > Actinomycetes > Kitasatosporales > Streptomycetaceae > Streptomyces > Streptomyces sp. NPDC051211. The sequence continues at coordinate 82,357 of NZ_JBFBAV010000004.1, forward strand.
CCGCCGGTCACCGTGGCCGCACGGGCTCCTCGGCCGGAAGCCGTCCACTGAGGCTCTCCCCGCCGCCCGTGGTCAGGCGTCCTGCAGCTCCCGCAGCTCCCGCAGGTAGGGGCCGACGTCCACCTGGATGGAAGCGCCTCCGGTCCGCCCGTAGCGCTCCTCGATACCGCTCAGGTACGTCTTGATCTCCTCGCGCATGACGTCCGCGGGCGGCAGGGTGATGTCGCCGTCGACGATCCGCGCCAACCACCGTGCCTGGGCTTCCACGAGGCGCGTGATCGAGCCCACGGGGCGGATCAGGCCGACGAAGTACAGCCCGGGCCGGTCGGGTGCCACCACACGCTTGTACAGCTCGACCGCCTGCTGCTGCGGACCTGCCGGGAACCCGTCGGGAAGGAAGGGGAAGGCCATGCGGAATCCGGTGCAGTAGACGATCGCGTCCGCCTGCACCGCGGTTCCGTCGGTGAAGGACACGCGGCTGCCGTCCAGGGAGTCGATCGCGGGCCTCGGTATCACCGCGCCGTGCCGTATCCGGCTGAGGATCTCGTCCGAGATGGTCACGGCCGAGGCGAAGATCGGGTGGTCCGGCTCGGGCAGCCCGTAGTCCCCCAGCCTGCCCCGCGCCACGAGCAGCGCCTGCTCGACGAAGCGCCGCTGCTCGGGGAAGGACATGCTGCTCCACCACGGCGCATCGGCGATCAGGTCCACGGACATGCCGAAGAGCTGCTTGGGCACGATGTGCAGCCCGCGGCGGACGGACAGCACGGTCTGCGCGGCGTGCCGGGAGAGATCCGCCGCGATGTCCACCGCCGACGCCCCCAGCCCCACGACGACGACGTTCTGCCCGGCGAACTCGCTGCCGTCGTGGTAGTCCATCGAATGCAGAATCCTTCCTGCGAAGGAGTCGGAGCCGGGCGGCAGCGGATTCGGCAGCGCCGCCTCGGTGTTGTGGCCGGTGGCGACGATCACCTGCCCGAAGCGCCGTTCCGCCACCACTCCCCGCGCGTCCCGGCTGACGACCGTCCAGGCGCCGTCGCAGCCGTCCTGCCGTACGGAGACCACTTCGGTGCGCAGTTCGACGCGGGGCAGCAGCCCGGCCCACTCGGCGAACGACTGCAGATAGGCGGCGACGTCGCCGTGCCCGGGGTAGAGGGGCAGTTCGGACGGCATCGGGAAGTCGGCGTAGCCGGTGAGCTGTTTGGCGGTGTTCAGATGCAGCGACAGATAGGCCGGGCCCCGCTCGCCGGCCCCCGGCTGACGCCAGATCCCTCCGACGTCCGGCGCCTTCTCCAGGCAGACGAAGTCGATTCCCCTGCTCGAAAGAGCGTGTGCGGCCGCCAGCCCCGACAAGCCCGCACCGATGACGCACACGGTCGCAGCAGTGGAAACGTCGACAACGCGTGACCCGTCCAAGGATCCCCCTCCATAAGTCACCATCCGTCCGTGCACCGGGCATTGCCTTCCCAGCGCACCCTCGCCTCACACGGCAAAGAGGTACGCGCAGCGACTACTGCAACGGATGTCACAACCGCCCCGTGCGCGAACCCGGACGCCCCACGATAGCGATCAGACGTCCAAGTGGATCTTCCGCGTCCAGTGGAGTCGGCGCACGGATCAGGCCTGGCCCGAGGCCGGGGTCAGCACCACGAAGTCTGCGTTCGACGGGTCGAGGCAGACGGCCAGTCGGCCGACGCCCTCGGCGTCCTCCGGCCCCATCTGCACACGGCCGCCGTTCTCGGTGACCTTGGCGACCGCGGCGTCGCAGTCGGGGACGTTGAAGACCGGGTGCCAGTAGGCCCGCCCGTCCGCCAGGGCGAGGTTCTCCCGGGGAAGTTCCATCAGACCGCCGTGCATGCGCTCTTCGGGAAGTCCGGCGGGAGTGATGAGGGAGTACGTGCCTCCGCCGCCCGGCAGCTCCGTGTCACTGAACTGCCAGCCGAAGACGCTGCCGTAGAAATCCTTGGCGGCCGAGGCGTCGCTCGTGTAGAGCTCCGTCCAGGACAGCGAGCCCGGCTCGTCCACCAGTTCGACGCCCTTGTCCGTCCCGGGCTGCCAGACCGCGAACTGGCCCCCCAGCGGGTCGGTGTACTGCGCCATCCGGCCCCACTCGTCGAGGTCCCTCGGCGGCACCCGCACGGTGCCGCCGGCACTCTCGACGGCCTGGGTGGTGGCCGCCGCGTCGGTGACGTTGTAGTAGATCATCCAGGCCGAGCGTGCGCCCTCCTCGGTGAGCTTGCCGAGGCCGGCGACGATCTTGCCGTCCTTGCGGAACATCCCGCCTTCCATGTCCTCCCCCTCTCCCATGGACTCGTAGTCCCATCCGAACACGGCGCCGTAGAAGGCGGCGGCCGCACGGACGTCGGGAGCGCCGAGGTCGAGCCAGCAGGGGGAGCCGGGGCCGAAGTCAGTGGTGATCACGGTGACTGCCTTTCGCGGATCGGGTACGACCCAGCGTGTCACCGGACGCCGACACCCGCCCGTCGGCCGACCGCCCGCGGCACCGTTCCTGCCCCTCGGCCGGTTCGCGGCGTCCGTGGACGTGTGTTCGATCCCGAGGTCCTCATCGAGGTACCGGAAACACCCCACCGGCGCCGACCGGGACATGCCGGTGCGCCGGACCCGGGATGCGTTCGAGGACGCCGCCCGCGAAGACGTCGTAGAGGGGCAGGGTCTCCAGGTGGACGTAGCCGATGTGGCAGTCGCAGACGGCCAGGGGGCAGCGGCGGGGGGCCAGGGCGGCGCGGTAGGAGCCGTCGTAGAGGTTGCCGAGCTCGGTGCGGACGAAGTGGCAGCGGCGGACCGTGCCCCCGCCGTCCACCGAGATGACCGACTCCCCCGTCCGGCACGGCAGTCCGGCCGAGCGGTGGGGGCGGCGGCTGTACGGGAAGAGCGGGTCCAGGGCGGTCCAGTCGTCCGCCTCGGCATCGGTGTACGTGTGGCCCTCGGCGGCGTTGGCCCAGAGGTAGACGCCCTCGGGCAGGTCCGCGCGCAGCCGGCGTGCGTGGGGCAGGTTCTCGGGCAGGCCGACGATGCCGACGCTGTGGCGGATGCCGAGGTCGGCCAGCTCCCCGACCTTCGACAGGAAGCGTGCGTACGGCGTCTGGCCGGGATGGTAGGTGCACCACAGGGCCACGGAGGCCGGGTCGGCCTCGGCGAGCCAGTCGGTCCGGCAGCTGAGGTTGGTCTGGATGGCGACGCGGTCGACGTGCGGTTGGTGCGAGAGGTCCACGAGGGCGCGGCGGTACCAGGAGCGGACCAGGCCCTCTCCCCAGGGGGTGAAGAGGACCGAGAGCCGGTCGCCCTGCTGCGCCGCCGCCCAGGCGGTGAACCGGTCGAGGGCCGCACGGTCGGCGCGCAGCTCGGCGCGGGTGTCGCGGCGCTTGGCGAAGGGGCAGTACGGGCAGTCGTAGTCGCAGGAGGCGAGCGGGCCCCGGTACAGGATCGTCAGGTCCACGGCGGCTACTTCGGATCGTAGGCGGCCATGGCGGCCCGTACGGCGGGTGAGAAGAGCGCCGGCCCGAGGGCGTCGGAGTGGGCGAGTCCCTCCGCGGTCAGGCGCAGCTCCCCGCCCTCCGTCCCGGCTCCTTCCAGCCAGCCGCGGGCGGCGAAGGCGGCGAGTTCGGCGGGGAAGTCCTCGTGCGGGTCGGTGCCGAAGCGGTCGCGGTAGTCGGCGAGCGGCATGCCCCGGGCCTGCAGGAGGGACTGGAGGAGGTGGCGGCGGCGCGCCTCGCCGCCGTCGACGTACCTGCCGTGGACGGCGCGGCCGAAGTCCTCGGTGGCCGTGAAGTCGTCGATGATCGCCCGGATCTCGCCCATGTCGACGGCGTAGTCGAAGGAGTAGTGGAGGGCGGAGGTGTAGGAGCGGGCGCCGCAGCCGAGGCCGATCATGCCGTCCGTCTGGCAGGCGTGGTCGTCGGGCCCCTGCGGGGCGGTGCCGGCCCGGCGGAACATGCGCATCGACACCTGTTCGTAGCCCTGGGCGAGGAGGTGGTCGCGGCCCTGCCGGTACAGGTTCAGGCGCTGCTCGTCCCATTCCCTGTCGGTGTGCGCGGTGCGCCGGGCGAGGCCGGTGAGCGGGCGGACGTACAGCGGGTACAGGTACAGCTCCTCGGGCTCCCAGGCCAGGGCGGCGTCCAGGGAGCGGCGCCAGGTGGCGGGGGTCTGGCCGTCGATGCCGTAGATGAGGTCGATGTTGAGGACCGGGATGCCGGCCTCGCGGATCCGGCCGAGCGCGGCCTCGACGTCGGCGCGGCGCTGAGGGCGTACGGCGGCCCGCGCCTCCGCGTCGACGAAGCTCTGCACGCCGATGCTGAGGCGGGTGGCGCCGCGCTCGGCGAGGACGGCGAGCCGGTCGGCGGTCGCGGTGGCGGGCGAGGTCTCGACGGAGAGGGGGACGGCGCGCAGGTCCGCGCCCATGCGCCGCTCGGCGATGTCGCAGAGCCGGGTCAGCTCGTCGGCGGTGAGGAAGGTCGGTGTGCCGCCGCCGAAAGCGGCATTGGCGAACCGGACCGGGCCGTCGCCGCCGCTCCCGTCGCCGTCGCCGTCGCCGTCGTCGTCGTCGAGGGCTTCGCGGACGGCGGCGGCCTGGCGGTCGAGTGCGTCGAGGTAGCGGCCCGTGAGGCCGTCGGGCGCGCCGATGCGGGTGAAGAGGTTGCAGAAGCCGCAGCGGACCTCGCAGAACGGTATGTGGAGGTAGAGGGAGAGCGCGCTCTTGTCCTCGCCGCGCCAGAGGTCGCGCAGCACGGGCCGGTCGGGCAGCGGGCGGTACGCGGTCTTGTGGGGGTAGGCGTAGACGTAGCTCTGGTAGGGCCGGACGCGGGGACCGGTAACCGCCTCGGTGGGGGTGGCGGGGGCGAAGGCGGTGGCGGTCATGCGGACGGCTCCAGGAAGAAGTGGGCGTACGGCACGGTCCACACGGCCTCGTGCGCGAGGCGGTGGCCGGTGTAGCCGTCCTCGCCGTAGGTCGTGCCGTGGTCGGAGCAGACGATGGCGAAGCAGCGGCGGCGGGAGCTCATCGCGGCGAAGAGCCGGCCGATGTGGCGGTCGATGTACTCCAGGGCGGCGGCGTGCGTGGCGCGGCTGTCCCCGGCCTCCCGGGTGGCGCCGGGCAGGTGGAACCAGTTGGGCTGGTGCAGCGCGGACGCATTGAGGAAGAGGAACAGCCGCTGCTCCGCGGGGAGGGAGCCGACGATCCGCTCGGCCCGCTCGACCTGCGCCTCGAAGGAGGTGGGGGACGCCACGCCGAACTCCGGCTCCCAGTGGCTCTCCTGGAACATCCCGGGGAGTACGTCGCCCAGCGCGCCCTGCTTGTTGAAGAAGCCGACGCCGCCCACGCACACGGTGCGGTACCCGGCCGCGGCCAGACCGGAGACCAGGTCGGGGGTGTCGAAGACGTAGGTGCGCCCGGCGGTGGTCTCGCTGCCCGCGAAGCGCGCGGCGAACAGCCTCGGATGCGGTCCCGGCACGGCCGGGGTGGGCAGGAACCCGGCGAACATCGCCTGGTGGGAGGCGTAGGTGAAGCTGCCCGGGGCGTGCCGCGCCTCCCAGGCGCCGCCGGGCAGGTGGCGGGCCAGGTGCGGGATGCGCCCGGCTGCGGCCAGCTCGGCGGCGACGTCGTGGCGGAGGGTGTCCAGGGTGAGCAGGAGCAGGTCGTCGCGGCCGACTACCTCGTTCATGTCGGGCTCGTTCAGCGGGCCGGTCTCAGGCTGGTGCACGGTGGTGGTTCCTCGGGTGGTGGTGCAGGGGTGCGCGGTGCCGTGCGTACGGCGGTGCGGCGGCGACTTGGGCGGCGTACGTGTCGAGGCCCTCGGCCGTGCTGCCCGGCAGGCCGGTCAGGCCGGGCAGCAGATCGCCGAAGGCGTTGAGCTCCGCGACGGCGAACCGCCGCCAGCCGACGGCGGGCAGCAGGTCGACGCCGACGCACAGGGTGCCGGGGAAGCAGGCCGCGGCCCGTTCGCAGATGTCCAGGGCGTCGGCCCAGCGGGGGCCCGCGGCCTCGACCACGGCGGACAGGTCGCCGCGGCTCCCGCCGAGATGGAGGTTGGTCATGGGCGAGCGGCTGGTGCGCACCACGGCGTGGGTGGCCCGGCCGGCCACGAGGACCACGCGCAGGTCGGCGGCCCGGCCTCCCAGGGAGGCCTTGGGCCACCAGCGTTCGACGTGCAGTCCGTCGGGGGCGAGCGCATCGACCAGCGCGGCGGTCTCCCGCTCGCTGGTGAGGCGGCGCACCCGCAGGGAGTTGTGCAGGCGTCCGTCCTCGGCCGTCTCGACCGAGGTGGTGGCCCGGATGCGGCCCCGGCCGGCCGTCTCGACGGCGACGATGCCGGACGCGGAGGAGCCGTGGGCGAGTTTCACGAACACCCGCGGCATGCCGTGCGCGTCCATGAGGGCGCGTACGTCGTCCCAGCCGCGCACCGGTGCGCCGCCACCCGAGGTGGGGGACCGGGGTACGGGCACCCCGGCGGCCTCCAGGGCGCGGTGGCAGTTCCGCTTGTCGAAGAGGACGGCCAGCTCGTCGGGGTCGTCGAGGCGTACCCCGCCGGTGAGGCTCCGTACGGCCGCGGTGAACCGCGCGTACCAGCGGGCGCCGCCCTCCACGCGGGTCGGGTCGTCGAGGCCGCGCAGGGCCCGGTCCACCTCGGCGTTCTCCCCCGGGGAGTCCAGGCGTACGAGCTCGTCGGGGCCGAACGCGGCACCGCCCTCGCGCAGGACGGCGGCCCAGGGCACGATGCGGGGCGCGGGCAGCCCGGCGTCGCGGACGGCCCGGGTGAACAGGGCGACGCGGCGGTTCTCCGGGTTGCCGACGACCGCCCAGCGCGGGGGCGTGTGCTCCGTCATGGCCGCCGCGCTACTCGCCGACGGCGACGAAGCGCCAGACGCGGCCGTCCCACTCGTCCTCGTCGGCATGGCCCCGGTCGAGGTTCAGCTGCACGCCGGCGCTCTCCAGGATGTCCCGGAAGCGCTGCTGCAGCGGGTCGCCGAGGTAGTTGTGGTGGAGGTCGAGGGCGGCGAGGTGGGTGAGGGGCTGGCCGCCGAGCAGCGCGGTGCCGCCCTGGTCGGTGAGGACGCCCATGGAAAGGTCGAGGGTCTCCAGCCGGGCGACGACGGGCGCGGAGGCCATGGCGGTGGCGATCTCGTCCTGGATGTCGCTGTTGCGCAGGCCGAGGTGACGCAGGCTCGGCAGGCGGTCGCCGGCCAGGATGGGTTCCACGTCGCTCAGCGTGCAGTCCCCGCCGTAGTTCGCCGTGCCGAGCCAGAGGTCGAGGTGGTGCAGGGCGGGCAGGTCGCTCGCGGCGACGTTGCGGACGGCCCGGGCGGGCATGCCGCCGGTCTGGACGGTGAGGGAGCGCAGCCGCCGGTGGGTGAACGGAGGGATGACGAGGTCGCTGCCGCCGCGGACGCCGAACTCCTCCAGTTCGGGGAAGCCGTCGAGGAGCGGGCCGACGTCCCCCTGGTTGATCCAGGAGATCTCGCACTCCTCGGACTCCATGTCCCCGAGGAACAGGGCCCGCAGGGCGGGCAGCCGGGGGCGGGCGTCGAGGAGCGCGGCGATGATCTCCTCGGGGCCGTTGTCGTACGCGTCCTCCCACGCGCCGACGACGATCGCGCGGACGCGGGTCGTGTCGACGGCCGCGGTGAACCGGGCGAACGCCTCGGGCCAGGCCTCCTCCGCGTCATAGGTGTCGGAGGAGACCCGCCATGCGACGGCGTCCGCCTCGGGCAGCCGGTCCATGCCCTTCTCGTCGTCGGGCCCCGGGAAGTCGAAGACGGGCAGTCCGTACGACTCCCGCAGATGGCTCGCGTAACTCATGTTCCCCGCCCGTTCCTCGCCAGTCCTGTCCTGATCCGGTGCTGCGCCCGGTGTGCCGCGCTGCGATGCGCCTGCAAGTTGTAGCAAGCGGCGCTGACAACGGCGGAGGCAGGGGCGGTTGGAGGGCCGCTGTCAGACCCCCGCCCTAACGTCGGAAACGACGCGGCGCACCGGGCGGCGCGTGGGAAGGGGGACACGTATGTACCGGCAGGGGGACGTGCTCATCGTGCCGCTCGAGGAATCGGCGGTGCCGTCGTACGCCGCGGACGCGCCCTCGGAGCCACGGGACGGGCGCGGGCGGCTCGTACTGGCGCTGGGCGAGGTGACCGGGCACGCCCACGCCGTGCCGGCGCCGGGCCGACTGGTGCGGGAGCCGGGCCCGTTGGCGCCGCTCCTGCTGCATCTGCCCGACGGGGGGCGGGTGGTGCACGAGGAACACGCCGCGATACCGCTGCCGAAGGGCTGGTACCGGGTGGTGCGGCAGCGCGAGTACGTGCCGGGCTCGGTGCGGATCGTGGCGGACTGAGTGACGCCGGGGGGCGGGATGACGGCGACGGAGAAGGCGAACGGGACGGACAGGCCGGACGTGGCGGAAGTGACGGAACTGATGGAAGTGACGGGCGGAGTGCGCGGGGTGGACGGGTGGCGGGCGGACGCGGCGGCGACCGGGCCCGCGGACCGTGCGGCGGCGGAGGCGGGCGTGCGTCTCGCCTACCGCACGGCGGGACTGCCCGAACCCGACCGGATCGTGTGGGCGGACTCGCCGCGGGCCGCGGTGGGCCTGCTGGGCGATCCGGACGGCCCGTGGGGGACGGACGTGCGGGGGCCCGGCGTGCGGGAGCAGGTCCGCAGCGCGCCGTGGGCGGCCGAGCGTGCCCGCCTGCACGGGCGGCTGGGTCCCCAGGGCTGGGGCCGGAGATGGGCCCTGACGGGCGCCCGGCTGTGGGAGAACACCGAGCGGCTGGCCGGCCGTATCCGCACCGGGATCGTCGAGGACCTGGCGGAGGACGCCGCGGAGGAGGCCGAGGTCCGGCTGCTGCTCCTGGACGCCGTGCTGGGCCAGCACGACGCCGCCTGGCTCTGCGCCTTCGACACGGGCGAGGGCACACCGCTGGAGGGGCTGGCCGCGGTGGCCCGGGCGGCGGGCTGGTGGTGGCCGTACGAGCGGCTGGCCGTGCTCTGCGAGCGCCCGGTGGAACTGCACCGGGACGAGGCGGGCCGCCTGGACCGCCGTGACGGGCCCGCCCTCGCGTTCCCGGACGGCTTCGCGCTGTTCGCGTGGCGCGGGATGCCCGTGCCAGCGGACTTCCTGGCCGGGCTGGACGCATTGACGCCCGAGCGCATCCGGGAGGAGGAGAACGCGGAGCTGCGCCGGGTGATGCTGGAGCACTACGGCTACGAGCGCTACCTCACCGATTCGGGTGCAGAGCCGGTGCACCGGGACGGGACGGGCGTCCTGTGGCGGTCGCCGCTGCCGGGCGACGAGGACGTCGTGATGGTCGAGGTGGTCAACTCCACGCCCGAGCCGGACGGCACGAGCCGCACGTACTGGCTGCGGGTGCCGCCGGACACGCAGACCGCGCGGCAGGGGGTGGCCTGGACCTTCGGCCTCGACGCGGAGGTGTACTCGCCGGTACGCGAGACCTGACGGGGCGCCCTCGGCCCGGCGCGGAGCCGGGACCGGATCCGGCGCCCCGGGATCGGATCTTCGAGGTGGTCCTCGACGGACTGCGGCCGCGCTGAACCGAAGGCGCACGGCGCAGGCGGTCAGGCGTTGGCCCAGGTGGTGGACGGGATGGCGTGGCCGGACGTTCTGCCCGGGCGGGGACCGTGTCCGTGCTGTAGGACTTGAGGGGTGCCTGCGTCTCCTCACAGGGCCGGCGGATCCGACCGAGGCGGTGAAGCATCGTGAAGCAGCGTGAAGCAGCGGGTCGGCGCTACGGCGGTGTCGTGGGGCTTCGGCGCCATCGGGAGGAAGCATGAGCGCGGGATTCGACGCGATCGTCGAACATGAGCCCGCAGTGCACACCACAGCCACGGTGACGCTGGTCGAGGGGCCGACGTTCTGCGTCTCCGGAACGCTGGGGGACATGGACGCGGGCTCCCCGCAGGGGCTTTTCTTCCGGGACACCCGCGTCATCTCCGACTGGCGTCTACGGCTGGATGACCGCCTTCCCCACGAGCTCACCGTGCTGTCGGGAGACCCGTACAGCACGACGTTCGTGTCCCGTGTCCCGCCGCGCGGCTCGGAGACGGAGGTGCTGCTGGAGCGCCGGCGGTACGTCGGTGAGGGCATGCGCGAGGACCTCCATCTGCGCAATCTCGGCAACCGGCCCGTGTCGCTGGTGCTGTCCCTGCACGTCGGAGCCGATTTCGCCGATCTGTTCGACGTGAAGGAGAACCGGCTGCAGTCCCGCGGCGAAGTCTCCGCCACGCCCCAGGACTCCAGCCTGAGCCTTGCTCTGAAGGCGGGGAAGGGGGAGCGCGGGGTACGGGTGACGGCAGCCGGCGCCCGCGCCAAGCCCGACCGTCTGGAGTTCAGCATCAGCCTTCCGGCCCACGGCGAGTGGCGCACGACCGTCCTGGTCCAGCCGAGCGTCGACGGCCAGGAATTCACCGGCACCTTCCCGACGGAAGCCGAGGTGAGCGACTCCTCACCCGCTCGGCGCATGCGGGCGTGGCGCGAGGCCGCCCCGCGTGTCGGTGAAATCGAGGACCCCGAACTCCGGCGGACCCTGCGGCGCAGCGTGGAGGACCTCGGAGCGCTGCGCATCTTCGACCCGCAGCACCCGGAGAACGTGGCGGTCGCGGCCGGCGCGCCGTGGTTCATGGCGCTGTTCGGGCGGGACTCGCTGCTGGCCTCCTACATGGCGCTGCCGCTGGACCCGGGTCTGGCTCTCGGCACCTTGCAGACCCTGGCACGCGCACAGGGCAGCACCGTCGATCCGCAAACGGAGGAGCAGCCCGGGCGGATCCTGCACGAGACCCGTTTCGGCCTGGACTTCCCGCTGGCTCGAGGCGGCGGCAGCGTCTACTACGGAACCGCGGACGCGACACCGCTGTTCGTGGTGATGCTCGGGGAGCTGCGGCGCTGGGGTATCGCCCCGGAGGCCGTCGATGCCCTCCTGCCCCATGCCGACCGGGCGCTGGAGTGGATCGAGCAGTACGGGGACCGCGACGGCGACGGCTTCGTGGAGTACCACCGGATGACCGAGGACGGCCTGCTCAACCAGGGCTGGAAGGACTCCTTCGACGGCGTCAACTTCGCCGACGGCCGCCTCGCCCAGTCGCCGATCGCCCTGTGCGAGGTGCAGGCGTACGTGTACGCGGCATACGTCGTACGGTCGCACTTCGCACATGAGACGGGCGACATGGCGGCCGTCGAACACTGGGCGCAGCGGGCGGCCTCGCTGAAGCAGGCGTTCAACGAGCAGTTCTGGCTGCCCGACCGCGGGTGGTTCGCCATCGGACTCGACCGGGACAAACGCCCCATCGACTCGCTCGCCTCCAATATGGGCCACTGCCTGTGGACCGGGATCGTCGACGAGGACAAGGCGGCCCAGGTGGCCGAGCGCCTGCTGTCGCCGGAGATGTTCACCGGCTGGGGGATCCGCACGCTGGCTTCCTCCATGGGCGCCTACAACCCGATGAGCTACCACAACGGGTCGGTGTGGCCGCACGACAACGCCATCGTGGCCACGGGCCTGATGCGCTACGGCTTCGTCGAGGAGGCCCAGCGCGTGGCGACCGGCATCCTGGATGCCGCCGAGGCGTTCGGGGGCAGGCTCCCCGAGCTCTTCTGCGGTTTCGACCGCAGCGAGTACGAAGCACCCCTGCCGTACCCCACCTCGTGCTCCCCGCAGGCGTGGGCGGCGGCCGCCCCGGTGCAGCTCATGCGGGCGCTGCTGCGCCTGGACCCGTGGATGTCACACCGGCAGGTGTGGGTGGCGCCGGCCTGGCCGGAGCGCTACGGGCGCCTCCACGTCCACAACCTTCCGCTGGCCGGTGGCCGCGCGGAGTTGTGGGTGAACGGCGGCTCGACCCGTCTCGATGGTCTGGCCGACGACGTGGAGGTCATCCTGCAGCCCCGTCGGCCCCTTGCCGCGGCACCGAGCCACCGGCGGTCGTCGGCGCCGCCGCCCGCCGGTCCCGGTGCCGTAGAGGCCGGGGAGTGATGCGGTCGTGAACCGTCGTCTCGAGATCGCCATGGTTTCGACGCCGTGGTTCGGGTTGCCTCCCACCGCGTACGGGGGGATCGAGTCCATGTGCGCGGACCTGGTCGACGGTCTCGTGGAGCTGGGTCACAAGGTGACCGTCCTCGGCGTGGGCGTCAATGGGACCAAGGGCGATTTCATCGCCACCGACGTCACCCCGCAGGGCGACAGACGGCTCGGCAGGTCCGGACCCGACGTACTGCACGCCGCCCGTGTGGGACAGGTGCTCCGCACCCTCCGCCCGGACATCGTCCACGACCACTCCACCGCGGGACCGCTCCAGGCGGGCCAGCGACCGGTTCCGACCGTGGTGACCGCGCACGGGCCCGTCTCCGGTGAGATCGGAGACTACTACCGGGCCCTGGCCGGATCGGTGAACCTGGTGGCGATCTCGCGGGCCCAGCAGGAACAGGCACCTGACCTCGCATGGTCCGGCCAAGTCCACAACGCGGTACGCACCCTTGACCATCCCTTCCGCGAACAGAAGGGCGACCGTGTCCTCTTCCTCGGCCGGATCGCCGCGGACAAGGGCGTCCACCTCGCCATCGACGCCGCCCGCGAGGCGGGCAGGGCGATCACCATCGCGGGCATGTGCAACGACCCCGAAGAGCAACCGTACTTCGAAACGGAGGTCGTGCCCCGCCTGGGCGAGGACGCCCAGTGGGTGGGCGAAGTGGACTACCACGCCAAACGGGAGCTCCTCGCGGATGCACGCTGTCTGGTGTTCCCGATCTGCTGGGAAGAACCCTTCGGCATGGTGATGATCGAGGCCATGGCCTGCGGCACACCCGTGGTGGCGTTGCGCCGGGGGTCCGTACCGGAGATCGTCGAACACGGCGTGACCGGATACATCTGCGATCACCCCTCGGAACTGGCCCACGCCATTCAGTCGGTCGACCGGCTGTCCGCGCGGGACTGCCGCAGGCGGGTGCTCGACCGGTTCGATGTCACCGGCATGGCAGCGGCGTACGAATCGCTCTACCATCGCCTGACGAGTGCCTGAACCGATTTGTCACTGTTCGAGCGGGTATCCGTAACGGGCCGTGTGTGGCAATCCGCACCGAATCCACCATGGGTGAAACCGGTGCAGAAGTGCCTGAAAGGGTATGGCATGGGAAAGGGCTGGGAACGGCTGTCGGCCCGGTGCAAGCCGGTGCCTGCGGTCACGGCGAGTCGCGGCGTGGGCCGCATGCTCGCCCTTCCGTCACTTGGCGCGGGAACACGCTGGGGGACCGATCATGGATGACCGAAGCAGTGTGACCGTAGGGGTCCTGGGCTCCTACGGCGGGCGGAACGTGGGCGATGAGGCGATCCTCACCGCCATGCTGGACCGCATCCGGGCCGAGCGTCCGGACGTCCGGATCCTGGTGTTCTCCCGCAATCCCGACCACAGCCGCAGTGTCCATCCGGACATCGAGGTCGCCGGGTGGGAAGGCCTGTGCAAAGAGCGGATCTCCGAGCACCTGCGCCGGCTCAGCGTGCTCGTGCTCGGGGGCGGCGGAATCCTCTACGACACCGAAGCGCGCCGCTACCTGCGCCTGGCCCGGACCGCCCAGGAACTCGGCGTTCCCGTCTTCACCTACGCCGTGGGCGCCGGTCCGCTCACCGACGAGGCGGACTGTGCATGGGTCCGTACGACGCTCTCCGACGCGGCCGAGGTGACGGTGCGCGACGAGGAGTCCAGGCTGGTGCTGGAGGAGGCCGGGCTGTCCCGGCCCGTCTCGGTCACCGCCGACCCGGCGCTGCTGCTGGAGCCCGGAGACGGCGGGGCGGAGCTCCTGCGGGCCGAGGCGGTTCCGCAGGGAGTGCGGCTGGTGGGGATGAGCGTCCGGGAACCCGGCCGTGCGGCCGAGAGCCTCGACGAAGAGGGCTACCACCAGCTCCTGGCCAACGTGGGCGACTTCCTCGTCCACCGGCTGGACGCGCACGTCGTCTTCGTCCCGATGGAACGCGACGACATCCGGCACTCGCACGCGGTGGTGTCCCACATGGCGGACGCCGATCGCTGCACGGTGCTGCGCGGCAACTATCGCCCGCAGCAGGTCCTCGACATCGTCGCGCGGCTGGACATGGCCATCGGCATGAGGCTGCACTTCCTGATCTTCGCCGCGCTCGCCGGCATCCCCCTGCTGCCCCTGCCCTACGCGGGCAAGGTCTTCGACTTCGCCCAGCAGGTCGGCGCCCCCGCCCTGCGCGGCGTGGTCAGGGAGAACACCGGCCTGCTCCTCGCGGAAGTGGACCGCCTGTGGGACGAGCGGCCCGCCCGCGCGGCGCACACGTCCGCTCGCACGGCGTCGATGCGGCTGCGGGCCGTTCTGACCGCCGACCGGCTGCTCGCCTACCTGGACCGCATCGCGCCCCGTCCCCCCGTCGACCGCGCCGCGCCGGCGGTCGCGTCCGCAGCCGGCTGAGCCTGCCGGTACGCGACGCCATGGTCTCCCCAGGGAGGAATCGTGTCCCACCTGATGCCACCCCGGGTCCCCCGGAGCGTGGAGCTGCCCCCGCGCCAGGCCCTTCACGCCGGCTCCACCCAGGTGCTGGTGATCGGTGGAGGGCCGGCCGGTATCGGGGCGGCCCTCGGTGCCGCGAACGCAGGCGCCGAGGTGATCCTCGTGGAGCGGTACGGATTCCTCGGCGGCAACGCCACCGCCGCGCTGGTCATGCCCTTGATGAGCTTCCACAACGAGGTCAAACAGGCCGTCGCCGGTGATTCCGCCCGCCTGCTGCCGCCCGACCACGGCGAGGGCGAGCCGGTCGTCGGCGGCGTGCTGTGGGTGCTGCTCGAACGGCTGGTGCGCGCGGGAGCGGCGATCCGCCCTTCGCTCGAGACCGGCTACACCGTGCCCTTCGACGCGGAGCTGTTCAAGCTCGTGGTCTACGACCTGCTGGAAACGCACGAGGTCCGCACACTGCTGCACGCCTTCGCCTCCGGTGTCGTCGACATGCCCGACCGCGCACGGGCGGTGTTCGAAACCAAGTCGGGGCCGATCGTCATCGACGCGGACGTGATCATCGACTGCACCGGCGACGGCGACATCGCGGCGGCGGCCGGGGCCGCGTACGACATCGGCCGGCCGGAGGACGGCTGGACGCAGCCCATGACGCTGATGTTCCGCATGGTCCGCTTCGACCACGAGGAATTCGCCGGGTACGCCCGCGCCCACCCGGACCAGTGGAAGGGCGTGCACGGGCTGTGGGACCTGGTCCGCGCCGCCACCGACGCCGGGGAGCTGGACCTGCCGCGCGAGGACATGCTGTTCTTCGCCACGCCGAACACCGGCGAGGTCGCCGTCAACTCCACCCGCGTCACGGAAGTGCTCGGCACCAGCGTCTGGGACCTCACCCGTGCCGAATTCGCCGCCCACCGCCAGATGGCCCAGATCGCCCGCTTCCTGCGCGACCGCGTGCCGGGGTTCGCCGACTCGTACGTCGTCCAGAGCGGCGTCCAGGTGGGGGTCCGGGAGACGCGCCGCATCACGGGCGAGTACCAGCTGACCGGCGAGGACGTGCTGACCGCCCGCAAGTTCGACGACGCCATCGCCCGCGGGGCGTACCCGGTGGACATCCACAACCCGAGCGGTCGCGGTACCACGCTGAAACGGCTCCCGCGCGGCCAGTCGTACGACATTCCCCTGCGCTGCCTCTTTCCCCGTGACGTGGACCGGGTGCTGGTCGCGGGCCGCTGCATCTCCGGTGACCACGTGGCCCACTCCTCGTACCGCGTCATGCCGATCGCGATGGCCACCGGTCAGGCGGCGGGCGTCTGCGCGGCCCTGGCGGCGGCCCAGGGCAAACGGCCCCAGGACATCCCGGCGAGCGTGGTCCAGGAGGCGCTCCGCTCCCAGGGCGCCAGCCTCCCGTGATGCCCTCGGCGCGGTCAGTCGGGGAGCGTGACGCAGGTCGCCAGTGCGGTCGCCGGATCCGGGCAGCTCGGGCCCGCCGGGACCCACCGGCCCGCCTCCTTGCGGTACGGCCACCAGCGCCCCTCGCGGCCCAGCCGCAGCTGCGCCTCGCCGCCCGGGAGGGTCCAGCGGGCCCGTACCCGGCGCAGCCCGGACGCCTCTGCCTCCTCCAGTGCGGCCGCGGCCCGGGCCAGGGCGGGCCGGTTCGGGGTCCAGTCCTCCTCCAGTACGGCCAGGGCCGCCGCCCCGCCGGAGCGCCAGGCCCGCACGGCGAGCTCCAGTGCGGCCCGGTCCCGGCCCGAAGCCCGCGCCAGGCGCGTCCGTACGCGTACATCGGAGTCTTCGGCGGCCAGCCGCACCGCATCCTGCGCCACCGTCGGCCGCTCCGGAACCGGCCGGTCCGCATGGCCGGGTGCGAGCGCCTCCGCCAGGAGCCGGTACGCCTCGGCGGCCGCAGCCCGGGCCAGCAGCTCCACCGCGTCCACATCGAGGTCCGGCTCCGACTCCGCATCCAGCAGCGGCGGCTGACCCGGCATCTCCGGAAGTTCCGGCAGGGCCGGCAGCGGCGGCAGGCCGCCCTCCGCAGCGAACACCGCCGCCGCCGGCACCCCTTCGTCCGCGAAGTCCCGCGCCGCCGCGGGCGTCGCCTCCGCCGCGCTCCGCTCCTCCAGCTCGGCCAGCACCTCCCGCTCCGCCCGGCCGCGCATCAGCAGCAGCACGAACGGATCCCGGTCCAGCAGCCGCGCCACCTGGTAGCAGAGCGCCGCCGTGTGCGGGCAGTGGTCCCATTCCCCGCAGTCGCAGTTCGGATCGAGATCGCCGATGCCGGGCAGCAGGTCGACCCCGGCCGCGGCCGCGTCCTCCACCAGCTCCGGCGGCATCTCCCGGTCCAGCAGCGCCGCGATGTGGCCCGCCTGCCCGGCCGCCATGCCCAGCACCCGGTCCCAGTCGGATTCCGCGAACACCTGCACCAGGACGTCCGTCCGGTGGGCCGTGCCGTCCGGATCCCGGACCACCGCGGTGAGCCGTCCCGGGCGGACCGACACCGCACCGACCGCCCCGGCGCGCGCGTAGCGCCGGCCGTGCCGGAGCTGTTCCCCGTCCAGGGCACTGTCCTCCAGCGCGGCCAGCCAGACCCGGCCCCACCAGGTCCCGGCGAAGCCGCGGCCGGTCGCCGCCGGCAGCGCCGGGAAGATCTTCTCGTGCTCGGTCATCGCCCGTTCCCTCCGTCCCGCTCCGCGCGCAGCGCGACGAGCTCCGCCAGTTCCGCGTCGGTCAGTTCGGTCAGCGCGGCCTCGCCCCCGGCCAGGACCGCATCGGCCAGCGCCCGCTTGCGTGCCAGCATCTCGGCGATGCGGTCCTCGACGGTGCCTTCGGCGATGATGCGGTGGACCTGGACGGGCTGGGTCTGGCCGATCCGGTAGGCGCGGTCGGTGGCCTGTTCCTCCACGGCCGGGTTCCACCAGCGGTCGTAGTGGATGACGTGGGCGGCCCGGGTCAGGTTCAGCCCGGTGCCGGCCGCCTTCAGGGACAGCAGGAAGACGGGGACCTCGCCGGACTGGAAGCGGTCCACGAGCTCCTCGCGGCGCGGCACCGGGGTGCCGCCGTGCAGCAGCTGCGAGTTGATCCCGCGGGCGGCCAGGTGTTTCTCCAGGATCCGGGCCATGGTGACGTACTGGGTGAAGACCAGCACCGAGCCGCCCTCGGCCAGGATGGTGTCCAGCAGCTCGTCGAGGAGCTCCAGCTTCCCGGACCGGCCGCCACCGCTGCCGCCCTCCTTGGTGTACTGCGCGGGATGGTTGCAGATCTGCTTGAGCGAGGTCAGCAGCTTCACGATCAGCCCGCGGCGCTCCATCCCGTCCGCCGCCGAGATCGCGGCGAGCGTCTCGCGGACCACCGCCTCGTACAGTCCTGCCTGCTCGGGGCTGAGCGCCACGGCGTGGTCGGTCTCGGTCTTCGGCGGCAGCTCGGGGGCGATGCCCGGGTCGGACTTCTTGCGGCGCAGCAGGAACGGCCGTACCAGGGAACCCAGTCGGGCCGCCGCCTGCGGGTCCCGGCCCTGCTCCACGGCCTCGGCGTAACGGCGGCGGAAGGTGCCGAGGCGGCCGAGCAGACCGGGAGTGGTCCAGTCGAGGATGGCCCACAGCTCCGTGAGGTTGTTCTCGACGGGAGTGCCCGTCAGCGCCACCCGCGCCGGGGAGGGCACCGTGCGCAGCGCCCGGGCGGTGGACGACTGGGGGTTCTTCACGTGCTGCGCCTCGTCGGCCACGACCAGACCCCAGGGCGTCTTGGCGAGGGCGGGCGCGTCCAGCCGCAGGGTGCCGTACGTGGTGAGCACGACGGCGTCGGCGGGCAGTCCGGCCAGGCTGCGCCCCGCCCCGTGGAAGCGCTGGACCGGCGTGCCGGGAGCGAACCGGGCGAACTCCCGCTGCCAGTTGCCGAGCAGTGAGGCCGGGCAGACGACGAGGGTCGGGCCGGCCGTCGCCGGGTCCTGCCGGCGGTGCAGGTGGAGGGCGATCAGCGTGATGGTCTTGCCGAGGCCCATGTCGTCGGCGAGGCAGCCGCCGAGGCCGAGCGCGGTCATCCGGGCCAGCCAGGCCAGGCCCCGCAGCTGGTAGTCGCGGAGCTCGGCGGCGAGGGCGGCGGGCTGGGCGACCGGCTGCCGCGCCGACGACGTCCGGGCGGCCGGGTCCTCGGGGTCCGCGGCGAGCTCGGCCCGCAGCCGCTCCAGCGGACCGGTCGCGGTGACCGCCACCCGCAGGCCGTCCACCTCGGCCGCGCCGGTGAGTACGGCGGCCAGCGCGTCGGCGGTCGTGACCTTCCGGTCCTGGCGGGCGCGGGCGCGGCGGGCTTCGGCCGGGTCGATCAGCACCCACTGGTCGCGCAGCCGCACCAGGGGGCGGTTCGACTCGGCCAGCCGGTCGAGTTCGGCGGGGGTGAGGTCGGCCTGGTCCCCGAGGGAGTGGCGCCAGTCGAAGGAGAGCAGGGCATCGGGGGAGAGGAGACCGGTCCGTGCGGGCCGGGCCGGGTCGGCCGCCGGGGCCGGGGCCAGAGCCGGGGTGCCGGCGTCCGAGGTGCCGGCGTCCGGGCCGGAGCCGACCACGGCATGGGCGGTGAGGTCGCGGGCGAGTCCCCGGGGCCAGTGCACCTGCACCCCGTCCGCGGCCAACGCCGCAGCGGCCGCACCCAGCAGTTCGATGACCTCCTCGTCGGCCAGCTCGACGGAGTCCGGAACGGCGGCGGTGAGCAGCGGGGTGAGCGGAGGCCACAGCCGGGCGGCCCGGCGCAGTGCGAGCAGCGCGTCCATCCGAGCCCGCGGGGCGAAACCGGCAGCCGCCGGTCCGGAACCCGCCCACACCTCGGCGGCATCGGCGACCAGGGCCGCGTCGGAGAGGCTGTGCAACTGGAGGACGGCGCGGAAACCGGGCGCGTCCGGCGAGCCCGTCCGCTCCGTCAACTCCACCCGCAGGGAGATCCGTACGCCGGCATCGTGGCCCGCCGCCACCTCGGCGGCCCACGGCCGCAGGTCGGGGAACCGGCCGGGCTCGGGCGCGGCGAAGGCCGGTGCGCCGGCGGCGGCCGGGGCGGCGGGGGAGCGGGGCAGGGTGTCGGCGACCGCGTCGAGGAAGGCGCGCAGCAGCGGCTCGGCCGCGGGTAGCCGCAGCGGATCGGCTCCGGCCGGGCTCGGTACGCAGCGCGCGGCGGCCGGCATCGCCGCGGCCAGCGCACGCACCTGCGCGAGGTCCGCCGCGTCCAGCGGGCCGATGCGCCAGGCGTCGTGGTCGGAGGCGGACAGGCCGGGCAGCAGCAGGCCGCGGGCGGCGAAGCGCAGGGCGAGCAGGGCGGCGGCACCCCAGAACGCCGGGGCGGTCACCGGGCCGGGGGCGGTGCGGGCCCGGGTGAGCAGGGGCAGCGCGGCCGCCAGGGGCAGCACCCGGGCGGTCACGGTGGTCGGCTGGAGCCCGGAGGTGACCACGGTGAGTTCGACGAGTTCGCCGAGGTCGGTGAGGCCAGGGGGTTCGGTGAGGTCAGGGAGTTCGGGGGGTTCCGTGGGTTCGGTCGGTTCGGTGGGTGCCGTGACTCTGCCGTTCCGGGCCGGGGCGGGTGGAGGCTGGCCGTCGGGGCGCCAGAACGCCATGCGGCCGGTGCGGGCGGGATCGGCGGGCAGGAAGACGGCGGAGCAGCGGATGAGGTCGGAGATCTCGGGGAGCACGCATTCCTCAAACTTGACTACCAGGTACAGGGCGGCCGACGCTACCTCACAGGGTGGCCCCGACGGGCGCACCTCGGTCGTGACCCGGGTCACGTTCGTGCGGGCGGCCAGCCGGCGCCCGGCCGCCGCCGGCCTGTTCCAAGCCGGGTACGGAGCCGGGAACGGCGGGAGGCGCCGCTGCGTTGTAGGAAGTGTTGCCGACGCAGGAGGAGGTGTCAGGAGATGTCGACGAGCGGGAAGGTCGCCGCTGCCGGAGTGGTGGCTGCCATCGTGCTGTTCTGGACGGTCGGGTTCTGGCCGGGACTGCTGGTCCTGATCGGAGTTCCGGCGGCCGCGTACCTACTGCTGGACTCCTCCCAGCGGCGCCGGCTGAAGCACGTCAGCAGGAAGCAGATAGGCCGCCGCTGACCGAGGCAGGGGAATCCCATGGGCGCGGCGGTCGTCACGGCGGTCAGCAGCAACGCGGAGTACTCCTTCACCAAGCCCAACCGCGAGAGCATCACGCTGCTCGCCGGACTGGGCGTGGCGGGCGATGTCCACGCCGGGGTCACGGTCAAGCACCGCTCCCGGATGGCCCGGGACCCTAGCCGACCCAATCTGCGGCAGGTCCATCTGATCCACCGCGAACTGTTCGACGAGCTGGCCGAGTCCGGCTTCGAGGTGACCCCCGGCCAGCTGGGGGAGAACGTGACCACCGCGGGCATCGACCTGCTCGGCCTGCCCCGGGGCACCGTCCTGCGGCTGGGCGAGGAGGCCGAGATCGAGGTCACCGGCCTGCGCAACCCCTGCCGGCAGGTGGACAACTTCCAGGACGGCCTGCTCAAGCAGCTGGTCGGCCGGGACGGCGAGGGCCGCATCGTCCGCAAGGGCGGAATCATGGGCGTGGTCCGCCGCGGCGGAACCGTCCGCCCCGGCGACCCCATCACCGTCACCCTGCCCCCCGAGCCGCACGAAGAGCTCGACCGGGTCTGAGCCGGCCGGGCTCCCCGGGCGCGCGACGGGTGCGGTTGCGGTCAGTCCCGCATCAGTAGTAGTCCCGCATCAGCGCAGTGGCCCACTCCGGCTGACGGCGCGGGCCGCGCGGCCCGAACTCCTCCAGATACGGCTTGAGGTCCAGCACCGGCGTGCCGTCCACCGCGTCCAGACCCTCCACGTGGACGTCCAGCCCGTCCACCTTCAACACCCGGCAGCGCGACACCCCCAGGCGGTTCGGCCGGTTCTTCCCCCGCTGCGCGAAGATCCCGACCAGCGGCCAGTCGGGATTGCCCCGGGGCCGCCGGGCTCCCGACTCGATCCGCTCGACCGGCACCCGGTCGAAGTGGAAGACGACTTCCACGTGCGAGAAGTCCTCCAGCCCGTACAGGGCATCCGGACCGAACCGGTCCGCGTCCAGGCGGATCACTGCCGTCTCCGCACCCCAGTCGTCATCGGCCACTTCAGCCCGGCCGCCCACCACCGTGCCCACCGGTTCGCACTCCACCAGCATCGCGCCCCTGCCCTCCGTTCGTCCGATCCGCTTCGTTCCGGCCTGATTTCGCTTCGGCCGGGTCCAGGACGCTCCGGTCCAGGACGCTCCGGTCCAGGACGCTCCGGCCCAGACTGGTCCTGCCCAGACCGATTCGGTCCGGTTCGCTCCGGTCCGCTCCGTCGGGCTCCTGTGCTCCGTCGTGCTCTGCCTCAGGCCGGCCGTACGGCCACCCGGTCCAGCCCGGCCAGGAGTTCGGGCAGGTCCGCGTCCCGGGGCACCGGAATGACCCCGCTCGGTTCCTCGTCGAGCAGCACGAAGGCGACGTCGTCGGTGCGGGCCACCAGCGACCAGCCCGGCCCGTCCACCCGCAGCATCCGCGCCTCCTCGCCCGCGAAGGCCGACCGTACGCGCCCGGGCGGCGGGGGGCTCTCGGTGTAGCCGCGCGCCTCCGTCAGCACCCGGGCCAGCCCGGGATGCGCCACCGGAGCCTCCCCGTCCGTCTCGAACCGCTCCCGCCAGTCCGTCCACTGCAACGCGATCTGGTCCGCGCCCATCCGCCGCTGCGCCGACCCCCACACCCCGGCCGACGGCGGCGCCAGCGGCACCCGCCCGGTGCCGTCCGCGCCCTGCTCCGGGTCGTGCGGGTCCGGAAGTCCCGGAGCCGCCACCGCCAGGTCGAGCGGCCACCCCGCCAGCGAGACCACGATGGTCCGCTCGTCCGGCGAAAGGTCGTACTCCATCCCGCAGTCCCAGGAGGCGATGGCCATCGCGACCAGCGACACATCGTCGATGACCACGGTCCACCGCGCGCCCAGCTCGTCCTGGCCGAGCACCAGCCCGTACCCGTCCGGCACCGGCCGGACCCCGAGCAGCGCACACGCCTCCGGATAGTCGTCGCCCAGGATGCTCGGGAACTGCGCGGGGGTCAGCAGTACGGCGGTCAGCACGTACAGCGAGCCGTCGCCATCACCCTCCCCCTGGCCGTCCGCCCCGCCTGCTGCGTCCGCCCCGGCGGACCCCGCCGATTCCTCGGACTCCTCGGACACATCGCCTCCCGGTCGTTCTCTCGTCGGCGCACCCTAACCAGCGGGTAACCCGGACGTCGAGAGTCCACAGGCGGCGATTTCCAAGCCCGCTACCTGCACGTAGAGTTGGACATCCGCCACAGAAAGGCAGACCCCGGTGCAGCGTTACGACCGGCTGAAGGAAATCCTCCGCCTCGACGCCGACCAGGATTTCCTCACCATCTACCGGCTGACCGCCACCTACGAGTTCCCCTGGGACTTCACCCGCGCTCTGGAGCTCGCCCTCTACCGCACCTACGCCGTCCCCAGCATCGGACGCCTGCTCGCCGAGACCGCCGAGTTCACCGACCGTCCGCAGCGCCGCTACGACGACACCGCACTGCTCCTCGACGCGGTGGTGGAGCACGGCTTCGAGAGCGACACCGGGCGCACCGCGATCCGCCGCATCAACCAGATGCACCGCAGCTACGACATCAGCAACGAGGACATGCGCTATGTCCTGTGCACCTTTGTGGTGATTCCCAAACGCTGGCTGGACGACTACGGCTGGCGCCCGCTGACCGGCCAGGAACGGCGGGCGTGCGCGCACTACTACGCCACCCTCGGCCGGCACATGGGCATCAAGGACATTCCGGAGTCCTACGAGGAGTTCGAGACCACCCTCGACGCCTACGAGAAGGAACACTTCGGCTGGGACGAGGGCGGCCGCAAGGTCGCCGACGCCACCCTCGACCTGATGGCGTCCTGGTACCCCGCCCCGCTCGCCCCGCTGCTGCGCGGCGCGAGCCTGGCCCTCCTCGACGAACCGCTGCTTCGCGCCTTCCGGTACGAGTCTCCCCGCCCCGCCGTCCGGAAGCTGGTCCAGGGCGCCCTGCGGCTGCGCGGCCGCGCGGTGCGGCTGTTGCCGCCGCGCAGCGCCCCGCACTACGCCCGGCAGAACCCGGAGATCAAGAGCTACCCCCGCGGCTACGACGTGGGCGAGCTCGGCACCCACCCGGTGCCCGGCACCGGGGGCTGCCCGGTGCCGCACCAGCGCCGCGCCGAGGGCGCCGACGCGCAGCCGCCGGCCGGGAGCTGACCCGGCGGCGACCCGTAGCCGGCCAGGGCCCGTCTCCTCCCGGCCCCGACCCCGCCCGCCGCACCGGGGCGCCGGGCCTCAGGCCGCCCGTTGCCGGGGCGCCGGGGCGCCGGGGCGCCGGGGCGCCGAAGCGCCGGGGCGCCGAAGCGCCGGGCGTCAGGCTGCCCGTACGGCCAGCGCCAGGAAGCGGTCGTCCTCGTCGGCGTACGAGGTCAGCTCCCAGCCCGAACCGGCCAGCAGCGGGCCGAGATTGTGCTCGGCCCGCAGGTCGTCCGGAGTCAGCTCGCGACCCTGCCGGGCCGCCAGGGCGGCTCGCCCGATCGGGTGAAACAGCGCCAGCCGCCCGCCCGGGCGGACCACCCTGGCCAGCTCGCGCAGATTCGCGGCCGGATCGGGCAGGTGCGCGATCAGGCCCGCCCCGAACACGGCGTCCAGGCAGCCGTCGCGCAGCGGTAGCCGGGCCACGTCCGCGAGCAGCAGCGCTCCCTCGGCGTCCCGCCCGGCGCGCAGCGCGGCAGCCAGCATCTCCGGGGTCAGATCCGCCCCGACGACCGTCCCGGACGGGCCGACGGCCGCCCGCAGCGCGGACAGCGCCCGCCCCGTGCCGCAGCCGGCGTCCAGCACCCGGTCGCCGGGCCGCAGGCCGAACTCGGCCACGGCGGTGGCGAAGGCGGGCCCGTCCCCGGGGAACTTCCGGTCCCAGTCGGCGGCGCGCGCCCCGAAGAACTCCTGCACGTGTGTGTGATCGTCGCTCATGCGCCCATGATTCCGCACCACAGCCGGCATCCGCCCCGCCCCGGCGGGGGCGACCCGTGCGCACCGTGTGCAGAGTGACACCCGGTGTGATCGAACGTGAACGTATCTCTGTCATATTCCAGCAGTTCCAGCAGCTTTCGAAATGCGCCCCCTGTTCGCGCCCTCACCCGGACTAGCGTCCGTTGGCCATGGGACACCTGGACCACGCGGCCTATGGCTGGCTGACACCCGCACTCTCCTACGTGATGGCATCGATCGGCGCCGCCCTCGGGCTGCGCTGCACCGTCCGGGCGCTCGCCGCCACCGGACGCTCCCGCCGCAACTGGCTGATCACCGCGGCCTCCGCCATCGGCACCGGCATCTGGACCATGCACTTCGTGGCCATGCTCGGCTTCAGCGTCACCGGCACCGAGATCCACTACAACGTGCCGCTGACCATCCTCAGTCTCCTCGTCGCCATGACCGTGGTCGGCGCCGGAGTCTTCGCCGTCGGCTACGGCAGGGAACGCGGCCGGGCCCTCGTCCTCGGCGGCCTCACCACCGGCCTCGGCGTCGCCAGCATGCACTACCTCGGCATGGCCGCCCTCCGCCTGCACGGGCGGATCACCTACGACCCGCTCACCGTCGGAATCTCCGTCGCCATCGCGGTCGTCGCCGCCACCGCGGCCCTCTGGGCCGCGCTCAACATCAAGTCCCCGGTGGCCGTCGCCGTCGCCTCCCTCGTCATGGGAGCCGCCGTCAGCAGCATGCACTACACCGGCATGCTCGCCGTCGGCGTCACCGTCGCCCCCTCCGACGCGGCCCTCCCCGGCGCCACCGCCATGCAGTTCATCTTCCCCCTCGCCGTCGGCCTCGGCTCCTACCTCTTCCTCACCTCCGCCTTCGTCGCCCTGTCCCCGACCGCCGACGAACGCGCCGCCTCCGCCCAGGCCCGGAGCCTCGGCGAACGCGCCGCCCCCGCCCACTGAGCGCCCCCGCCCACTGAGCGGCCCCGCCGACTGAGCCGGCCCCGCCGACCGAGACCACGCCCACCCATCCGCCCGCGACCACCCCGGCCGCCCCGGCGTCCCCACGCGAACCCCGCACCCGGAACGAGGAGTCCATGCGTACACCCCGCAGGAGACCGGACGCCCCGGCGCCCCGGCTGCCCGCGCCCCCGGCCCGCGGCCGCCGGGCCCACGCAGGGCCGCCCGCCGAGGAACACCGGGCCGAGCCGACCCCGCCGCCCGCCTCCGGCATACCCGCCGGCACCGCGCCCACCGCCACCGCGTCCACGGGCATATCCGCCGCCCCCGGCGCCGGCAGTGCCTCCGGTCCAGGACCGGCGGCCGCGCGGTTCCGCCTGCGCCCCGGCACCGTCCGCGCGAAGATCGTTTCGCTGCTGATGGTCCCCGTCGTCTCGCTCCTCGCCCTCTGGGCCTTCGCCACCGTCAGCACCGCCCAGGACATCGCCCGCCTCAGCCGGATCCAGCGCATCGACGCGGAACTCCGCACCCCCGTCAGCCGGACCGTCGCCGAACTCCAGGCCGAACGCCGCGCCGCCATCCGCTTCCTGGCCGGCCCCGGCACCGAACAGGCCGCCGCCCTCGAACAACAGGGCCGCCGCACCGACACCGCCGTCCACCGGCTCCGGCTCGGCCCCGGCCACACCGTCGCCGACGCCGGCGACTACCCGGCCGAGGTCGTCCGCCGGATGCGCGCCCTCGTCGAGGCCGCCGAAGCCCTCGGCTCCGCCCGCACCGACATCGGCGCCCGCCGGGCCACCCCCGACGCGGCCTACGACACGTACACGAAGGTCATCGACTCGGCCCTGAGCGCCGCCGGCGCCCTCACCGGCATCGAGGACGCCGACCTCGGCGCCGACGCACGCGTCCTCCTCGAATTCGCCCGGAGCGGCGAACTCCTCGCCCGCGAAGACGCCCTCCTCGCCGCCCCCGGCCAGCGCTCGGCCGAAACGCTTCGCCGCCTCACCGGCACCGTCGAAGCCCGCCGCACCCTCACCGAGACCGCCGCCCGCGACCTGCCCGCCGCCCAGGCGGCCACCTGGCGCACCCTCCTCGCCGGCACCGCCTACGCCGACCTCACCGCCGCCGAGGACCGCGCCCTCGCCGCCGGAACCGGCCGCGACGCCCACGGTGCCCCGCACGGCTGGGACACGGCCTACACCGGCATCGCCAAGGCCATGGCAGACCTCGAGTCCGCCGCCCGCAGCAGCGCCGCCGACCGCACCGACCCGTTCGCCGCAGGCGCCCTCGGCCCCGCCGGCGCCGCCGTCCTGCTCGGCCTCGCCGCCGTCGCCGCCTCCCTCGTCATCTCCGTCCGGATCGGCCGGGCCCTCGTCGTCGAACTCGTCTCCCTGCGCAACAGCGCCCTGGAGATCGCCCACCGCAAACTCCCGCACGCCATGGACCGGCTCCGCGCCGGGGAGGACATCGACGTCCTCGCCGAGGCCCCGCCCGGCGATCCCGCCGAGGACGAGATCGCCCAGGTCGGAGAAGCCCTCTCCACCGTGCACCGGGCCGCGCTCTCCGCCGCCGTCGAACGCGCCGAACTCGCCAGCGGAGTCTCCGGCGTCTTCGTCAACCTGGCCCGCCGCAGCCAGGTCCTCGTCCACCGCCAGCTCACCCTCCTCGACTCCATGGAACGCCGCGCCGACGACCCCAACGAGCTCGGCGACCTGTTCCGCCTCGACCACCTCACCACCCGCATGCGCCGCCACGCCGAAAGCCTGATCATCCTGTCCGGAGCGGCCCCCGGCCGCGCCTGGCGGATGCCGGTCCCGCTCACCAACGTCGTCCGGGCCGCCGTGTCCGAGATCGAGGACTACCCGCGCGTCGAGGTCAGCCGGCTCGCCGAGGCCGCCGTCATCGGCGGCGCCGTCGCCGACCTCACCCACCTGCTCGCCGAACTCATCGAGAACGCCACCCAGTTCTCCCCGCCCCACACCAAGGTCCGGGTCAGCGGCGAACCCGTCGGAGCCGGATACGTCCTGGAGGTCGAGGACCGCGGACTCGGCATGGGCCGGGACACCCTCGCCGATGCCAACCGCCGCATCGAACAGTCCGAGGCGCTCGACCTCTTCGACAGCGACCGGCTCGGCCTGTTCGTGGTCAGCCGCCTCGCCGCCCGGCACGGGGTCCGAGTGCACCTCCGTACCTCCCCGTACGGCGGCACGACCGCCGTGGTGCTGCTGCCCAACAGCCTGCTGCAGGGCGTCCTCACGGCGGGCGAGCCCCCGCAGGAGCCCGCCGCCCTCGCGCCGCAGCCGGCCGCCGTACCCGCCGCACGGGAACCCGTACAGCAGCCCGTACGGGAGTCGGTGCGGGAGCCCGTACGGGAATCCGTACGCCGGACCGACCGGCCGGCCCCGCAGCCGCAGGCGGTACGGGAAGCCGTACGCGGCACCGGCGAGCCGCAGCGGCGCCGGGAGGCGGAAGCCGGGCCGGAGGAGTCCGCCCGGCCCGCCCCGGTGACCACGCTCCGGCTGCGCGGCCCGGCCGGCCCGGCCTCCCGCACCGGCCCCGGCACGCCGTCCGCCGCTCCCCGTACCGGCCCGGCCGGCCCCTCCGGAGCCGCCGGAAGTGACGGACCCGCCGGGAAGGCCCCCCTCGCCGAGGTCACCGAACTGCCCCGCCGCGTCCGCCAGGCCAGCCTCGTCCCCCAACTGCGCGAAGCCCCCACCCCGGCCGCCGCCGGCCCCGGCACCCGCCTTCCGCAGGACCCGCCCGGCCGCAGCCCCGAAGAGGCCCGCGACCGGATGACGGCCTACCGGGCGGGCTGGGCCCGAGGCACCGAGGACGCCACGCACGCACACAGCAGCGAAGGAGAACAGTGATGATCGAACACCGCAGAATCGACCTCGACGGTGCCCGCCGGGGCGGCGAACTGGACTGGCTGCTGGACGACCTGGTCCACCGGGTCCGCGAAGTCCGGCACGCCGTGGTGCTGTCCAACGACGGCCTGGCCGTCGGCTCGTCCAGCGCCCTCAGCCGCGAGGACGCCGAGCACCTCGCCGCCGTGGCCTCCGGGTTCCACAGCCTCGCCAAAGGAGCCGGCCGGCACTTCCACGCCGGCGGCGTCCGGCAGACCATGGTCGAAATGGACGACGGGTTCCTCTTCGTCGCGGCCGCCGGCGACGGCTCCTGCCTGGCCGTGCTCAGCTCCGCCGCCGCCGACATCGGCCTGATCGCCTACGAAATGGCCCGCCTGGTCAAACGGGTCGGCGAGCACCTGTACACCCCGCCGCGGTTCGCGGCGCACCCCCCGGCCGCGGGCTGAGGACGGACCCACGACATGAACGGCCAGTGGTACGACGCCGACGCGGGCCCGCTCGTCCGTCCGTACGCCATGACCGGCGGGCGGACCAAACCCGGGCCCCACGGCGTCCGGTTCGACCTGATCGCCCTGGTCGCCGTCGACCCCGGCGGCCCCGACGCGGACGAGTCCCTGCTCGGCCCCGAACACCGGGCCCTGCTCGGACTCTGCCGCGCCGAAACCCAGTCGGTCGCCGAACTCGCCGCCGACGCGGACCTGCCCGTCGGCGTCGTCCGGGTCCTCCTCGGCGACCTGCTCGAAGCGGGCCACGTGCGGGTCAGCCGCCCGGTACCGCCCGCCCAGCTGCCGGACGAGCGGATTCTGCGTGAAGTCATCGAAGGATTGCGAGCGCTGTGATGGGACAAGACACCACGGACACCGGCGAGCTGGCCGCGCTCGCCCTGAAGATCCTGGTGGCCGGGGGATTCGGGGTCGGCAAGACCACCCTGGTCGGCGCGGTCAGCGAGATCAGGCCGCTGCGCACCGAGGAACTCCTCAGCGAGGCGGGCGAACAGGTCGACGACACCGGCGGCGTGGACCAGAAGACCACCACGACCGTCGCGATGGACTTCGGACGCATCACCATCCGCTCAGGCCTGTCCCTGTACCTGTTCGGCACCCCCGGCCAGGACCGCTTCTGGTTCCTCTGGGACGAACTCTCCCAGGGCGCCCTGGGAGCGGTGGTCCTCGCCGACACCCGCCGGCTGGAGGACTGCTTCCCGGCGGTCGACTACTTCGAACACCGGCACATCCCCTTCGTGGTCGCCGTCAACTGCTTCCCCGGCGCCCGCGCCTACGGCGCCCACGAGGTCTCCCGGGCCCTCGACCTCGACCAGGGCACCCCGGTGGTCCTGTGCGACGCACGCGACAAGGATTCCGGCAAGGAGGTCCTGATCCGGCTGGTCGAGTACGCGGGCCGCGTCCACACGGCCCGCCTCCTCGACTCCGTCTCCCCCCAGGCCGACCCGGCCTGACCGGCCGGACCTCCCCCTCATCGGCCTCCACAGGAGTTCAGTCATCTTCTTCGCCATGAGGGCATCCTCCTTGCCGGAAAGCCCCTGGTGGGGAAGGCTTGCGAAACGACGACGCGGGGCGGGAACACCGCGTGAACGGGGAGGGACTCAAATGGCACTGGACAAGCAGCTTGACTGGCTGCTGGACGATCTGACGCGCAGGGTCCAGCAGGTCCGGCACGCGGTGGTGCTCTCCAACGACGGGCTGGTCACCGGCGCGAGCGCCGGCCTGGCCCGGGAGGACGCCGAGCACCTGGCCGCCGTATCGGCCGGACTGCAGAGCCTGGCCAAGGGCTCGGGACGGCACTTCAGGGCGGGCGAGGTCCGGCAGACCATGGTCGAGTACGACGAGGGCGTGCTCTTCGTGATGGGCGCCGGCGCCGGCAGCTGCCTGTGCGTCCTCAGCGCCGCCGAGGCCGACATCGGCCAGGTCGCGTACGAGATGACGCTGCTGGTGAACCGGGTCGGGGAACACCTCGGTGTCGCCGAACGACGCACCACGGGCGGCTAGCCCCGGACGCGCCTGGACCGCGCCCCTGGACTGCGCAGGTGGCGGGCGAGGGACCAGGCACCGAATTCGAGGACCCGCTGGTCCTCACGGCCCTGCAGTACCTGCATCACTGACGGATTCGACCGCCGCCGGGCGGGGGCACGATCGCGTGCAGGGCGGTGCGCGTGGCCCACGGCTGGGGGTGGTCCGCTCCCAGGGTCCGGGTGCGGCGGGCGAGGACCTCCGCCAGCTCCGCCGTCGCCTCCGCCGTACGGCCCGACGCGGCGAGGTTCTCGGCGCGCCGAGCAGCTCCACCCGGGCGCGGAGCACGAGTTCGAACTCTGCCCGGGCCTCGGAGCGCCGGGCGAGGGAGTTCAGGACCGCGCCCAGGTCGTGCCGGGCGGCCAGAGTGTCCGGGTGCCGCTCTCCCGACGTACGGCGGCGGACTTCCACCACCTCGCGCAGTCCGTACTCGGACTCTCGGAGCCGGCCCATCGTCCGCAGCGTCGTGGCGCAGGCGTGGGCGGCTGCCTGGACGACCGGGTGTTCGCGGTCCCAGCGTCGCCCCGCGGCGTCGCGGACGAACTCGATGCCCGCGTGGGCCTGCTGGAACAGGCCGTTGTCGCGGTGGTGCACGGCCGCCCCGAGCGCGGCCGTGAGCGCGGGCTCGACGACGGCGTCGGCGGCGTCCGTGCCGACGGCCCGACGGCCCGACGGGCCAAGTGGCGGGCGTGCGCCGCCAGCAGGTTCCAGTCCGGCCGCCGCTGGACCTCGTGGGGGTCCGCGGGACGGTCGGCTCCGGCCGCGCGGCTCAGGAGTCGGACGGCGAGCGGGAGCAGGGAGCGGTCGGCGTTGAAGGCGCGGACCAGCGGATGGAGGTAGAGCAGGTGCGGGGCGTCGTCTTCTGGGGCCACTGCCCGGCTCGGGGGGAGCGCCCAGGCGACGGGCGACAGCGAGCAGCCCGGCCTCCAGGGAGGCCCGGTGCCGGGCGTCGAGCCACCAGCACTGGAACGGCACCCGGTGGGCCACTTCGAGTGCGGGGCGGTCTTCCCGCACCCGCCGGGCCCGCACAGGACGTGGACCGCCCCATCCGACGGCCCGGCCAGCAGCCGGGTGAGGCGCCGGTGCACTACTCCTCGAATACCTGCTTGAACGCCGGTGCCGCAAGGCCGATGGTGGCTGCATGCATGACGTGAAGCTTTCGGACGGCGTTGTCACTCTGTCTCCTCCGCGCGTGGATGACGCCGATGAGCACCTGGCAGGCGAGGACGAGCTGTTGGTGCGGTGGCTCAGTGGGGGGCCAAGCACCCGGGAAGGCACCGAGGTGTACTTCCGCCACTGCATCGAGCAGTGGGCCACGCGTGGACCATTGCGTGCGTTCGGGATCCGTGTGGCGCCCGAGTCGACGCTGGCGGGTTACATAGACCTGCGGTTCGAGATGGCGGGCTTGGCGCCTGGACAAGTCAACATCTCCTACGGTCTCTACCCTGCCTGGCGGGGTCAGGGACTGGTGACCCGCGCTGTCCGCCTGGTCTGCCGGTACGCCGCAGCTGAAGGGGCGACCCAAGGAGTGATCCGGGTGGACCCGGAGAACTCCCGGTCGGCAGCGGTCGCGAGACGGTCAGGTTTCACCTACGACAAGCGGGTTCCGGAAGCGGATGGCAACCAATGTGACTGGTACGTCCGTAGCCTGGCTCACGGAGTTGATCCGGCGAGCAGGTGAACCACTCCGTGCCCGGGGCGTTGATGTGGGCATCGGGTGGGGTTATTTGACGGATGCCCAGTGGGCTCGGCTCCGGGACGAGTCCTAGCCGGCGGTGCTCCCCGTGTTCGCGAGCAGTTCGGCGAACCGGGCCGGATCGATGTTGCCGCCGCTGACCAGGACGCCGACCCGCCGGCCGTGCAGCGCCTCCGCGTGCGTGCGCAGCGCGGCCAGCCCCAGGCAGCCGGTCGGCTCCACGACCAGCTTCATATACGTGGCGAACAGCCGCATGGCGTCGACCAGTCCGGCATCGCTCGCCGTCACCACCTCCGGAGCCGCGGCCCGCAGGATCCGGAAGTTCAGCTCGCCGATGTGCGTGACCTGGGCGCCGTCCGCGATGGTCTGCGGCGTGTCGATGTGCACGATCCGGCCCTCGCGCAGCGACCGCTGCGCGTCGTTGCCCGCCTCCGGCTCCACACCGAACAGCCGGCAGTCCGGCGCCAGGGCGCCCGCCGCCAGTGCCGTGCCGGACAGCAGGCCGCCACCGCCCAGCGGCACGAACAGCGCGTCCAGACCGCCTTCTTCCGCGGTGTCCTCGAAGAGCTCCATCGCCGCGGTCCCCTGCCCGGCCACGATGTGCGGATGGTCGTACGGCGGCACCAGCGTGAGGCCGTAGCGCTCCACCAGGGCCTGCCCGATCGCCTCCCGGTCCTCGCCGTAGCGGTCGTACGTGACGACCTGGCCGCCGTAGCCCAGGGTGGCGGCCACCTTCACCGCCGGGGCGTCCCGCGGCATCACGATCGTCGCCGGAACGTCCAGGATGCGGGCGCACAGCGCGACCGCCTGCGCGTGGTTGCCGGAAGAGTAGGCGACGACCCCGGCACGGCGCTGCGCGGGAGTGAACCGTGACAGCGCGTTGTAGGCGCCGCGGAACTTGAACGCGCCCATCCGCTGAAGGTTCTCGCACTTGAACAGCACCTTCAGGCCCAGCTGTTCGTCGATGAGACGGGAGCGCAGCACCGGTGTGCGGTGCGCCCGGCCGGCGATCCGTGCGGCCGCGGAGGCGACGTCCTCGAAGGTGGGGAGTGCGGTCGTCATGGCCGCCAGGATAGGCAGCCCCGTCGAGTTGTCCACAGCCCTCGCGCGGTGTCGTCGCAGCGGGTTACGTTCATTACGCAGAGTGATCGACGTGATGGTGTGTACAGGGAAGGACGTCATGCGGATGACCGAGGACACGATGGTGGGCGGCGCTCGGGCGGCCGGGGAACTCGGGTTGGGCAGGGGCGAGTTGGCCCGGGCCGTGCAGCTCGGGATCGTCCGGGCCGGGCCGGCCGGGCGGGGCGGTGCCACCCGGTTCAGCCGGGCGGAGCTCGACCGGATCAGGACGGGCCGGGGATTCCCGGACGCCCTGCGGGACCGGGTGAAAACCCTCACGGCCGCCGGAGCGGCCGAACTGCTCGCGATCAGCCCAGGCCGGTTCACCCGGCTCGCCCGCTGCGGACACCTCACCCCGGTCGGCTACCGGATCAACCGGTACCGGGCCGTGGTGTGGCTCTACCTCGCCGAAGAGCTCGAGGAGTTCGCCTCGCGCCGCCCGGACCTCCTACGGGGAGGTCCGCCAGGCGAGGACCGGGAGCGGATCGCCGCCCGAGAGGACCAGCGGCCGCGCCGGTGGCGCGGCCGGCAGGTCGGGCTGTTGCTGAGACGAACGGCCGACCCGTGGGAGCGGGCCGCGGTGCTCGCCTCCGTACTGCCCGGGGCGGAGCTGGACGAAGCCGTGCCCGACCCGGAGGAGCGGACCCGGCTCGCCGGCCTGGCCCCGCCACCGCCGTACGGCCATCCACAGCACCCGGCCGCGGCCGCCGTGGCCGCCCGGCTGCTGCACGCGGAATCCGAGGAGGAGATCCTCTGGTACCGGACCAGCCTCGACTTCGCCCTCACCGGGGCGCGCGGTCAGTCGAAGACGACGGGGGAGAGGGGGCCGACATAGACCCAGGCGCCGCCCTCCCGGGCGAAGCTGCTGTGCTCGTGGAGCGAGCCGGCATGCCGGCCCTCCCGGTAGTGCGCCCGGAACTCCACCGCACCCTCCGTGTCGAACATCCCGCCGCGCTCGGTGCCGAGGATCTCCAGCCGCTCCCAGCGCTGCCCCGGGTCCAGGTCCAGCCCGGCCGGGCGGGTCGAGGGATGCCAGGAGCGCAGCAGATAGGCGGTGTCCCCGACGGCGAAGGCGCTGAACCGGGAACGCATCAGCAGCTCAGCCGTCGGTGCCTGCTGCGCCCCCGAATGGAAGCGGCCGCAGCAGTCGGGGTAGGCGGCGGGCAGCCCGCAGGGGCAGGGGAGTGGCGTGGGCACGGAACGGATCAGCCCTTCAGGGAGGCGTACGGACGGAACAGGCCTTCCTGGACCACGGAAACCAGCAGCCGGCCCTCGAGGTCGTAGATCCGGCCGCGGGCCAGACCGCGGCCGCCGTGGGCGATGGGCGACTCCTGGTCGTACAGGAACCACTCGTCCGCCCGGAAGGGCCGGTGGAACCACATGGCGTGGTCGAGGCTGGCCATGTCGAACCCGCGCACCCCCCACAGCGGTTCCACGGGGATGCGCACGGCATCGAGGAGGGTCATGTCACTGGCGTAGGTGAGGGCGCAGGTGTGCACCAGCGGGTCGTCGCCCAGCGGGCCGACCGCGCGCATCCACACCGCGCTGCGCGAATCGGCGTCCTTCAGCTCCTCGGGCGTCCAGCGCAGCCGGTCCACGTACCGGATGTCGAAGGGCTGGCGGCGCGCCATCCGCTCCAGCGCCTCGGGCAGCGAGCCCAGGTGCTCGCGGATCTCGTCCGCGACCTTGGGCAGCGTGTCCGGGTGGGGGAACTCAAGGCGAGGAGGCAGCTGGTGCTCGATGCTGCCCTCCTCCGGATGATGGAAGGAAGCGGTGAGATTGAAGATCGTACGGCCCTGCTGGACCGCGGTGACCCGGCGCGTGGTGAAGGAACGCCCGTCCCGGACCCGCTCCACCTGGTACACGATCGGCACCCCGGGGATGCCCGGGCGCAGGAAGTACGCGTGCAGCGAGTGGACCGGCCGGTCGCTTTCGGTGGTGCGCCCGGCGGCCACCAGGGCCTGGCCGGCCACCTGGCCGCCGAAGACCCGCTGGAGCGATTCCTGCGGGCTGCGGCCACGGAAGATGTTGACCTCGATCTGCTCCAGGTCGAGCAGATCGACGAGTCTCTCGGCGGGGTTCGTCATCAGAGCCTCTCCACGGCGGTCGGTTGCGGCGGTGGTCCCGGGGCGCTCAGAGCTGGCCGACCGAGGTGACCCGGACGATCGCCCGGCCCTCCTCGTCGGAGGCCGCGAGATCGACCTCGGCGCTGATGCCCCAGTCATGATCGCCGTTCGGGTCGGCGAAGGTCTGGCGAACCCGCCAGAGACCGTGCGCCGGGTCCTCCTCGATCATCAGCAGCTTCGGGCCGCGGGCGTCCGGTCCGGTGCCCAGGTCCTCGTACTCGTCCCAGTAGGCGTCCATGGCCTCGCCCCAGGCGTCGGCGTCCCAGCCGGACTCGCCGTCCATCTCGCCCAGCTCCTCGACGTGGTCCAGAGCCGCCAGCTCCACCCGCCGGAACATGGCATTGCGGACCAGTACCCGGAAGGCGCGCGCGTTCGCGGTGACCGGCTTGACCTGGTCGGCCTTCTCCTGGGCCTGCTCCGCCGTCTCGATCTCCGGGTTGGCCAGCTGCTCCCACTCGTCCAGCAGGCTGGAGTCGACCTGGCGGACCATCTCGCCCAGCCACTCGATCAGGTCCACCAGGTCCTCGGACTTGAGGTCGTCCGGGATGGTGTGGTCCAGCGCCTTGTAGGCGCCGGCGAGATAGCGCAGCACGATGCCCTCGGTCCGGGCCAGCTCGTAGAAGGAGGTGAACTCGGTGAAGGACAGCGCCCGTTCGTACATGTCGCGGACGATCGACTTCGGCGAGACCGGGTGGTCCCCGACCCACGGGTGGCTCTTGCGGTACACGTCGTAGGCGTGCAGCAGGAGCTCCTCGAGCGGCTTGGGGTAGCTGATGTCCTGCAGCCGCTCCATCCGCTCCTCGTACTCGACCCCGTCCGCCTTCATCGCGCCGACGGCCTCGCCGCGCGCCTTGTTCTGCTGGGCCGCCAGGATCTGGCGCGGGTCGTCGAGGGTGGACTCGACGACCGAGACCATGTCCAGCGCGTAGGAGGGGGACTCGGGGTCCAGCAGGTCGAAGGAGGCCAGCGCGAAGGTGGACAGCGGCTGGTTGAGCGCGAAGTCCTGCTGGAGGTCGACGGTGAGCCGGATGGTGCGGCCCTCCGCGTCCGGGGTGTCCAGCTGCTCCACCACGCCGCCGTCCAGCAGCGAACGGTAGATGGCGATGGCCCGGCGGATGTGCCGCAGCTGGTTCTTGCGCGGCTCGTGGTTGTCCTCCAGCAGCCGGCGCATGGCCTCGAAGGCGTTCCCGGGCCGGGCGATCACCGACAGGAGCATGATGTTGGTGACCTTGAACCGGGAGGTCAGCGGCTCCGGGTCGGCGGCGATGAGCTTTTCGAACGTGGTGTCGGACCAGGCGACGAAGCCCTCCGGGGCCTTCTTGCGGACCACCTTGCGGCGCTTCTTCGGGTCGTCGCCCGCCTTCGCCAGCGCCTTCTCGTTCTCGATCACGTGCTCCGGCGCCTGTGCCACCACGAAGCCCGCCGTGTCGAACCCGGCGCGGCCGGCCCGGCCGGCGATCTGGTGGAACTCGCGGGCGCGCAGCGTGCGGACCCGGTTGCCGTCGTACTTGGTGAGCGCGGTGAACAGCACCGTGCGGATCGGGACGTTGACACCGACACCGAGGGTGTCCGTGCCGCAGATCACCTTCAGCAGACCGGCCTGGGCCAGCTTCTCCACCAGCCGCCGGTACTTGGGCAGCATGCCGGCATGGTGCACGCCGATGCCGTGCCGGACGTAGCGGGAGAGGTTCTTGCCGAACTTGGTGGTGAAGCGGAAGTTGCCGATCAGCTCGGCGATCCGGTCCTTCTCCTCGCGCGAGCACATGTTGATGCTCATCAGCGACTGGGCCCGCTCCACGGCCTGAGCCTGGGTGAAGTGGACGATGTAGACGGGTGCCTGCCGCGTCTGCAGCAGCTCGGTCAGGGTGTCGGTGATCGGCGTGGTGACGTACTCGTAGGACAGCGGGACGGGCCGGGTCGCGGACCGGACCACCGAGGTGGGCCGGCCGGTGCGCCGGGTCAGGTCCTCCTCGAACCGCGACATGTCGCCGAGGGTCGCCGACATCAGGATGAACTGTGCCTGCGGCAGCTCCAGCAGCGGGATCTGCCAGGCCCAGCCCCGGTCCGGTTCCGCATAGAAGTGGAACTCGTCCATCACGACCTGGCCGATGTCGGCGTCCTTGCCGTCGCGCAGCGCGATGGAGGCCAGCACCTCGGCGGTGCAGCAGATCACCGGGGCGTCCGCGTTGACCGAGGCGTCACCCGTCAGCATGCCGACGTTCTCGGTGCCGAAGAGCTTGCAGAGGTCGAAGAACTTCTCCGACACCAGCGCCTTGATCGGGGCCGTGTAGAAGGTGACCTTGTCCTGGGCCAGGGCGGTGAAGTGCGCGCCCGCCGCGACCAGGCTCTTCCCGGAGCCGGTCGGAGTGGAAAGGATCACATTCGCCCCGGAGACCACCTCGATCAGCGCCTCCTCCTGAGCCGGGTACAGGGCGATGCCCTGGCCCTCCGCCCACGAGGAGAAAGCCTCGAAGAGGGCATCGGGGTCGGCGTTCGGCGGCAGCTGATCAATGAGGGTCACGCCCCCATCTTGCCTGGCTTCCGCCCCGATGAGGGAACCGGCGGTCGAATGAAGATCGTCGACGGTACGCTGTGCCGTCGACGATCACCATACGGATCGCCGAGGAACACCACAGACTGGGGCGGGAACGAGCATGATGGGTCCGGCGCACTCACTGTCAGGGGCGGCAGCCTGGCTGGGGGTGGGGGCGGCGACCGCGGCCGCGGGACACCCCATGCCGTGGCCGGTGCTCGTCGTCGGCGCGCTGATCTGCGCCGGCGCTGCCCTCGCACCCGACCTCGACCACAAGTCCGCGACGATCTCGCGCGCCTTCGGACCGCTCTCCCGCGGACTCTGCGAGGTCGTCGACAAGATCTCGTACGCCGTCTACAAGGCGACCCGCTCGCCCAGGGACGCCCGTCGCTCCGGCGGCCACCGCACCCTGACCCACACCTGGCTGTGGGCCGTCCTGATCGGCGGCGGCGGTTCGGTACTGGCCGTCACCGCGGACCGCTGGGGTGTCCTGGCCCTGCTCTTCGTCCACCTGGTGCTGGCCGTCGAGGGCCTGCTGTGGCGGGCCGCCCGGATGTCCAGCGACGTCCTGGTCTGGCTGCTCGGCGCCACCAGCGCCTGGATACTCGCCGGCGTCCTCGACCAGCCGGGCAACGGCTCGGACTGGCTGTTCACCGGCGCGGGCCAGGAGTACCTCTGGCTGGGACTGCCGATCCTGCTCGGCGCCCTGGTCCACGACATCGGGGACGCCCTGACGGTCTCCGGCT
Source organism: Streptomyces sp. NPDC051211 (assembly GCF_040689505.1). Lineage (NCBI taxonomy): Bacteria > Bacillati > Actinomycetota > Actinomycetes > Kitasatosporales > Streptomycetaceae > Streptomyces > Streptomyces sp. NPDC051211. The sequence continues at coordinate 120,902 of NZ_JBFBAV010000004.1, forward strand.
GCCCGATCCTGTGGCCCATCCCGATCGCCGGCAAGCGCTGGTACCCCATCGGCCCGCCGAAGCTGATGCGCTTCCGGGCCGGCAGCTGGGTCGAGCTGAAGGTCCTCATGCCGGTGTTCATGCTGCTCGGCGGCGTCGGCGGGGCCTCCGCCCTCGGATTCATCTAGGAACCGGCCGCCCACGCCTTCTGTTCAGTCCCGGCCCGGCCGGACATCATGTGCTCCGACGAGCCGTCAGTTCCGTCGGCTCGCACCATGATCCGGGGGGACACATGGGCAGAAGAACACGCGTGCTCGCCGCCACCGCAGGGGCGCTCATCGCCTCGCTGGCGCTCGCCGTACCGGCCCAGGCGGCCACCGGGGGAACCGCCTGCAAACCGGCCGTCAAAGTACTGAAGGCGCTGCCGGGCCCGGACCCGGCCGAACCGAGCCCGTGGATCGAGGACACCCAGGTCAACGGCATCGGCCCGCTGGGCCTCGCCGTCGGGGTCTCGCACGACAAACCCGCCTACTGGCTCGGCACCTCCGTGCACGCCGTACCGCTGCCGGCCGGCTACACCCGGGGCCGGGTGGAGGCCGTGAACCGGTGGGGCCTGATGGTCGGCACCATCCACGGCCCGGACGGGTGGCGCGCCTTCAGCTACCGGCCCTGGACACCCGCCGTGACCCTGCTGCCCGGCGGCCAGTACGCCAACGACGTCAACGACCACGGCCGGATCGTCGGCTTCCGGTACACCGGCTCCGGCGCGGTCGGCCTCGAATGGGCCGGTACCACCCTCCGCCGCGAGCTGACGGTCCCCGCCGGGTTCCACCTCGACGCCGTGACCGGCATCAACAACGCCGGCCAGATCGTCGGCCACGGCTGGGGCGACGGCACCCCGGACGACCCGTACGGCCCCAACCCGGGCCTGCTCTGGCCGGCCGACCCCGCCGCCGCACCCGTCCAGCTTCAGCCGCCCGGCGGGAACTACGAGATCTACCGCCCGAAGGCGGTGGACTCGGCCGGCCGTGTCGTCGGCCTGTACTGGAACTCCCGGGGAATGATCGACACCTCGGTGCAGTGGGCGGCTCCCTACACCGGCGTCACCCGGGTCCCGCACCTCGCGGGCCGGACCAGCGGCGGCTTCGAGGACATCAGCCCCACCAAGAACATCTCCGTCGGCATCGCCTCCGACTCGCTCTACGAGTACCCGCCGGACGAGCCCCCGCCCGTACAGGCCCAGTACTGGCCGGGAAGCGGCCCCATGAAGGCCCTGCCGCGCCTGGCACCCGGCGGGTTCTCCGCCGCCTACGCGGTGACCGACCGCGACCAGGTCGGCGGAGTCGCGGTGGACGCCAAGGGCATCGAACGCCCGGTCATCTGGACCTGCGCGAGCAAGCAGGCCCACACGCCCGGGAGCGCGGCATGAGGGCAGCCGTCCGGACGCGCCGGCTGATCGGGCCTGCGGGCACCGTCGCGGCGGTCGCCGCGATCCTGGGCTCGCTCACCCTTGCCACACCCGCCCAGGCGGCGCCCGCCGCTCAGGCCGCTCCGGCAGAAGCAGCCGCCGGGGAGTGCACGCCGACCGTCAAGGTGCTGGAGGACCTGCCCGGCACCGACCCGGCCCCCTGGCGCCGGGACACCCAGGTCAGCGGCATCGGCCCGGCCGGGCTCGCGGTCGGCGCCTCCCGCAACCGCCCCGCCTTCTGGTTCGGCGGCCGCGCGTACCCCGTACCGCTGCCGGCCGGCTACACCAGCGGCCGGGTGGCCGCGGTCAACCGCTGGGGCCTGATGGTCGGCACCATGTACGGCCCGGACGGGTGGCGGGCCTTCAGCCATCTGCCCTGGGCCCGGGCGGTGACCCTGCTGCCCGGCGGCGAGTACGCCACCGGCGTCAACGACCACGGCCGGATCGTCGGCTACCGCTACGAGCGCGCGAGCCAGGACACCGTCGGCGTCGAATGGGCCGGTGCCACGATCCGCCGCGAACTCGCCGAACCCGCCGGGTTCGACCTGCGCGCGATCAGCGGGATCAACAACGACGGCCGGATCATCGGCCACGGCTGGGGCGCCCCGGCCGACCCGGACGACTCGTGGGGCACCGCCCCGGGCCTGGTCTGGAGCGAGGACATCGCCGCACCGCCCGTCCTGATGTCCCCGCCGGGCAACGCGTACGAGGTGTCCGAACCCAAGGCGATCGACGAATCCGGCCGCATCATCGGCGAGATCGGCTCGGGCCACGAGGGCCTCAACCAGCTCGTCACCTGGGTCGCCCCCTACACGGACTGGACCACCACCCCGCTGCTGGCCGGCCGTACCGGCGGCAGCTTCGAGGACATCAGCCCGAGCACCGGCGCGGTCGTCGGCCGGGCCTACGACTCGCCGTACGAGATGCCCCCGGAGGAAATACCCGAGCAGGCCCAGTACTGGCCGGGCAGCGGCCCGATGAAGGCCCTGCCCAGGCTCGCCCCGGACGGTGCCTCCGCAGCCTTCACCGTCACCGACCAGGACCAGGTCGGCGGGATGGCCGTGGACGCGGCCGGTGTCCGCCGACCCGTCATCTGGACCTGCGCGGGCCAGCAGGCCTACCTGCCCGCACCGTAGGACGCGAAGGGCCCGCACCCCTGCCGGGGTGCGGGCCCACCTAGGCCGGGGCCGGGGCCGGACGGCTCAGCCGTGCCAGGACCGCCACAGCGCCGCGTACGCGCCGTCCGCCGCCACCAGCTCGTCGTGGCTGCCCAGTTCAGTGATCCGGCCGCTCTCGACCACCGCGATCACATCCGCATCGTGCGCGGTGTGCAGCCGGTGCGCGATCGCGATGACCGTCCGCCCGTCCAGCACCCGGGCCAGCGAACGCTCCAGATGGCGCGCCGCCCGCGGGTCCAGCAGCGAGGTGGCCTCGTCCAGGACCAGCGTGTGCGGATCGGCCAGCACCAGCCGGGCCAGCGCGATCTGCTGCGCCTGCGCCGGCGTCAGGGACGCACTCCCCGAACCCACCTCGGTGTCCAGACCGTCCTCCAGCGCCCGCGCCCAGCCGTCTGCGTCCACCGCACCCAGCGCCGCCCACAGCTCCGCATCCTCGGCGCCCGTCCGGGCCAGCCGCAGATTGTCCCGCAGCGTGCCCACGAACACGTGGTGTTCCTGGTTGACCAGAGCCACGTGCTCACGGACCCGCTCCGCCGGCATCTGCGACAGCCGTGCCCCGCCCAGGGTGATCTCGCCCGCCCTCGGCGCATAGATGCCCGCCAGCAGCCGCCCCAGCGTGGACTTGCCCGCACCCGACGGCCCGACCAGCGCCACCCGGGTCCCCGGCGGCACCGACATCGACACCTCGTGCAGGACGTCCACACCCTCCCGGTAGCCGAACCGGACCTCGTCCACCCGGACGTCCCGGCCGGCCGGGGACACCCCGGGGTCACCCGCGTCCGGCTCGATCTCCCGCACGCCCACCAGCCGGGCCAGCGAGACCTGCGCGATCTGCAGCTCGTCGTACCAGCGCAGGATGAGCCCGAGCGGGTCCACCATCATCTGTGCCAGCAGCGCACCCGTGGTCAACTGCCCCACCGACATCCAGCCCTGCAGCACGCACCAGCCGCCGATCAGCAGCACCGACCCGAGGATCGTCACATAGGTGGCGTTGATGACCGGGAACAGCACCGACCGCAGGAACAGCGTGTACCGCTCCCACGCCGTCCACTCCTTGATCCGCTGCTCGGACAGTTCGATCCGGCGCCGGCCCAGCCGGTGCGCCTCCACCGTCCGGCCCGCGTCCACCGTCTCGGTGAGCGCGGCCGCGACCGCCGCGTACCCGGCCGCCTCCGAACGGTACGCCGAGGGCGCCCGCTTGAAGTACCAGCGGCAGCCGAACACCAGGATCGGCAGCGCCACCAGCGCGGCCAGCGCCAGCGGAGGCGCGGTCACCGCGAGCGCCCCGAAGAGCAGCCCCGCCCACACCACACCGATCGCCAGCTGCGGCACGGCCTCGCGCATCGCGTTGGCCAGCCGGTCGATGTCGGTGGTGATCCGCGACAGCAGATCTCCGGTGCCGGCCCGCTCCAGCACGCCCGGCGGAAGTCCCACCGACCGCACCAGGAAGTCCTCGCGCAGGTCGGCCAGCATCTGCTCGCCGAGCATCGCCCCGCGCAGCCGGACCATCCGGACGAACAGCGTCTGCACGACGAGCGCCAGCGCGAACACCAGCCCCATCCGGCCCAGATGGAGGTCGCGGACCCCCGCCGCGAGATCGTCCACCACCCGGCCCAGCAGGTACGGGCCGACCATGGAGGCCACCACCGCGGTCGCGTTGACCGCCACCAGCACCACGAAGGCCCGCCGGTGCCGGCGCAGCAGCTCGCCCACGTAGCCCCGTACGGTCGCCGCCGTCCCCACCGGGAGGGTGGCGGTCGTCTCCGGTGCCGCCGGATCGTAGTCCGGCGCTGCCACGCCGATCATGCCGACTCCTCGATCTCTTCGAGTTCTTCTTCGAGTTCTACTTCGAGTTGGGCCAGCCGCTGTTCCTCGTCGGTTTCCCGGGTGACGACGGCCCGGTACCGCGGGTCCTCGCCCAGCAGCTCCCGGTGGGTGCCGACCGCTGCGACCGCCCCGTCGTGGACCAGTACCACCCGGTCGGCGCGGTCCAGCAGCAGCGGGGAGGAGGCCAGCACCACGGTGGTCCGGCCGGCGCGCAGTGCCGTGATGCCCTCCGCGATCCGGGCCTCCGTGTGCGAGTCGACCGCCGAGGTCGGCTCGTCCAGCACCAGCACCTCCGGGTCCGTGACCAGCGAACGCGCCAGCGCCAGCCGCTGCCGCTGCCCGCCGGACAGCGAACGGCCGCGCTCGGTGATCCGGGCGTCCATCGGGTCGGTGACCCCGTCCGGCGCGGACTGCAACAGCGCGTCCAGCACGTCCGCGCACTGGGCCGCGGCCAGCGCAGCCCCGGCCTCGACGCCCTGCGACGCCGGTACGTCGAGCAGCTCGCGCAGCGTCCCCGACAGCAGCACCGGGTCCTTGTCCTGTACGAGCACCAGGGTGCGCGCGGTGTCCAGCGCGAGTTCGTCCAGGGCAACCCCGCCCAGCAGCACCGACGGGCGGTCCTCGGCTTCCTCGGCGGGGTGTCCGCCGAGCCGTTCGGCGAGCCGGCCCGCCAGGTCCGGGTCACCGCACACCACCGCGGTGAACAGGCCGGCCGGGGCCAGCAGTCCGGTCTCCGGGTCGTACAGGTCCCCGCCGGCGCCGGCGCCGGGAGCCACGGCCGGCTCGCCCGCACCGCCCGCCCCCGCAGCCCCGGCCGACTTGGCGGAGCCGGCCGGGACGGTCTCCGTCCGGGCCAGCGACAGCACCCGGGCGGCCCGCTTCGCGGACGGCCGGGAGAAGGAGTACGCCATCGCGATCTCTTCGAAGTGCCGCAGCGGGTACATCATCGTGGCCACCGCGCTGAACACCGCGACCAGTTCACCCACCGCGATCCGCCCGTCCAGCACCAGCGTGGCGCCGTACCAGACCACCGTGATGAGCAGGATGCCGGGCAGCAGCACCTGGATCGCCGAGATCAGCGCCCACATGCGGGCGCTGCGCACGGAGGCCCGGCGGACCTCCTGGGAGGCCTCCCGGTAGCGGCCGAGGAACAGCTCCTCGCCGCCGATCCCGCGCAGCACCCGCAGTCCGGCCACCGTGTCAGAGGCCAGTTCGGTGGCCTTGCCGGCCTTCTCGCGCTGGATGTCGGCACGTTTGGTGGCCGGCGGCAGCAGCGGCAGGACCGCCAGGGCCAGCACCGGTACCCCGATGGCCACGATCACGCCCAGGGCGGGCGCGTACAGGAGCAGCCCCACGCAGATCGCCAGGACGGCGAAGGCGGCCGCGAGGAAGCGGGACACCGCCTCCACGAACCAGCCGATCTTCTCGACGTCCCCCGTGGACACGGCCACCACTTCACCGGCCGCGACCCGCCGGGTGAGGGCGGCGCCCAGTTCGGCGGTCTTGCGGGCGAGCAACTGCTGCACCCGGGCCGCGGCGGTGATCCAGTTGGTGACGGCCGTCCGGTGCAGCATGGTGTCGCCGACCGCGATGGCGGTCCCGGTCAGGAAGAGCAGGGCGCCGACGAGGAGCAGCCGGGTGCCGTCGCGGTCGACGACCGCCTCGACACCCAGACCGACCGTGAACGGCAGCCCGGCGATGCCGCTGAAGTGGACCAGGCCCCAGCACAGGCTCTTGAACTGTCCGCCGAGCTGGGTGCGGCCGAGCCAGAGGAGGAAGCGGGGGCCTGAACGAGCATCCGGTACCCCCGGGTCCGGATGCGGAAGATCGCTGATCTGCATGACGCCCCATGACTCGGTGAGTGGTTCAAACCGTGCAAGGTTCGCCTTCCGGGGCGGGCCCGGGCAATCGATTTTCCGCGGGTCAAGGGGCTTACCGGCCGAATTTTCCGTGGTTCAGGGGCGGGTGGCCAGCTCCAGCTCCAGCAGCACCGAGTGGTAACTGCGGCCGGTGGCCCGGTCCATGCCGACCTCGCACATCCGGTTGGCCGACAGGTGGGCGTCGTACTCCCTGGCCGTGACCTCGGCGGCCTCCCGCGCCGTGGCCGAGGCGGCCAGTTCCGGATGGAGCATGCCGCGGTCGCCCGCGAAGGCGCAGCAGCCCGCGTCGTCCGGTACCACCACCTCGTCGGCACAGGCCTCGGCGACGGCCAGGAGCCGGTCCTGGTCACCCAGGTGGCGCATGGAACAGGTGGGGTGCAGCACCGCCGAACCCACTGTGCGAAGAATGTCCAGATCGGGCAGCAACTCGTCGGCGGCCCAGACGACGGAGTCGACGACGGTCAGTTCCGCGTGCAGGGCACGGTTGTCGTCGGTCAGGTACGGGACCACCTCGTGGGCGATGCCGAGGGTGCAGGAGGAGGCGTCGACGACCAGGGGCAGCCGCCCGCCGGCCGTCCATCCCCAGGCGGCCTCCACGATCCGGTTCGCCATCAGCCGGTTGCCGGCCGCGTAGCCCTTGGAGTGCCAGATCGTCGCGCAGCAGGTACCGACCACGTCCCGGGGGATCCACACCGGCTTTCCGGCGCGCGCCGACACGGCGACCACCGCCTCCGGCAGTGAGAGCCCGGCCTGCCCGCCCGGACCGCCGAAGATCCGGTTGACGCAGGCCGGGTAGTAGACGGCCGCCGCGCCCGAACGCCGGGTCGCGGGCAGCCCGCGGGCGGCCCCCGGGATCTGCGGCAGCCACTCGGGCACCAGGTCGGGGCGTACGGCCCTGCGGACGGCCCCGGTTGCGGCCCGCAGCGGGGCGTTGCCGATCCGGTTCGTGATCCGGTCCGCGGCGGCGACGGTGAGCCGCGCCGCCTTCTCGACGGCCGCGAAGTGCCGGGCGGCGAGCTCCGCGGCCTTCTCCTCGCGCGGGCTGTGCCGGCGGTGCCGGAACTCCTTCATCAGCGCGCCGGTGTCGATGCCGACGGGGCAGGCCAGTTTGCAGGTGGAGTCGGCGGCGCAGGTGTCCACCGCGTCGTAGCCGTAGGCGGACAGCAGCCCGTCGAGTACCGGGGAGCCGGGCTGCTGCCGCATCATCTCGCGGCGCAGGACGATCCGTTGGCGCGGAGTGGTCGTCAGGTCCTTGCTGGGGCAGGTCGGTTCGCAGAACCCGCACTCGATGCAGGGGTCGCCGATCGCCTCGACCCGCGGAATGGTCTTCAGGCCCCGCAGATGTGCCTGCGGATCGCGGTCGAGCACGATCCGCGGGGCGAGCACCCCGTCCGGATCGATGATCTGCTTGGTGCGCCACATCAGTTCGGTGGCCCGCGGCCCCCATTCCAGTTCCAGGAAGGGGGCGATGTTGCGGCCGGTGGCGTGTTCGGCCTTCAGGGAGCCGTCGAAGCGTTCGACGGTGAGCCGGCAGAAGGCGTCCATGAACGCCGCGTACCGCTCGACGTCGGCCGGCCGGGCGGCGTCGAAGGCGAGCAGGAAGTGCAGGTTGCCGTGGGCGGCGTGGCCGGCGACCGCGGCGTCGAACCCGTGCTCGGCCTGCAGGGCGAGGAGGGCCTCGCAGGCTTCCGCCAGCCGGGCGGGCGGCACCGCGAAGTCCTCGGTGATCAGCGTGGTGCCGGCGGCGCGGGCGCCGCCCACGGCGGCGACGAAGGCTTTGCGGGCCTTCCAGTAGCCGGCGATGGTGTGCGGGTCCCGGGTGAAGGTGTTGGTGATCGAGGGGACCGGCGCGACCAGCGGAAGGCCGGCCGCCAGCTCGCCGGCGGCCCGCTCGTACGCCTGGGCGGCGGCCTCGTCGGGGGCTCGGAACTCCACCAGCAGGGCGGTGGTGTCCTTGGGGAGGCCGGCCCAGTCGGCCGGGACGCCCTCCACGGCCGTGGAGGCGCGCAGCGTGTTGCCGTCCATCAGCTCCACGGCGATCGCCCCGGCCTGGTTGAACTGCGGGACGGCGGCCGCCGCGAGGGGCAGGGAGGGGAAGAACAGCAGCGCGGAGCAGACCTCGCGGTCCAGCGGCAGGGTGTCGAAGACGACCTCGGCGATGAAACCGAAGGTGCCTTCCGAGCCCACCATCAGGCCGCGCAGGATCTCGACCGGGGTGTTCCCGTCCAGATAGGCGTCGAGCCGGTAGCCGTTGGTGTTCTTGATCTCGTACTTGGCGCGGATCCGGGCCACCAGCTCCGGTTCGGAATCGATCTCCGCCTTCACCGCGAGCAGCCCGTGGCACAGGGCCGGTTCGGCGCGCGCCAGTTCTTCGTCGGCGAGCGGGTCGGCGGTGTCCACGACGGTGCCGCCGGGCAGTACGAAGGTGAGCGAGGACAGGGTGCGGTAGGAGTTCCGGGTGGTTCCCGCGGTCATCCCGGAGGAGTTGTTGGCGACCACCCCGCCCAGGGTGCAGGCGATGGCGCTGGCCGGGTCGGGCCCGAGCACCCGGCCGTGCCGGGCGAGCGCGGCATTGGCCCGTGCGACGGTGGTGCCGGGCCGGATCCTGGCCCGGCGGCCGTCCTCCAAGACCTCGATGCCGGCCCAGTGGCGGCGTACGTCGACGAGGATGTCCTCGCCCTGGGCCTGCCCGTTGAGGGAGGTGCCGGCCGCGCGGAAGACCACCTCGCGCTGTCTGCCGTGGGCGTAGGAGAGGACCGCGGAGATGTCGTCGATGTCTTCGGCGATCACCACGACCTGGGGCACGAAGCGGTACGGGGAGGCGTCCGAGGCGTAGCGGACCAGGTCGGAGACCTTCCACAGCACCTTCTCGGCGCCGAGGAGCCCGGTCAGTTCGGCGCGCAGCGCCGCGGGGGTGCCGGCTGCCCGGTGCTCGGGCACCCGGTCGGGTGCCGGGCCGTCGGGGGTGCGGGGGCGCAGGGCGCCCCGCTTCGGCTCCAGCAGCGGCATGCGTGCCCCCTCGGCTCGGCGGTTCCGCTCAGCAGCTGGGCTCCGGCGGGACGTCCGACAGAGCGCTCAGCAGGCCGCCGAGCACCTCGCGCTGATCGGCGGTCAATGGAGCCAGGATCTCCTCTGCCGCGTCGGTTCGCGCGTTGCGCAGCCGCCGCAGCGTGGCGCGGCCGGTGTCGGTGAGCTCGATCCGGGTGACCCGCCGGTTGGCGGGGTCGGGGACCCGGCGCACGCAGTCGGCCGCCTCCAGGCCGTCGACCAGGGTGGTCACCGCCCGCGGTACGACTTCCAGGCGTGCCGCGAGATCGGCCATCCTCGGCGGCCGCTCCCGGTCGTAGTGGGCGACGACGCGCAGCAGGCGGCTCTGGGCGGGCGTGATGCCGATCGGCATCATGTGGCGCTTCTGGATGCGGTGGAGCCGGCGGGTCAGGCGGAGCAACTGTTCGGCGAGGAGGCGGTCGGCGTCGGAAGCGGCTGCGGGATCGGCTTCGGGGGCGGCTTCGGGGGCGGTGCTGCTCATACCGGGAACCATATCAGGACCCTGTTCATTGTGAGCATAGGTAACAATGAGCTATGCTCCAATGGACACAACGGCAGAACGGCCAGAGGGAGCCCATGCGCCCAGAAGAACCGACCTGGACCCCGTCCAAACGTCCTCTCGACCCCACCCGGCCCGTCCCGGCCGAGCAGCCGCGCGAGCTGCGGCGCATCGTGCGCCTCTTCCGCCCCTACCGGGGCCGGCTCGCCGTCGTCGGCGTGCTCGTCGGCGCCTCCTCCCTGGTCGGCGTCGCCTCGCCGTTCCTGCTGAAGGAGATCCTCGACACCGCGATCCCCGAAGGCCGCACCGGGCTGCTCAGCCTGCTCGCCCTCGGCATGATCCTCACCGCGGTGGTCACCAGCGTGTTCGGCGTGCTGCAGACCCTGATCTCCACCACCGTGGGCCAGCGCGTCATGCACGACCTGCGCACCGCCGTCTACGCTCAGCTCCAGCGCATGCCGCTGGCCTTCTTCACCCGGACCCGCACCGGCGAGGTGCAGTCCCGGATAGCCAACGACATCGGCGGAATGCAGGCCACCGTCACCTCCACCGCGACCTCGCTGGTCTCCAACCTGACCGCGGTCGTCGCCTCCGTCGTCGCGATGCTCGCCCTGGACTGGCGGCTCACCCTGGTCTCCCTGCTCCTGCTGCCCGTCTTCGTCTGGATCAGCCGCCGGGTCGGACGCGAACGCAAGAAGATCACCACGCAGCGGCAGAAGCAGATGGCCGCGATGGCGGCCACGGTCACCGAGTCCCTCTCGGTCAGCGGCATCCTGCTCGGCCGCACCATGGGCCGGGCCGACTCCCTGACCAAGTCCTTCGCCGAGGAGTCCGAGAAGCTCGTCGGCCTCGAAGTGCGCTCCAGCATGGCCGGGCGCTGGCGGATGTCGACCATCGGCATCGTCATGGCCGCCATGCCCGCCCTCATCTACTGGGCGGCCGGCCTCGCCCTGCAATCCGGCGCCCCCTCCCTCTCCGTCGGTACCCTCGTCGCGTTCGTGACCCTCCAGCAGGGCCTGTTCCGGCCCGCCGTGAGCCTGCTCTCCACCGGTGTGCAGATACAGACCTCGCTCGCGCTCTTCGCCCGCATCTTCGAGTACCTGGACCTGCCGGTGGAGATCACCGAGCGCGAGGACCCGGTCCGGCTCGACCGGGCCAAGGGCGAGATCCGGCTCGAAGGAGTCGACTTCGCGTACGAAGCCGGGCAGGCGGACGCGCGCAAGACCCTCACCGGCATCGACATCACCGTCCCGGCCGGTACCTCCCTCGCCGTGGTCGGCCCGACCGGCTCCGGCAAGAGCACCCTCAGCTACCTGGTGCCCCGGCTCTACGACGTCACCGACGGACGGGTCACCCTCGACGGGGTGGACGTCCGCGACCTGGACTTCGACTCCCTCGCCCGCTCCATAGGCGTGGTCTCCCAGGAGACGTACCTCTTCCACGCCTCCGTCGCCGACAACCTGAGGTTCGCCAAACCCGACGCCACCGACGAGGAGATCGCCGAGGCGGCCAGGGCCGCCCAGATCCACGACCACATCGCCTCACTGCCCGACGGCTACGACACCCTGGTCGGCGAGCGCGGCTACCGCTTCTCCGGCGGTGAGAAGCAGCGTCTGGCCATCGCCCGGACCATCCTCCGCGACCCGCCGGTGCTGATCCTCGACGAAGCCACCAGCGCCCTGGACACCCGCACCGAACACGCCGTCCAGCAGGCCATCGACGCACTGAGTGCGGGCCGCACCACCATCACCATCGCGCACCGCCTCTCCACCGTCCGCGACGCCGACCAGATCATCGTCCTGGACGCCGGCCGGATCGCGGAGCGCGGTACCCACGAGGAACTGCTCGAGGCCGACGGCCGGTACGCGGCCCTGCTCCGGCGGGACGCCCGGCTGACCCCGGTCACCCCCATGAACGTGTGACCGTATGACTGGCACGCGGTCTGGGTGCCGGGAATGTCACATATCGCGGGTTAGCGTGCCTGTATGTCTGATGAGTACCGGCCGAAGAAGGGCCGGACCCGCCTCACCCGCCGCGGCCGGCTGGCGATCTTCCTCGGTCTGCTGCTCGCGACCGGCGCCGCCCTCCTGGTCCCGCTGCTGTTCCCCGACAAGAAGCCCGAGCAGCCGCGCCGACTGCTGATCCCCGAAGGCTGGCGGGCCTCCCAGGTGTACGCCGCGATCGACCGCGAACTCAAAGTGCCGCCCGGCACCACCAAGACGGCCGCGCGAACGATCGGCCCGGCCCTCCCGCCGGAGGCCAAGGGCAACCCCGAGGGGTACCTCTTCCCCGCCACCTACCCCGTCACCTCGAAGACCACCCCGGCCGACCTGCTCGGCTACATGGTGCGGACGGCCGGCGAGAAGCTGGCCACCCGGGCCGTCGCCGACGGGGCCAAGGCCCACGGCATGACCCCCTACCAGACGGCCACCCTCGCCAGCATCATCCAGGCGGAGGCCGAAACCCCCGCCGACATGGGCAAGGTCTCCCGTGTGGTGCACAACCGGCTGGCCCGGTCGATGCCGCTGCAGATGGACTCCACCCTCAACTACGCGCTGAACCGCAACACCGTGGACACCACCCTGGCCGACACCCGCATCGACAGCCCCTTCAACACCTACGCGCGCCAGGGCCTGCCGCCCACCCCCATCGACAGCCCCGGCCTGCACGCCATGGCCGCCGCAGTCGCACCCGCCCCGGGGGACTGGCTGTTCTTCGTCACCGTCAAACCGGGGGACACCCGCTTCTCGGCGACCTACGAGGAACACCAGCGCCACGTCGCCGAGTTCAACCGGGCCCGCGCGACCGCCCGCCAGACCTAGCCTCCCCGGTCCGCGCTAGGCCGGGACCGCCGCCGGTTCCCTGCTCAGCAGGCGGCGGATGTCGCGGACCGCGGCGCCGCCCGCCCGGTTCGCGCCGATGGTGCTCGCCGAAGGCCCGTACCCCACCAGGTGCACCCGCCGATCCCGCACCGCCCGGGTGCCCTCCAGCCGGATCCCGCCGCCCGGCTCGCGCAGCCGGAGCGGCGCCAGGTGGTCGATCGCCGCCCGGAACCCGGTGGCCCACAGGATCACATCGGCCGCCACCTCGGACCCGTCCGCCCACGCCACCCCCTCCGGGGTGATCCGGTCGAACATGGGCCGGCGGTCCAGCACCCCGGACTCCAGACCCGCCCGGACCGCCTCGTTCAGCGGCAGCCCGGTCACGCTCACCACGCTCTGCGGAGGCAGCCCCTGCCGGACCCGGTCCTCCACCAGCGCCACCGCCGCCCGGCCCTCGGCCTCGCCGAAGGAGCCGTCCCGGAACACCGGCGGCCGCCGCGTCACCCAGGTGGTCTCCGCCGCCACCCCGGCGATCTCCAGCAGATGCTGCACCGCCGAGGTGCCGCCGCCCACCACGACCACCCGCGCACCCGCGAACGCCCCGGGCCCCGGATAGCCCGCCGTGTGCACCTGGCGTCCACGGAAGGTCTCCTGGCCCCGGTAGCGCGGCCAGAACGGCCGGTCCCACGTCCCCGTCGCGTTGATCAGCGCCCGCGCCGACCAGGCGCCGGCCGAGGACTCGACCACCAGCCGGCCCCCCTCGCCCTCGCGCACCCCCGTCACCTCCACCGGCCGCTGCACACCCAGCCCGAAGGTCCGCTCGTACCGGTCGAAGTACTCCCCGATCACCTCGGCGGACGGGCGCAGCGGATCCGCCCCGGTCAGCTCCATCCCGGGCAACGCGTGCATGCCGTGCACCCGGCCGTAGGTCAGCGTGGGCCACCGGAACTGCCAGGCCCCGCCCGGCCGCGGCGCGTGGTCCAGCACCACGAAACCCAGCCCCGCCCGCTTCAGGTGGTACGCGCTCGACAGGCCGGCCTGGCCGGCCCCGATGACGACCACATCCACATCCCGCACGAAATCGTTCACGGTTCTACTAACCCGCGCGGTCGGACGGATCTTCCCGGCTCGCCCCGCTAGGCGGAACGCCGCCCGGCCAGGTACTCGTACGCCGCATCCGCGGTGAAATCCCGCTGTCCGGTCCGGAACAGCAGCCCGGCCGTCGCGAACGCCGGATCGTCGGCCGTGGCCTCGACGTACGGGACTGCCACGCAGTCCATCCCGGCCGCCAGCGCCGCCCGGGCCCCCGGGGCGGCGTCCTCCACCACCACGCACTCGGTCGGCGCGGCGCCCAGCCGCCGGGCCGCCTCCAGGAACACGTCCGGGGCCGGCTTGCCGTGCGGCACCTCCTCCGCCGAGACCACCGTCGTCAGCAGGGCGTCCAGCCCGGTGCCGGCCAGCACCGCGTCGATCGCCTCCCGGGAGGAACCGGAGGCCACGGCCATCGGCACGCCCTCCGCGTACAGCCGCTCCACAAGCTTCCGCATCTCCGGGTAGACCTGGGTCTCGGTCCGGGCCAGCTCCAGATAGGCCGCGTTCTGCTCGGCCAGCAGCTGCTCCACCGGGGCCTGGATCCCGTACCGCTCGCGCAGGATCTCCAGCGTCTCCCGCGTCCCGATGCCGATGAAGGCGGCGTGCTGCTCCCAGGTGAAGCCGGGGACGCCGTGCCGCTCCAGGGTGCGCCGGCCGGATGCGTAGTAGTTCGGCTCGCTGTCCACGAGAGTGCCGTCGAGATCGAATATGACGGAGATCATCCGCTGCGCCCGTTCTGCCGGTCGTGTGGCTGTCCCGTCCATCCTGTCAGGATTTGCGGGCAGCCCGTCCCACCGCCTCGACCAGCGGCAGCAGCCGGTGCGGCACACGCTCCCGCAGCGCCACCTCGGTGCGCGTGCGGACCACCCCGGGCAGCCGGATCAGGCGCTGGATGACGTCCTCGAGATGCGCGTTGTCCCGCGCCGCCACCCGGGTCAGCAGATCCCCGCCGCCGGTGATCGAGAAGGCTTCGATGATCTCCGGTACGGCGGCCAGCGCGTCCCCGACCTCGTCCAGGTGGCCCTGGGTCACCTCGATGTGCACGAAGGCCAGCACCGGATGACCCAGCGCGGCGGGGGACAGCACCGGCCCGGTCCCGGTGATCACCCCCGTCCGCTCCAGCCGGTCCAGCCGGGCCTGCAGCGTGCCGCGCGCGATGCCGAGCAGCCGGGCGTACTCGCGCACGCTGGTGCGCGGCTGCTCGATCAGCAGCCGCAGGATGCGGGTGTCGAGTTCGTCCACCGTCATGCCGGTCATGATGGCAGCCGGCGCACGGGTCACCGGGGCGATGGCACGGGCGGCGTACCGCCCGGAACGGGTGATTCCCGTTGCCTTCGCCCGTCACCTCTCGTTGGTCGGGGCAGGCCCCGGGGCGGGGGGAGCGCGGTGCAGGGAGGCACATCGTGATGCGGTGGCGCTGGGGTGTGGCAGCCGGGTTGTCCGCGCTCATCACCGTCGTACTCGTCCTCGCGTGGGCAGGCGGGAACGTCGAGTCCGCCGGGGACACCGCCTCGGTGCTGGGCGCCTGGACGGCCGTGGCCGCACTGGTCCTCTGGGCCCGCCAGAACACGGCCGGCCCCCAGCCGCCCACGGCGGACCAACTGGACGCCGCCGAGGAACGGCTGGCCCGCCTGGTCGAACAAGCATGGACCCGGGAGGCGGCGCTGCGCCGACTCGCCGACCCGCGCCCGCTGGACGTCCGCTGGACGGACAGCTCCCGCGCGCTCGCCGACCATGCCGCCGTGATCGGAGCGTCCCTGCACTGCCGTGCGGACGACGGCACCCGCCTCGCCGAAGCGTTCCGTGCGCTGCCCTGGCGGCGGCTGGCCATCCTGGGCCCGGCCGGCTCCGGCAAAACCACCCTGGCCCTGCTGCTCACGCTCGCCCTGCTGCGCACCCGACGCCCCGGCGATCCCGTCCCGGTGATCCTCTCGCTCTCCTCCGAGGTGCTCGACCACCCCCACCTGCGGTCCTGGCTGAGCGCCCGGCTCACGGCGGAGTACCCGGCCCTGGGCGACGGGCGGCGCATGCACGGCGTCGGGGTGGCCGCCGAACTCCTGGCCTCCCGGCGCCTGTTGCCCGTCCTGGACGGCCTCGACGAGATCCCCGCCCCGCACCAGGCCCGGGTGTTCACGATGATCAACGACCACCTGGCGGAGGGCGGCCCCCTGGTCCTCACCTGCCGGACGGCCGCCTACGAACAGGCCGTGACCCGCTGCCGGGACGTGCTGACCGCAACCGCGGTGGTCGAGCCGCAGCCGGTGAGCCTGGACGCGCTGATCGAGTACTTGACGCTGGGCGCCGCCCCCGGAGAGCTCGACCCCCGCTGGCGGAGGCTGACCGAGCGGCTACGGGCCGCCCCGGACGGCCCGGCCGCGACCGCCCTGCTCAATCCCCTCAACGCCTCCATGGTCCGGCTGGTCTACTCGGGCCCGGCCGGGGCCGGGGCGGGAGCCGGGATCGGGTCCGGGTCCGGCGGCCCGGAGGAACTCGCCGACAGCGACCGCTTCCCCGACGCCGCGGCGATCACCAAGCGGCTGCTGGCGGGAGTGGTGCCCGCGCTCTGCGACCGGGACTCCCGGCTCGCCGCCGCAACCCCCGGCAGCCGGCCCGCCCTCGACCCCGGGCAGGCGCCCCGCCGGCTGGCGCAGCTCGCCGCCCACCTGCAGGGCCGGGGCACGTACGACTTCCAGTGGTGGCAGCTCCACCAGGCGGTCCCGGCCCTGGCCGGCACCTGGCGGCGGGGGCTGTGCCTCGGCCTCGCCGCGTTCCTCTGCCATACGGCGGCAGAGCTGGTCCACTACTGGCTGAAGTGGCCAGAGGACTTCACCCTCGCGGTCGTCACCGAGCCGATGCGCGTCGCCCGGTCCCTGGGCTTCGGACTGGGGGTGCTGTTCCTCACCGCGGTGGCCCCGCTGCTCCGCCGGTTCGCCCCGATGAGCCGGGGCACGGCGACCTGCGCGGCCCTGCTGCTCGGCGGCACGGCGGGCATCCTGCACGGCGGGCTGTTCGTCCTGGGCCGGCACCACTTCCTCACGACCGCGTACACCAGCGTGTGGGGGACCGTCTCGCAGATGGCCATGGCGGTGATCCCGTACACCCTCACCGTGCTGGCGGCCGGCCCGCCGCATCCGCCCGCCCTGCCCACCTGGGGCCGGTTCGGCCTGCGCGGCCGGGGGCGGCGGCTGGCGGCCGAACTGGCTTCGGTCCCGCTGACCGTCCTCGGCTTCGCGCTGCTGTGCAACGTACTGCCCTTCGTGTTCGCCTCCGACCCGGATCCCCTCGAACTCCTCGGGAAGATCACGGAGAACACGCCACCGCTGGTGCTGGGGGCCTTCTTCGGAACCGGCCTGGCCCTGCTGCGCTTCGGCCGGGCACCGCTGGTCACCGACGGCGGCGCCACGCCCGCCTCCTCCCTGCGTGCCGACCGCCGGTACGGGCTCGCCGTGGCCCTGCTCTGCGCCCTCGCCTTCGTTCTGCACGCCGCCATGCGCAGTGCCCCGTGGCAGTACGTCGGAACCCTCGACAACCTCACCGAGGGGGTGTCGGCGGCCGGTCCCAAACTCCTTGCCGCAGTGGTCATCGGAGCCCTGCTGGCCCTGTCCGCCACCAGTTGGGGGCACTTCGCCGTGGCCCGCCTGTGGCTCGCCCACCGCGGACGGCTGCCGCTCCGGACGATGGCCTTCCTGGAGGAGGCCCACCGGCTCGGCATCCTGCGCCGGGTCGGCCCGGTCTACCAGTTCCGGCACGCCCTGCTCCAGGACCACCTCGCCGCACAGGCCACCGTCCCGCACATGCGCAGGCCCCCGGCGGATGCCCCTGCCGGAGCGCCCCGGCCCTGACCCCCGGCGTCAGCGACGGCGGAAAGCGCCTCCGCCGGGCATGAATTCACTCGACGGAGGCGGCCTTCTCGCCCCGGCGGTTGAACGGGAGCCTGCCGAGCACGACCGCCATCGCGCAGGTGTCGGTGAGCGCGGAGAAGACCAGGCCGGCACCGATGGCAGCGGACAGCAGCTGGAAGGCCGGGTGGACGAGCAGCCCGAGGACCAGTCCGAGCAGTACGAGGGTGCCCGCGGTGAAGCGGACCTGGCGTTCCATCCCCCAGGTGGCCCGCGCCCCGCCGGCCGGGTAGCGGAGGCTGTGGCCGCCGGCCGCCCAGGCCCGGGTGCCGCCGGTGAGGCTGGACGCGGAAATGCCGTGGGAGGCGAGGGACTTGACGGCGTTCTCCGAACGGGTGCCGGAGGCGCACACCAGGAGCAGGGGCCGGCGCTCTGCGGCCTGCCGCAGCTCCGGCAGGCTCCGCGCGAGCCGGTCCAGGGGGACGTTGACGGCGTCCGGCAGATGGCCGGACGCGAACTCGGCGGGAGTGCGGACGTCGACGACGGTCAACTCGGGGAGGCGGGCGGATGCCTCGCCGGGGCTGAGGGCGGTGGGTACGCTCATGGCCGGGGATGATAGGGACCGCGGGACCGCTTGTCCGCGAGCCGGCGTTCCTGCCACGAGGTTGACGTGCTGCGGCAACAACCGCGCCCACCGGCCGGGCACCGGGCGCCCGGCGCCGGTTGCCGCGCGCTCACCAGGTCACGTGCAGGGCTTGCGGCGAGCGGTGGATCAGAGTGGGCCGCATCGCCGGCGGCGGAGCGTCCCGGTCCAGTCGCAGGTCCGGCAGCCGGCGGATGAACAGGTCGAGTGTCAGGCGCAGTTGCTCGCGCGCCAGCTGCGATCCGGGGCAGCCGTGGGGCCCGTGCCCGAAGGCGAGATGCCGCCGGTCCTCGGGCCGCCCGATGTCGAACACCCCGGCCCGTTCGTACCGCTCCTCGTCCCGGTTGGCCGAACCGTACGCCACCAGCACGGTGGCCCCGGCGGGCAGCCTGGTCCCGGCGATCGTCACCGGACGGGTGGTGGTCCGCCGCAAGGCCTGGACGGCCGTGTCGTGGCGGGCGGCCTCTTCCACCGCGGCCGGGATCAGTCCCGGATCGGCGCACAGCATCCGCCACTGCCGCCGGTCGTGGAGCAGGTGCAGCAGGGTGGTGCCGATGAGTGCGCTGGTGGTGAGGAAGCCGGCGATCAGCAGGTTCTGCAGGCTCGCCACCAGTTCGTGGCGCTGTTCGAGGGTGAGCTCGGTGTCACCGGGCGCGAGGGCGGCCACCAGGGCCGAGCACAGATCGTCCCGGGGACGGGCTTGCCGGTCCCGGACGTACCGGTCCAGCAGGTGCTGCAGCGCGACCACGTCCTCGGCGGCAGCCACCTGCCCCTCCGGAGACAGCGGCCGGAACAGCAGCTCCTCGGCCCGGTAGCCGCCGTGCACGGCCGCGGGCACGTCCGCCGGGTCCAGCCCGATCAGCTGCCCCACCACCTGCCCGGGCAGCGGCCGGGCGTACGCCTCCACCAGCTCCGCGGACCCGTCCGCCGCCAAGCGGTCCACCAGTGCCTCCGCGCAGGCGCGGGCGTACGGCAGCAGCGCCGCCACCCGGCTGGCGGACAGTCCGCGGTTCAGCGGTGCCCGGTGACGCCGGTGGGCGGCGCCGTCCGTGGAGACGACGGTGGGCCGGGGCCCGAACCCGCGGGGCAGGACGCCGAGCGCCGCCTCCGAGAGCGGGATGTCCGGCAGCAGGGAGTTCGCGGAGGAGAAGTCCTCGGCGCGCAGCAGCACCTCCCGCACGTCCCGGTCGCGCGCCACCAGCCACGCATCGCACTCGGGCAGGTACGTCAGCCCCTCGGCCCGGCGGGCGCGGGCGTAGAGCGGGTACGGGTCGCGGTACAGCTCGTCACGTCTCGTCTGCTCGTCCCCCGCCACGCGGTCATACTGCCCGAGCCCCGCCCCGCCCGGAAGGGCGCCGGTCCGGAGGCGGGCACCGGGCTGTCGCGAGCCTGGGCCGTTGGCATCCGGTGGCCCATGAATGCGGTCGGCAGCTGGGCCAATGGCCCACCTCCGGCGTCCTGTGTTGAGCCAGGGGCCCCCGGGATGCTTATCTGTGCACTATCCATGTACTTACGGCGCCGCGCAGCGCCGGACCGGCGACGAGGCCGGGACGGACCGCGGTGCCTTCGTCGTGCCTGCCGGCCGCCCACCACCCCGGGCGGTCCACGGCCCGGCGGCGCACCACTGCAAGGGGGGCGGCACACCGCCGTGAAGAGGATGTTCGTGGCTCCGGATCCGGGGCTGTTCAGGCTGAGGAACTCGTCCCGTGCCGTCATCGGCACCGGCCTCGCCGTCGCCGTCGCCGAACTGGCCGGACTGTCCCTGACCGCCTCCATCACCGGGGGACTGGCGGCCCTGCTCGCCCTCTTCACCGTCACCGACGCCACCGTGCGCCGCCAGGCGGCCACCACCGCCCTGCTGCCCGCCGTCGGATTCCCGGTCCTGGCCCTGGCCACCTCCCTGCACGGCGCCCCCCTCCTGCGCGACGCCGCCTTCCTCGCCGTCGTCTTCTGCGGGGTCTACGCCCGCCGCTGGGGCCCGCGCGGCCACGCGCTCGGGATCTTCGCGTTCATGCAGTTCTTCGTGACGCAGTTCCTGCACGCCGCCCCCGCCCAGCTGCCCGAGCTCTACACCGCCATCGGCATCGCCCTCGCCGCCTCCGCCGCCGTGCGCTTCCTGCTCTGGCCCATCGAGCGGCGCACCCCGCCCGCCCCGGCCCCGCCGCCGCTGCCCGGCACCGGCCTGGCCCGCCCCACCACCCGGCAGGCCTTCCAGGCCACCGCCGCCTGCGCCTTCGCCCTGACCGTCGGCCAGCTCCTCTCCGAGGACCGCTGGTACTGGGCCGTCGGCACCGCCTGGTGGATCTTCGTCAACACGGCCTCCCGTGGCGAGACCCTGGTCCGCGGCTTCCGCCGGGTCGTCGGCACCGTCACCGGCATCGCCGCCGGACTGCTCATCGCCGTCCCGCTCCACGGCGCCGCCGCCCCCACCGCCGCCCTCGTCGCCGTCTGCGTCTTCGGCATCTTCTACACGGCCGCCCCCTCCTACTCCTGGATGATGTTCTTCGTCACCGTGATGGCGGGCCTGCTGTACGGACTGCTCGGCGTGCTCCACCCCGGCCTGCTGCTCCTCCGCTTCGAGGAGACCGCGCTCGGCGCGCTCGGCGCCGCCCTCGCCGTGACCCTGGTCCTCCCCGTCACCACCCACGCCGCCAACGACGCCTGGATCCAGCGCGCCCTGCACTGCGTACGGGCGGCCACCGCGGCCTCCCTGCAGCGCCTCGCCGGCGACGACGAGGCGGACCCGGCCCCGCACGCCGCCGAGCTGGAACTGCTCCTCGGCCGGGTCCGGATGGCCCTGGCCCCCCTGGTCCACCCGCTGAGTCCGCTGCGCGCCCGCAAGGCACGGGCGCGGCAGGTGCTCGCCCTGCTCGACGACTGCGCCCGCGAGGTGCGCGGGCTGGCGGCCGTCGCCGCCGACCCGCAGGCCTCGCACGACGCCCGCCTGGCCGCCGCCTGCTGGCGGGTCGAGGCCGCCGTGGAAGCCCTGACCGGCGACGGCACCCCCGCCGCCCCGCAGTCGCGGCCCACCGCGGACGCTCCCGCCCTGGCCCACCTGCACGGCCTGGAGCACGCCCTCGCCGCCCTCGCCGACCCGCTGCGCACCGACCCGAGGTCCCCGCTCGTCGGCGCCTGACGGGCGATCGGCTCGGGCCGGAGGCCGGCCCGGCCCAACGCCGGCGCCTGACCGGGGTCAGTCCAGGCCGGCCGGCAGCCGCCCGGTGTGCAGCACGCCCAGCCGCTGGGTCGCCCGGGTCAGGGCGACGTACAGATCGCTGGGCTGCTGGTCGGCCGGCTCCACCACGATCACGGTGTCGAACTCCAGGCCCTTGGACTGGCGCGGATCCAGGAGGACCACGCTCCGCTTCAGGTCCGGCTCCGCACCCGCCCGCACCCCCGGCAGCACCTCGGCCAGTACGCCGTGCAGCGCGCGCGGCGCGATCACCGCGAGCCGCCCCTCCGCCGGAGTCCCCTCCGCGACGGCCTCCGCCACCGCCCCGGCCAGGTCCCCGGTGGCCCGCACCCACGGCCGAACGCCGGTGGACCGCACCGAGCTCGGCGGCTCGAACCCGGGCTGCCGGGCCCGCAGCACACCCGCCGCCAGCTCCATGATCTCGGCGGGGGTGCGGTAGTTGACGCCCAGCCGCACCAGCTCCCAGCGGTCCCCGACATAGGGCTCGAGGATCCGCTCCCACGAGCCCAGCCCGGCCTCGTCACCGGTCTGCGCCGGATCGCCGACCAGGGTCATCGACCGGGTGGGGCAGCGCCGCATCAGCAGCCGCCACGCCATCGCGGACAGCTCCTGCGCCTCGTCCACGATCAGGTGGCCGAAGGCCCAGGTGCGGTCGGCGGCGGCCCGCTCGGCGGTGCTCCGGTGGTCGGCCTCCTCGTGCCGCTCGGCCATCCGCTCGGCGTCGATGACGTCGTGCGCGGCGAGGTACTCCTTCTCCTCGTCCTCGAACTCATAGCTCTCCGAGCCCTGGGACAGCTCCAGCACGCCCTGCGCGTACGAGATGCGCTCCTGCCGGTCCCGCTCGGCCGCGGCCCGCTCCGCACTGTCGTCGTGCCCGAGCAGTTCGGCGGCCTCGTCCAGCAGCGGGATGTCGGCCGGCGTCCAGCCGCCCGCGGTGCGCCGGATCAGATCGGCGTCCGCCTCCGAGACGTGGGTGGGGTCCGCGAGGAAGCCGGCGACGAGCTCCTGCGGGGTCAGCGCCGGCCACAGCGCGTCGATGGCGGCGTGCACGGTGGCGCTCGTCGCGATCTCCTTGCCCAGCTGGGCGATGTCGTCGGCGCCGAGCAGGTTGGGCCCGCCGTAGGGGTCCGCGCCGAGCCGGTCGGTGAGCTGCTCGGTGAGCGCGTCGATGATCCGGAAGGCGAAGTAGGGGCGGGCCAGGTTGTGCGGCAGGCCGGTGGACCGGGCCCGGTCCCGGGCCTCGTACGCCATCGTGCGGTCCAGCAGCAGGGTGCCGTAGTCGTCGTGGTCGATCTCCAGGGCCGGCTCCGGCAGCATCTCGCTGTCCTCGCCCGCCCCGGCCGGCACCGTCTCCGGCAGGGTCTGCCGGTCGCGCACCACCGCGGCCAACACCTCGGCCATCTCCGCCCGTCCCTTGACGCCGGCCGCGCCGGGCCGGTCGGTGCCGGTGGCCCGGACGCCGGGGAACAGCTCGCCCAGGGTGGCCAGCAGCACCCCCGTCTCCCCGAGGGCCGGCAGCACCTCGCCGATGTAGCCGAGGAAGGCCGGGTTGGGGCCGACGATCAGCACTCCGCGCCGGGCGAGCAGGTCGCGGTGCGCGTAGAGCAGGTAGGCGGCGCGGTGCAGGGCCACGGCGGTCTTGCCGGTGCCTGGGCCGCCCTCCACCACGAGCACCCCGCGGTGCGGGGAGCGGATGATGTGGTCCTGCTCGGCCTGGATGGTCCGCACGATGTCGTGCATGCGGCCGGTGCGGGCGGCGTCGAGCGCGGCGAGCAGCACGTCGTCCGCGTCGGCCCCCTCGTGGCCGGTGCGTTCGGCGTCGGTGAGGTCGAGGATCTCGTCGTGCAGGGCCGTCACCTCGCGGCCGCGGGTGGTCAGGTGGCGGCGCCGGCGCAGCCCCATCGGGTAGTACCCGGTCGCGAGATAGAACGGGCGCGCGACATCCGCCCGCCAGTCCACCACCAGTGGGGTGCGGTCCGGGTCGTCCTGCCTGATTCCGATACGGCCGATGTGGTGGTCGCGTCCGTCGGAGAAGGTGAGACGGCCGAAACAGAGTCCGTTCTCGCCCGCATTCAGAGCGGAAATCAGACCGGATTGCTCGGCCACCAGCACATCGCGTTCCAGGCGCGCCTGGAGACCTTCGCCCTCGGCCCGCAGCGCCTCGTGCATCGCCCGTTCGGCCTGGTCACGCAGGTCGTCGAGGCGTGCGTAGAGCTCCGTGATGAATCGTTGTTCATTCCGGAATTCCTCGGTTGACAATTCCACTCCCGCCGCGATACAGTGTCCTCGTAAGCTTCTTCAC
This sequence comes from Streptomyces sp. NPDC051211, assembly GCF_040689505.1. Classification (NCBI taxonomy): domain Bacteria; kingdom Bacillati; phylum Actinomycetota; class Actinomycetes; order Kitasatosporales; family Streptomycetaceae; genus Streptomyces; species Streptomyces sp. NPDC051211. The sequence goes on from NZ_JBFBAV010000004.1 coordinate 144,672, forward strand.
GCCCAGATAAAAAGACTGGGTGTGAAACATCAAATATACGCAGATGATCGCCCTGGCCGTCAATATCGGTCGGGGTATTTTTGTGCCGCGGGACCCGGGAGTATGCCGATGGCGAGCCATGTCCACCAGCCGATGGAGGACGCCGAATTCGACTTCGTCCTCGCGATGGCGCACGGCACACCGGTCCTGGTCCTCTTCCGCGGCAGCTGGCCCAAGGCCGTGGAGGCCTGCCGCGCGATGGACGTCGTGGTCCGTGACACCGCCCGCGCCTACGACGGCCGGCTGACCGCGGTCCGCGCCGACATGACCCGCTGCCCCGAGGCCACCCGCCGGTACGCGGTGGCCTCCGCGCCCACCGTGGTGCTGCTCAAGGACGGCGAGCCGGTCGCCGTGCACGCCGGCGCCCTGGACCACGCCGGTCTCGCGAAGTTCCTCGACGCGGCCCTGTGACGCGTACGGTCGTCGGGTGACCACCGCACCGCGCATCAGCTACCGGCTCGCCCGCCCCGAGGACGCGGCCGCCATCGAGGCCCTCGACGGCTCCTTCACCACCCGTACAGTCTTCGAGGCCACCGCCACCGACACCGGGTTCGTCCTCCGCGAGGTCCCCGTCGACCCGCCGCTGCACAAGGTCTTCCCGCCCGAGGAGCACGACGAGCAGGAGATCGGCGAGGACACCGCCGCCGACCGCCGCACCTTCGTCGCCCTCGACACGACCGAGACGGCCGACACGACCGAGACGGCCGACACGACCGAGACGGCCGACACGACCGAGACGGCCGACGCAGCCGACACGGCCGACGAAACCGGCGCGGCCGACACCGCCGACGGCGGCCGGCTCTGCGGGTTCGCGGCCGTCTGCTACAGCGCCTGGAACCGCCGGCTGACCGTCGAGGACATCGAAATCGCCCCCGCCCACCGGGGCCTGGGCATCGGCCGCACCCTGATGGAACACGCCGCCGCCTTCGCCCGCGAGCGCGGCGCCCGCCACCTCTGGCTGGAGGTCTCCAGCGTCAACGCCCCCGCCGTCCACGCCTACCGGCGGATGGGATTCGCCTTCTGCGGTCTCGACACCACCCTCTACGACGGCACCCCGGCCGCCGGCGAGCAAGCCCTCTACATGGTCCGGCCGTTGAGCTGATCATCACTCGGACGAGTGTCGCGGCGCGCATCTGCCGGACGTCGCTGACCTGCGGCATGTACAACCGGTGATGGCGAACCGCACATTCATCCGGCATGTACAGGGTGGATCTGGCCGGACAGGGGGTAACCGCCCGGAATGGAAATACTGCAACAGCTCTCGACGACCGCTCAGGTGTGGGCAGAGGCCGAGGAGTTCATCCGGCTCTTCCACCGCGAGAACCCCGGCACAGGCGATCCGCGGGACCGGCTCGCCGCCGTACGGGAGGAACTTGCGGAGACCGGCACCTACCGGCACACCCACGAGGAGCTCGTGCACGGCGCCCGGGTCGCCTGGCGCAACAGCAACCGCTGCATAGGCCGGCTGTACTGGAACTCCCTGCGGGTGCGCGACCGCCGGGAACTCACCGGCGGCGACGAGATAGCCGCCGAGTGCGTCGAGCACCTGCGCGACGCCACCAACGGCGGCCGGGTCCGCCCCACGATCACGGTCTTCGCCCCGGACACCCCGGACCGCCCGGGCCCGCTCATCTGGAACGAGCAGCTCATCCGGTACGCCGGCTACGGCGACCATCCTTCCGTCACCGTCGGGGATCCCCGCAACCGGGAACTCACCGAGGCCCTGCGCGAACGCGGCTGGCCCGGCGGCCCCGGCACCCCCTTCGACCTGCTCCCGCTGGTGGTCCAGGGCTGCGACGACAAGCCCCGGTGGTTCGAACTCCCCGCCGACGCCGTGCTGGAGGTGCCCATCGAGCATCCGGACGACGACCACTGGACGGACTGGGGGCTGCGCTGGCACGCGGTCCCCGCGATCTCCAACATGTGCCTGGAGATCGGCGGCATCCACTACCCCGCGGCCCCCTTCAACGGCTGGTACATGGGCACCGAGATCGGCGCCCGCAACCTCGGCGACGCCGACCGCTACAACCTGCTGCCCGGGGTGGCCCGCCGGATGGGCCTGGACACCTCCAGCGACCGCTCGCTGTGGAAGGACCGGGCGCTGGTCGAGCTCAACCGGGCCGTGCTGCACTCCTTCGACCGTGCGGGGGTCACCATCGCCGACCACCACACCGAGTCCCGGCGCTTCCTCACCCACCTGGAACGCGAGGAGCGCAAGGGCCGCGACGTCGGGGCCGACTGGTCCTGGATCGTGCCGCCGATCTCCGGCTCCGCCACCCCCGTCTTCCACCGTACCTACGAGGACCGGCAGCAGACCCCGGCCTACGTCCACCATCCCGGTGCGGAGGACCGGGCCCTGGGACGAGATTTGGTCTAGACCTTCTGTTACCGTCGGCTCCGGACTCATCACTGGAGAGGGGTGCACGGTGGCGGAGCGCGAAGGCCGGGCCTACATCGGCTCGTTCACATCGGCAGGCGGCCGCGGGATCACCACCGCGGCCGTGGACGGCCGCACCGGGGCGCTCACCGTCCTCGGCAGCACCGACACGGTGGCCAACCCCTCCTACCTGGCCCTGGCGCACGCGACGCAGCGCCCGGCCCGCCTCTACGCGGTCAGCGAGGCTGAGCAGGGCGCCGTACGGTCCTTCGCCCTCGACGAGGACGGCCTGCCGCACCCCGCCGGCCCGCCGGTGCCCGTCGGCGCTTCGGGCCCCACCCACCTCGGCCTGGCCGGGGCCTGGCTGCTGACCGCGAACTACACCTCCGGGAGCGTCAGCACCCTCCCCGTCCGGCCCGACGGAACCCTCGGCGCACCCGCCTCGGTGCTCGCCCACCGGGGCTCCGGCCCCGACCCCGAGCGCCAGCGCGAGCCGCACGCGCACCAGGTGCTGACCGACCCCACCGGCCGATGGGTGCTCAGCGTGGACCTCGGCACCGACTCCGTGCGGATCTGCGCCCTGGACGAGGCGACCGGCGCCCTCGGCGTGCACGCGCAGGCGCAGCTGCCGCCGGGGAATGGTCCCCGTCACCTCGCCTTCCATCCGGCGGGGGAGCTGGTCTACGTCCTCAACGAGCTGCGGCCGCTGCTGACCGTCTGCCGCTGGGACGCGGCCGCCGGGTCCCTGGAACCGGTCCGGGAGGTTCCGGTCGCTCCAGAGGCCGCTCCAGGGGCTCCACGGGCCTATCCCTCGGCACTCGTCGCCTCGCCCGACGGGCGGTTCCTCTGGGCGGCCGTCCGCGGCAGCGACACGATCGCCGTGCTGGCGACCGCGGACGATCCGGCGAACCCGCAGCTCACCGCCACCGTGGGGTGCGGCGGGCGGTGGCCGCGCGATCTCGCCCTGGACCCGGCCGGGCGCCGCCTCTACGCGGCGAACGAGCACTCCGGGGACGTCACCTGGTTCGAGGTCGACCCGCTGACCGGACGGCCCGACCGGGCCGGCTCGGTGCCGGTGCCCGCCGCCGGCTGCGTGCTCTTCGCCTGATCCCGAAACGGAATCCCCCGCACGCACGTGGGCCCGCCCCCGGAATCCGGGAGCGGGCCCACGTACGGACGAGGTGCGGGTCAGTGCGCCGGGGCGCCCTGCGGAATGCCGAGCGCGGCGGAGTACTGGGCCACCGCCAGCTTGCCGAGCGCCGGGTAGGCGCCCAGCACCTCGGCGGCCGCGCAGTCGGCCTCCTTGCAGGCCGTGTCCAGCAGGCCCTCGGCCGCTTCCGGGCCGATCAGGTACGGGGCCAGGGCCAGCTGCGCCGAGCCGGAGCCGCGCAGCTGGTCGGCGACCGCGGCCACCGAGCCCTCCTGGTCCAGCGCGGCCGCGATGACCGGCACCGCGAGGCGGGCGGCCAGCAGCATGCCGGTGATCCCGGCGGCCTGCACGGCCTCCTCGCCGCCGGTGGTGGCCAGGATGATGCCGTCGGCGGCGGTCGCGACCGTGAACAGCCGGGCCCGGTCGGCACGGGCCAGGCCCGCCTCGGACAGCCGGACGTGCAGGCCCTCGGCCAGCAGCGGATGCGGGCCGAGCACGTCGGCCAGCTCGGCGGCGGCCCGGGAGTCCATGAGCGCCTGGCGGATCCGGCGCAGCAGGTCGCCGTCCGGGCCGGCCAGCAGGGGCACCACCACGGCGTCGGGGCCGGTGGCGGCGGGCACGTCCTGGCCGGTGGCGCGGGCGAACTCGGCGCGAGCGGCGCGCTCGTCGGCGATCGCGGTCAACACGGCCGACAGCGCCGGGAACTCCGGGGTTCCGTTCTCGTCCGGCAGACCGCCGTCGACGTAGCCGATGCGGGCGTCCAGCCCGGGCAGCTCCGAGCGGCCGATGCTGAGGATCTCCTCGGCGAGGCCCCGCGAGGCGGCCGACGGGGCACCGGGCACGGCGAGCACCAGCGCGGGCGCGTTCTCGGGCGCCACCGCGGGCTCAGGACGGCGGTGCCGTCCGCTCGGGCGGGGTCGCGGCATTCGTACGGGCAGGCCGTTCGCGGGCCCAGTGGGGGTGCTCATGGCGCCGCATGCTACTGGCTTTCCCGTACCGGCTGTTCGGGCAGGGTTCAGACGAGCGGCATCTGTCCGTATTTATCCGGTGAATATCAGATACGGTCAACCGACGGACGGCAGGCGCCAGTCCACCGGCTGAGCGCCCTGGCGGGTGAGCAGGTCGTTCGTCCTGCTGAACGGCCGGGAGCCGAAGAAACCGTAGTCCGCGGACTTGGGGGAGGGATGCGAGGACTCGACGACCGGCAGTTCGCCGAGCAGGGGCCGCAGATTGCGGGCCGCCCGCCCCCAGAGAATGGACACCAGCGGCTTGCCGCGGGCGGCGAGGGCGCGGATGGCCTGGTCCGTGACGGCCTCCCAGCCCTTGCCCTGGTGCGCGTTGGACCGGCGCGGGGCGGTGGTCAGCGAGCGGTTCAGCAGCAGCACCCCCTGCCGGGTCCACGGGGTCAGATCCCCGTTCGCGGGCCGGCCCGTACCGAGGTCCCGGTGCAGTTCCAGGAAGATGTTGTCCAGGCTCGGCGGCACCGGGCTGACCTCGGGGGCCACCGAGAAGGACAGCCCGACGGCATGCCCGGGGGTGGGGTAGGGGTCCTGCCCCACGATCAGCACCTTCACCTCCTCGAAGGGCTGCTGGAAGGCGCGCAGGACGTTGGCGCCGGCCGGTACGTACGTCCGTCCCGCCGCGATCTCGGTGCGCAGGAAGTCGCCCATCGCGGCGATCTGTCCTGCCACCGGCTCAAGGGCCTTCGCCCAGCCCGCTTCGACGATTTCGTTCAGAGGTCGTGCTGCCACGAACGGTCACTCTACTGGCCGATCACCGCGGCCCGTACACACAGGACATCGGGCAGGTGCGAGGCCAGCAGCTGCCAGCTGTCCCCGTCGTCCGCGCTGGCGTACAGCTCGCCGTTGCGGTTGCCGAAGTAGATGCCGGCCGGGTCGGCGTCGTCCGTGCACAGGGCGTCCCGCAGCACCGTGCCGTAGTGGTCGCCGGAGGGCAGTCCGGCGGCCAGCGGCTCCCAGTTGGCGCCGGCGTCCCGGGTGCGGAACACCCGGCAGCGGTGCTCGGCCGGCACCCGGTCGGAGTCCGCGTTCAACGGGAAGACGTACGCCGTGTCGGGGCGGTGCGGGTGGGCGACGACGGCGAAACCGAAGTCCGAGGGCAGGCCGCTGCCGATGTCGGTCCACTTCCGGCCGCCGTCGTCGCTGCGGTAGACGCCCCAGTGGTTCTGCAGGTAGAGCCTGCGGGTGTCCCCGGCGTCCTGGGCGATCTTGTGTACGCACTGGCCGAACTCGGGGTTCGGGTCGGGCAGGAAGACGGCGGAGACCCCGCTGTTGGAGGGGGCCCAGCTGGCCCCGCCGTCGGTGGTGCGGAACACGCCGGCGGCGGAGACGGCGACGGTGACCGTGTCCGCATCGGCGGGGTGGGTGATCACCGTGTGCAGGCCCTCGCCGCCGCCGCCCGGCTGCCAGTCCTTCCGGCTGGGGTGCTCCCACAGCGGACGCACCAGCTCGAAGGACTCGCCGCGGTCGGCCGAGCGGAACAGTGCGGCCGGCTCCGTTCCCGCGTACACCACGTCGGGTGCCTCCGGCCCGGCCGGATGCAGCTGCCAGACCCGCTCCAGGGAGGCGCCGGTGTCCTGCGGGAACTTCACGGCCGGGACCGCGGGCTCCTGCCAGGTCGCGCCGAGGTCGTCGGAGGTGAACACGGACGGGCCCCAGTGCGAGCTGTCCCCGCCGACCAGCAGCCGGGGCGCGGGGCCGCGCCGGTCCACGGCGACCGCGTACACGGCCTGGGCGTTGAAGTGGGGGCCGTCGAACTCCCAGGGGCCGCCGCCTCTGCGGCGCCCGATGAAGAGTCCTTTGCGGGTCCCCGCGAGCAGCAGTACCTCGGTCATGGCCGGTACACCTCCGGACGTCCTTGTCCCAGAAGGGCATCCTTCAGCAACGGGCAGTTATACGAGAAGTCTCGTACTACGAGGGGTCTCGTAGTACGGTGACTCTCGAACTTGGATCCGTCCTCGGACCTGATGTCTGGAGAGCCTTCGTGAGCGCTGCCCTGTTCGAGCCCTACGCCCTGCGTTCGATCACCGTGCCCAACCGCGTGTGGATGGCCCCGATGTGCCAGTACAGCGCCGAGGCCTTCGGGCCCAACGCGGGCGTGGCCCACGACTGGCACTTCGCGCACTACGCGGCCCGCGCGGCCGGCGGCACCGGCCTCATCCTCCAGGAGGCCACGGCCGTCTCCCCGGAAGGCCGGATCTCCCCCTACGACCTCGGCCTCTGGAACGACACCCAGACCGAGGCGCTGCGCCGGATCACCGGGTTCCTCAAGGAGCAGGGCACCGTCCCCGGCATCCAGCTCGGCCATGCCGGCCGCAAGGCCTCCACCGACCGGCCCTGGCGGGGCGGGAAGCCGGTCGGGCCCGAAGGGCACGGCTGGCTGCCCAGCGCCCCCAGCGCGCTGGCCTTCGCCGAGGGCCACCCGGTCCCGCACGAACTGACCACCGATGAGATCCGCGAGATCGCCGGGCAGTTCGCGGCCGCCGCCGGGCGGGCCCTGGCCGCCGGCTACCAGGTCGTCGAGCTCCACGGCGCACACGGCTACCTGATCGGGGAGTTCCTCTCCCCGCACAGCAACCGGCGGACCGACGCGTACGGCGGCTCCTTCGAGAACCGCACCCGGTTCGCCCTCGAAGTCGTCGACGCGGTACGGGCGGTGTGGCCCGAGGAACTCCCGCTGTTCTTCCGGATCTCCGCCACCGACTGGCTGGAGCCGGACGGCTGGACGGCCGACGACACGGTCCGGCTGGCCGGGCTGCTCCGCGCCCACGGCGTGGACCTGCTGGACGTCTCCACCGGAGGCAACGCGGCGTCGGCCCGGATCCCCGTCGGGCCCGGCTACCAGGTGCCGTTCGCGGCCCGGGTCAAGGCGGAGACGGAGCTTCCGGTGGCCGCGGTGGGGCTGATCACCGAACCGGCGCAGGCGGAGAAGATCCTCGCCAACGGGCAGGCGGACGCCGTCCTGCTCGGCCGCGAGCTGCTCCGCGACCCCTACTGGGCCCGGCGCGCGGCCCGCGAGCTGGACGCGGAGATCCGGGTCCCGGCTCCCTACCACCGCTCCTGACCCTCGTACGATGGGCGGGTAGCGGCGACGAGCGAACGGAGAAACGGCCATGACCGACCGTGAGTCGAGCCGCACCCTGGCCCATCCGGAGCCGGCCGGGATCCGGCTGGAAGGGGTGCTGCACGCCCTGTCCGACCCGGTCCGGCTGTCGATCGTCCGCGAGCTGGCGGGCGCCGAGACGGGGCTGGCCTGCTCGCACTTCCCGCTGCCCGTCACCAAATCGACCACCACGCACCACTTCCGCGTACTGCGGGAGAGCGGGGTGGTCCGGCAGACGTACCACGGCACCACCAAACTCAACGCCCTGCGGAGGGCCGACCTCGACGAGCTGTTCCCGGGCCTGCTGGACAGCGTCCTGACGGCGGCCGCGGCGGAGGCGGCCCGCCGGCAATAGGGCCCGCCGACTCCAGAGCGCGCGGACTCCAGGGCCGGCCGACTCCAGGGCCGGCCGACTTCAGGGCCCGCCGACTCCCGAGCCGGCCGGCGCAGGTCAGGGGCGGAAGAAGCCGGCGTGCGCGGTGGCCCAGCGGGTGAAGGAGCGGGGTGGGCGGCCGGTCACCTGCTCGACCGCCTGGGTCACCTCGGCCACCGTCTCGGGGACCGTCGCCCACATCGTCAGCATGAATTCGATGCCCTCCCCGGGCCAGCCTTCGGCCCGCCACTGCCGGCGCGCCTGCTCCTCGGTGAGCTCGGTGAACCGGATGTCGCGGCCGGTCGCCGCCGCGATGGCGGCCACCTTGTCGGCCGGGGTGAGCGCCTCGGGGCCCGTCACCGTGTAGCACTGCCCCCCGTGGCCGCCCGAGGTGAGCACGGTCGCGATGACATCGGCCACGTCCCGCTCGTCGGCCGAAGCGGTCCGGCGCCGCCCGTACGGTTCGCGGACCTCGGCCCTGTCGCGGACGGCATCGGCCCAGCCCAGCGCGTTGGACATGAGGTCGATGGGCCAGACGAACGTCCATTCCAGCCCGCTCGCCCGCACGGCCCGTTCAAGGGCGCCCTCGGCGCCGGGCGACAGGACCGTGATCCGCCGCACGCCCGCGGCACGGGCCATCGCCACGATCTCCGGCCCCGACGGCAGCGGGACGTGGCCGGCTCCGGTGGCGCCGAGCAGGTGCACCGCCGTGACCCCCTCGAGGGCCGCTGCCAACGTGTCCGGTCTCGTCAGGTCGCCGCCCACCACGTCGACACCTCCAGGCAGCCCCGCCGCGCCGGCCGGCTCACGCGTCAGCGCCCGGACCCGCCGCCCCTCCCGGGCCAGCTGCCCGACCACTTGCCGTCCCAGAGTTCCCGTCGCACCCGTCACCAGAATGGTCATGGCGCGACGCTAGCGGCTATATAGGTCAGATACTGTCCGCAATGGCCTCGCGCCTCGCGCCTCGCGCCTCGCGCCTCGGGTCTCGGGTCTTGGCGCCGACGCGAGGAACCGCCCCGCCGATCACGCCGGAGGCGAGACCTCCGCCGCCTGCAGGAGGCCCGGCCAGTCCGGGATCTTGACCGAGCGGCGGCCCAGTGAGCTGCCCAGCTCCACCTCCGCCCGCTCGATCGCCATCCACCCCGGCCACTCCACCGGCCGCAGCCCGGCCGCGCGCAAGGCCGGAAGCGGGTCGTCCGGCAGGTCGCGAGCCGCCAGCGCGGCCGCGTCCTGGAGCAGCGAGGAGGCCGTCTCCTTCGCGCACGGGCGGTTCGTGCCGATCACCCCGGTCGGGCCGCGCTTGATCCAGCCCGCCACGTACTCGCCGACCGAGGCCCGGCCGTCCCGCAGGACCCGACCCGCCGCGTGCGGCACGGTCCCCTTGGCCGGGTCGAACGGCAGGCCCGCCAGAGCGACCCCCTTGTAGCCCACCGAGCGCAGCACCAGCTGCGCCTCGATCTCCTCGAAGGTGCCGCTGCCCGTCACCCCGCCCCGCCCGTCCGGCAGGGTCCGCTCGAACCGCACCGCGCGGACGTGTCCGGCACCGTCGTCGAGCAGCTCAACCGGGCGCAGGAAGAACCTCAGCTCGATGCGCCGGTCCGCTCCGCCGGGCGGGTCCTCCGCCCAGCCCCGCAGCACCTCCACATTGCGCCGGTTCACGGCCGGCAGGGCGGCGCCCTGCCCCGCGTACGCCGGATCGAGGGCCAGCTCGGCCGGGTCCACGGCGACCGCGACCCCCGGCAGGGAGCCCAGTTCCCGGAGCTCCTTGGTGGTGAACTTGCCCTGGGAGGGCCCGCGCCGGGCCACCATCCGCACCTCGCGCACCCTGCTGCCGGCCAGCGCGCCGAGCGCCGGCTGCGGCATGTCGGTGGGCAGCAGTTCCGCCTCGCCGCGGGCCAGGATGCGGGTCACGTCCACCGCCACGTTGCCCGCACCGACCACCACCGCCGACCGCACCCCGGCCAGCCGGAAGTCCGCCGTCTCGGCGTCGGGGTGGGCGCTGTACCAGTTGACGAACGAGGTCGCCGAATGCACCCCGCCCAGCTCCTCGCCGGGGATGCCGAGCAGCCGGTCCCGGGCCGCGCCCACGCAGTACACCACCGCGTGGTACAGCTCCAGCAGCCGTGCGGTGGGCAGCTGCTCCCCGCCGACCTCGACATTGCCGAGGAACCGGATCCGCTCGTCCTCCAGGACGCCCCGCAGGTTGCCCTGCAGCGACTTGATCTTTTCGTGGTCGGGGGCCACCCCGTACCGGACGAGGCCGTACGGAGCCGGCAGGCGGTCGAGTACGTCGACCCGCACGCCCGGCACCTCGCGCTGCTGGACCAGCGTCTGCGCGGCATAGACCCCGCTCGGGCCGGAACCGACGACGGCGACACGAAGCACGGCGGAGCTCCTTTCCGCAGGTGCCTTCCAGCATGACACCGCGGCGCGGGCGCGTCAGCCCTGTGCGCGCGAGTCCTCGGGCCGAGTCTCGGGCCGAGCCTTCGGGAGGCGTCGTGCCGCTCAGCCCATCGACTGCATCCGGTGGATCTCGGCGCTCTGCTGCGCGACCACGTCGTTGGCCATCTCCTCCACCGCCGCGTTGTTGCCGCCGGAGAGCGCCTCGCCCGCCATCTTCAGCGCCCCCTCGTGGTGCGCGATCATCAGGGTGAGGAAGAGCCGGTCGAAGGCCCCGCCCTTGGCCGCTCGCAGTTCGGCCAGCTGGGCCTCGGTCGCCATGCCCGGCATGCCCGCGTGGTCATGGCCGCCGGTGCCGCCGCCGGGGGCCGGGTGTTTCTGCAACCAGCCTTCCATGGCTCCGATTTCGGGCTGCTGGGCGGCCGCGATCCGTTCCGCGAGCCGTTTGACGGGGTCCGCCGAGGCCCGTTCGGGGGCGAGTGCGCTCATGGTCAGGGCCTGCCGGTGGTGTTCGATCATGCGTTGCACGTAGGTGAAATCGGCGGCGTTGGGGCTGTCGTCGGGACGCTCCTCGGCAGCCTGTTCGGGGGCGAGCGTGCGGGACTTCTCGCCGGGCTTGCCCGGGGCGATGACCGCAGGCCCGGAGGCGTCCTTGCGGTCCTCGTCCTGGCATGCGGTGAGCCCGAGCACGAACACCGCGGCCACGGCCGCACCTGCGAAACCCCGGAGAAACCCCTTTGCCATGTCCATGAAGGGGAAGATACTGCCGTGGTCCACGTTCCGTTCCCAAGAGGAACGGATTGAAGGGACTCCAAGGGAGGGCACAGTGACCTCGACGCACCACACCCGTGTGCGGCGCAGGAGGCTGGGAGCGGTCGCCGCGGCGGCCGGTCTCCTCGCCACGCTCCTGGCAGCCGGAACGGCGGCCGCCACGCCGGATCCCGGCGATGCGCAGCGGTCCCCGGCTGCGCGGCTCGCCGCAGGCGAGACACCCGGCCAGGACGAGATCGTCCACAGCGCCAACATCAAGCACCTCGCGAACATACCGAGCACCAACCCCGACGGCATCGAGACCGACATCGCCTTCCAGGGCAAGTACGCCTACGCGGGCAGCTACGACGGTTTCAGCATCTACGACATCGGCAACCCGAAGGCCCCGAAGACGGTCACCCAGGTGCTCTGCCCGGGCGGCCAGAACGACATCTCGGTCTCCGGCGACCTGCTCTTCCTCTCCACCGACTCCTCGCGCAGCGACGACTCCTGCAGCAGCGTCTCGCAGCCCGCCACGGAGAAGTCCTCGTGGGAGGGCATCAAGATCTTCGACATCAGCGACAAGAAGAACCCCAAGTACATCAAGTCCGTGGAGACGGCCTGCGGTTCCCACACCCACACCCTGGTGCCGGGCGGCCGCGACATCTACGTCTACGTCTCCTCGTACTCGCCCAACGACGCCTTCCCGGACTGCAAGCCGCCGCACGACGGCATCTCCGTGATCAAGGTTCCGAAGAAGGCCCCGACCCAGGCCGCCGTGGTCGGCTTCCCCGTCCTCTTCCCGGACGGCGGCAACCCGGGCGCGCCCACCAACCCGGGCGTCTCCAGGACCACCGGCTGCCACGACATCACCGTGCTGCCCTCGAAGAACCTCGCCGCCGGCGCGTGCATGGGCGACGGCATCCTCTTCGACATCAGCAAGCCGGAGCAGCCCCGGGTCATCGACCGGGTGCAGGACAACGTGAACTTCGCGTTCTGGCACTCGGCCACCTTCAACGAGCGGGCCAACAAGGTGGTGTTCACCGACGAGCTCGGCGGCGGTGTCGGCGCCACCTGCAACGAGGCCACCGGGCCCAACCGGGGTGCGGACGGCATCTACGACATCACCGGCCGCGGAGACGCGCGCAAGCTCGCCTTCCGCAGCTACTTCAAGATCCCGCGGCACCAGGCCAACACCGAGAACTGCGTGGCCCACAACGGCTCGCTGATCCCGGTCGGCGGGGGCCGCGACATCATGGTCCAGGCCTGGTACCAGGGCGGCCTGTCGGTGTGGGACTTCACCGACTCCGCCAAGCCGAAGGAGATCGCCTTCTTCGAGCGGGGCCCGGTCGACCCGAACGCGCTGGCCCTCGGCGGGTCCTGGTCGGCGTACTACTACAACGGGCACATCTACTCGAACGACATCGTCAAGGGCCTCGACGTCCTGAGGATCGACGACTGGCGCACCGAGAGCGCCAAGTGGGTGTGGATGGACCGGCTCAACGTCCAGACCCAGCCCGACTACCGCTGGTAGCCCGTCAGACCTGCTCCCGAGTCTGAGGCAACGTTCCGCCGGGCGGGTCGCACCCGTCCGGCGGGACCCCCATCTCCCACTCCAGCCCGTACCGCTGGAACAGCTCGGCCCGCAGCCGGGCCGCCTCCATCGCCGCCCCCGGCAGCAGGACCGCGAACACCGCACCCATCAGCAGCGCCCGCAGCATCGGGTAGTCCCGGTCCGCGTCCGGCGAGCCGTGCCGGGCCACGGTCTCCCGCAGCAGCTCCGCCAGCCGCTGCTGCTCCGGGCACTGCACGAAACCCTCGGCCTGCAGGATGCCCGCCATGTGCGTGCGCATCAGCACCGGCTTGTCCCGCGCCAGCCCCAGGATCGCGTCGATCGCCCGGGCCATCCGCTCCTGCCCGTCCTCCGTCCGGGGTTCCCGCTCCAGCGCCTCCTGGAGCGTGAGGTGCATCAGGCGGTGCACCGCCGACTGGAGCAGCTGCCGCTTGCCGGGAAAGTAGTACGAGACCAGGCCGCGCGCGGCGCCCGCCCGGTCGGCGATGTCCCCGAGGGTGGTCGCCTCGTACCCGCGTTCGGCCACGAGGTCGACCGTGGCCTGGAGCAGCCGCTCCCGTGAGCGTCTCCGCAATTCTTCATTGACCGATGCGCTGCGCGGGGACATGCTTACTCCTGCGTTGACTGGCTCCCAGCCAATATACTCAGCGCACCGGGCCACCGGTGCTCGGCGACGCGGGGGATCGCCGAGCACCGGTGCGTGCCGCTCCGGCCTGCCGCGGCGCGGTCAGCGCTCCTCGAAGACCAGGTCCTCCGGCGGCACGGTCAGCCGGATGCTCTGCCCCTCCGTCTCCACCACCGTCGACAGCCCGGTGAACTGGCTGCGCGAGAGCACCAGCACCCGGTCCTCCCGCTGGTCCAGATACGCGCGGAAACCGGCGAGCGACGGGTCGCCCGCGCCGAGCGTCAGATAGTCGGCCAGCCGCCGGAACAGCTTCGGCAACAGCACCTCGCTCTCGCTCAGCGAGGCCAGCCCGTCGATCTTCGCCCCGGACAGGGTCCGGTCTGCCGGCCACAGCCCCCGGCCCTCCGACCGGGCGAGCAGCACCGCACCGGTCATCGCCTCCCGCAGCTCCACGAACAGCTTCCGGTAGAAGGTCGGATAGGCGAGCCCGGTCCGCAGCTGGTGCAGGTTGGCGGTCTGCCGCAACAGCGCCGCATCCACGTGCAGCTGCGTGCCGCCCGGCGCCGGCGCGGTACCGCGCCCGGCCAGCGCCACACACCGCCCGTTGACGTCGGCACCCCGGGTCAGCACGAACCCGGGCACCGTCGCCGGCTCCGAGGAGGTCACCGTGCCGTGCCCGTCACGCAGCACCGCGGCGAAGCCGAGCCAGGCCGTCAGCTCGTCCGCCGCGTCCTCACCGAAGGGGGCCGGCTGCTGCAGCTCGCTGCCGTGTGCCGGTATGTAGTGCGTCTCCAGGGCGTCGATGCCGTCCAGCCGCACCTGGGCCGCGCCCGAACGGTTGCTGCGCACCCGGTGCGGTCCCGGTACGAGATCCCAGTGCGCGGGGTCGGCGGGCAGGAACCGCACCGAGTCACCGTCCGGCCGGGCGCCCAGCACCCGGTAGCTTCCCTCGATCACCAGCATGGGCATGACGGCCTCCCGGCAGACGGACGGTGTCGGATGCGGTCTCACGAACCGCTGTCAGGATCCTCGCTGCCCGTCCGCCCGAGAAGGGGGCGCGGCCGGTGTGTCCCCTCCACTGCCAGAGCCACCACCACGACGCCCAGCAGCCAGCCGCCCACCACATCGGACAGCCAGTGAACTCCGAGCAGGATCCGGGTGAACCCGACCCCGAGCACCGACACCACGGCCGCCGCCCGGGCCCCCGTGGAGGACGGGAACAGCCACAGCAGCAACCCGCACACCACCGCCGCGGTCAGGGCGTGCCCGGAGGGATAGGCCGCGTAGTCCGCCGAGTCCACCGGGTCCGGCCACACCGGACGCTCCCGCCCCACCACTGCCTTCAGCCCCTGCTGCAACAGCGTGGCCAGGACCCCGGCCAGCGCGAACCGCACCGCCAGGGCCCGTTCCCCGCGCCACCACAGCCACCAGCAGGCCAGGACCAGCAGCGCCCGCATCGTCCACGGATCCCAGATCCAGTCGGTCAGGATCCGGTTGGCCTGGGCCAGCGCCGGGTGAGCGAGCGCCTCTGCGTGCAGGGTCCGGGCGACCCGTATGTCGTACCGGACCAACGGGCGCCACTCCAGCACCACCAGCACCGTCAGGACGACGGCCGTCAGCGCGCAGCCCGCCCCGGCCCATCGCAGACCTCCGCCCCGCAGCACAGTCGGCCGTTCCATGGGGCGGATCATCGCATCGGCAGCCGTCCGCACCCCTACGTCAGCGCCGTGAGCCCGGGGACGAAAGCCACCAGCAGCGGAACCGCAGGCACCAGGGCGGCCGTCGCGGTCAGGCCCAGCCGACGGCCCGCCGGCAGCCGGGGGGCCGCAGCCAGCAACCGGCTCACCCGCTGCGGGACATGGGCCTGCGGGGTGGCGGAGGGCCCGAACACCCCGCGGTCCTCGTTCAGTCCGACCAGGGCCAGCGCGACCGTCAGCCGCCCGAACCGCCGCGAGGCCACGTCGTCGGCCGCCAGCTCCACGAGGTGGTGCACCCCGTCCCGGAACGCCGCGAACACCGGCACCTGCGGAAACGCTCCGGACAGTGCCCGCGAGCAGTGCAGCAGCCAGTCGTGCCGGGCGGCTGCGTGCCCCTGCTCGTGGGCCAGTACGGCATCCAGCTGCCGGCCCTTGAGCCGGCGCAGCGCGGCCGTGGTCACCACCAGCTGCGGCGCCGCACCCGGCAGCCACCAGGCATCCGGCCGCTCACCCTCCAGCAGCACCAGCCGCACCCCGCCCGGATCCTCCCCGGGCAGCAGCGGGGCCCGCAGCACGACCTCGGTCCGCCGGGCCCGCCGCCGGGCCCGGGCCCGCAGCACCTCGCCGGTCAGCACCGCCCCCGTCCACAGGGCCCCGCCCGCCAGCAGCAGCGCCGTCCCGGCCGCCCAAGGGCCACCGGGGCCCAGCGCGTACGCCTCGACCACCCCGCTCGGAGCGGTGGCGAACAGCTGTCGGCGCACCGCCTGCCAGGCCGCGGCCGCACTCAGCACCATGGACAGCCCCAGACACAGCAGCACCGCGGCCACCGCGCACTGCCAGACCCACAACGCCACCACGGGTTCTCGCTCCGGCCACTCGGCCCGGGCCAGCAGCCGCGGAGCCAGTACAGCGGTCAGGATGCCGAGCAACAGGAGAACGGCGGGGACCATCATGGCCGCCAGCCTACGAGCGGGCCACTACCTGCCGGTACGGTCACGCGGCATTGGTGACGCAGGACACGTTTGCCGGCCCGCGCCCCCGAGCTCTCCCGGCGCGGCCCGCCTCACAGCGTCAGCAGCATCGCGAACATTCCGATCCCCATGGCCAGTCGGCAGGCCCGGGTCAGCCCGGCCGGCCCGCCCGCCAACCGCGAACCGCCCAGCAGCACGTACCCCGAGTAGTAGAGGAGCAGCGCCCCGGTCAGCGGCGGCACCCCCGGCCACAGCGTCATGTACACCATGGCCAGCGACCCCACCAGGTGGTGCGCATGGTGTCGCCCGCCGCCCCGCAACTGCCACACCGCCTGCACGGAGGCCGCACAGAACACCGCCCCCAGCGCCAGGTGGACCGCCCGCCCGGCACCGCCGAGCGGCAGGGCCATGGCCGCCATCCCGAACCCCATCACGGCATCCGCCCGGCCCCCGGCTCTGCGCCCCCGCAGCAGGCAGTACCCGCCGCTCGCCGCGCACAGCAGCACCAGCAGCCAGGACAGCACGGGGGCGACGGAATGGTGCACGGCGGAACCTCCCGGTTCGACGGTGACACCGGAAGAGATGCCCGCCGGGCACCGGCCGCACGCCGCCGGCCCCGAGGCCGTCCCTACGGCGCCGCGGGATAGGCTGCGGTGAGCCCAGCACACGAAACGGAGCGCCCGATGCCGACCCCCGCCGCCCTCACCTACCGCAGCGCCGTCGACACGGACGTGCCGGCCCTGGTCGAGCTGGTCGAGTCGGCGTACCGGGGCGAGGCCAGCCGGGGCGGCTGGACCACCGAGGCGGACTACCTGGACGGGCAGCGCACCGACGAGCAGGGCGTCCGCGAGGTCATCGAGAAGCCGGACTCGCTGCTGCTGGTGGTCGAGAGCGGAGGCGCCCTGGTCGCCTGCTGCCAGCTCGAACACCGCGGCGACCACGTCTACTTCGGCATGTTCGCCGTCCGGCCCGGACTCCAGGGCGGTGGCCTCGGCAAGGAGATCCTGGCCGAGGCCGAGCGCCGGGCGAGCGAGGATTGGGGCGCCAAGGAGATGCGGATGACCGTCATCAACGTCCGGGACGAGCTCATCGCCTACTACGAGCGGCGCGGGTACCGCCGCACCGGCGAGCTGAGCCCCTTCCCGTACGGCAACGAGCGGTTCGGCCGCCCGCGCCGCGATGACCTCGCCTTCGAACTGCTGGTGAAGTCGCTGTAGTTCAGGCCGTGAAGCGGCCGGTCAGCCGGATCTCCGGGAAGTCGGTGGCCGCGCCGTCCAGTTCGAGGGCCCGCACCAGCCGCAGCTGCTCCTGCGTGTTCACCGTCCACCCGGTCACCCGCAGTCCCGCCGTGTGCGCGGACTCCACCGTCTCCAGGGTCAGCCGGCGGATGTTCAGAGCGACCGTTTCCGCGCCGGCCGCCAGGGCCCGGTCCACGATGTCCTCGCCGTAGCGGCTCGCGGTGAGGGTGGTCCGTACGCCCGGCACCAGGCGGGCGATCTCGGCGAGCGCCGCGTCCTGCACGGAGGCGACCTCGACCCGGGTGGTCAGGTCCCGCCGCAGCATCAGCGCGGCCAGGGCGTGGGCGACGGTCCGGTCCGCGATCCCGACCTGCAGCGGGGCGCGCACCGCGTCCAGCACCTCCTCGAGCAGCGGCACCCGTTCGCCGAGCCCGGCATCGAGTCCGCGCAGCTCTGCGAGGGTGAGATCGGCGACGGCACCCGAACCGTCCGTGGTGCGGTCCACTTCGGGATCGTGCAGGACGACCAGGGCGCCGTCCTTGCTGAGCTGCACATCCAGGGCGATGACGTCCATGCCGGAACGTTCCGCGCGGACGAAGGACCGCAGGGTGTTCTCCGGCTCGACACCCATGACCCCGCGGTGACCGATGGTGAGGAAAGTCAAGGTTCTCTCGCTTCCGTCGACGGCGGCTCCCCCTGGGAGGCCCGGTGTCCCGACCGCGCCTCCCCATGGAGGAGGCATGCTAGTCCGCCCGGCGCGCGATGGGACCGTGCGTGCAGCGGCCCGGCAGGGCCGTCCGGCCGGTTCCCGCCAGGGCCGTCCCGGCACCGGAGCGGCCCCGGCGGCCCGGCCGCGTCACCCGGCCGTGGGCGCGTCCCCGCCGCCTTGACCGGTACCCTCGACCTCAGGTCCAGGGTGAGTCCCGGAGGCCTCCAGCACGGCGATGTCGGACAGCAGCGCCTCCGCCAGCTCCAGCTCCGCCAGGTGCTGCCGCTCGCTCCAGCGCAGCGCGAGCGCCGGGAACGCCCAGTCCGGCACCTCGGCCGCGTGCGCCATGGCCTCCCGTACGGCCGCCAGCTCCGCCCGGGTGTGCTCCTGGTGCTCCGTCACCATGGCCCGCAGCCGCTCCGGTTCGGCCAGGTGTCCCAGCCAGATCCGCAGCAGCAGCCCGTGTTTGAGGACCGGCGGGCCGGCCTCGGCGGTGTCCGCGGCCCAGCCGGCCAGCGCCGCACGGCCCGCGCCGGTGATGGCGTACCGGCGCTTGGCCCGGGCCTCCTCCGGGCCGGAGCGCTCGGAGGAGGCGTACCCGAGCTCTTCCAGGCGCCGCAGCTCGGCGTAGATCTGGCTGATGGCCGGCGACCAGTAGAAGAACCGGAGCGAGGAGTCGGCCCACTTCTTCAGCTCGTAGCCGGTCCGCTCGCCCGGGAAGGAGAGCAGACCGAGCACGGCCCACGCGGTCGGTGGAAGGTCTTGCTTCTTTGGCTTCTGACTACTAGTCATATTTCGAATTGAAGTGAAGCCGGACGCGGGACGCAACCCTGGAGGCACCGTTGAAATTCTCCGTGATCTTCGAGGCACAACTGGCCGACCCCACCGTAGAGCGTGAGCACCAGGTCATCCGCGACTGCGTCGAGCAGGCCGTACTCGCCGAACGCATGGGCTTCGACCGCATCTGGGCCGTCGAGCACCACTCGCTGAAGTGGTACGCACACATGAGCGCCCCGGAGATCTTCCTCAGCTTCGTCGCGGCCAGGACGCACACCATACGGATCGGCCACGGGGTGGTGTGCATGCCCTTCAACTTCAACCACCCGGCCCGGGTGGCCGAGCGGGCCGCCATGCTGGACCTGCTCTCCGGCGGCCGTCTCGACCTCGGGGCCGGCCGGGGCGGGACCGAACAGGAGACCTCGCTGTGCGGGGTCGACCGCGAGCGCACCGCCCAGGAGGTGGAGGAGGCCCTGCGGATCATCGGCAAGGCCTGGCAGGAGGAGGAGCTCGAGTACCACGGCGAGCTGATCGACATCGACCCGCACCCGATCCTGCCCCGGCCGGCCCAGACCCCGCACCCGCCGCTCTTCCTGGCCTGCAGCCGCGCCGAAACCCTGGTGCAGGCCGCCGAGCTGGGCATCGGCGCCCTGGTCATGGGGTTCGCCGGGCCCGAGTCGATCGCCGGGATGCGCGCCGTGTACGACGGGGCGATCGCCGGCCGGGACGGCAGCCGCCGGGTCTCCACCGTGGTCAACGACCACTTCTCGGTGCTCTGCCCCACCATCGTCCTGGACGACCCGGCCCTGGCCCGTCGGATCGGCATCCGCGGCCAGCGGTTCTTCGCCCAGTCCATCGGCCACTGGTACGGGGGAGCGGGCATCCCCGACGAGGCCGTGGTCGACGGCGCCGACGAGGCCGCCGCCATGCGCCGGGCCGCCGAACAGGTGGTCGCCCGGCTGAACGAGCAGGACATTCCGGTCCGGCCCACCTCCACGGCCACCTTCAACGCCGACCACGCCTACGGCAGTGCCGACGATGCCATCGCCTACGTGGAACGGCTCCGGGACGCCGGCGCCGACGAGATCATGTGCCTGATCCAGATGGGCACCGTGCCGCAGGAGGCCTGTATGGAGACCATCCGCCAGTGGGGCGAGAAGGTCATCCCGCATTTCCGCGGCGCCGCCGCGTGAACGGCTCTCCGGGCACAGACCCGGCCGGAGCCGGAGCCGGAGCCGGAGCCGGAGCCGGTGTCGGTGTCGGCGCCGGAGCCTCGGCCCGAGTCGGGGCCCCGGCCGGTGCACCAGCCGGTGCGGTCGACCGGCTCGATCCGCGGGCCCGTCCCTTCGTCGACGCCCTCACCGCCGTCTTCCCCGATGTCGGCGGCACCGTCACCGACGCCGCCGAGGCCCGCCGCATCCTCGCCGCCGCACCGCGGCTGCCCGGCGACCCGCCCCGGGTGGGCGCGGTGGAGGACCGGACCGTGCCCGGCCCGCCCGGCGCCCCGCCGGTCCCGGTGCGGATCTACCTCCCCGACCCCGAGGAGTGGCCCGGCCCGCGGCCCACCGTGGTCTTCGCCCACGGCGGCGGCTTCGTCCTGTGCGACCTCGACACCCACGACTCCACCGCCCGCAACATCAGCCGGGCGGCCGGCGCGGCCGTGGTCTCGGTGGACTACCGGCGGGCGCCCGAGCACCCCTTCCCCGCCCCCGCCGAGGACGTCCACGCCGCCCTGTGCTGGGCCGGGGCGCACATCGGGGAGCTCGGCGGCGACCCGGACGCCCTCGTCGTCGCGGGCGACAGCGCGGGCGGCAACCTCGCGGTGGCCGCGCTGCTGCTCGCCGCCGAGCGGGGCGGGCCGCCGGTCGCGCTGCAGGTGCTGATCTATCCGGCGCTGGCCGCCGCCATGGCCTTCGGCTCGTACACCCGCAACGCCGAGGGCTACTACCTCACCACCGCGCAGCTGCGCTGGTTCTGGCGGCAGTACCTGGGCCCGGCCGGGGACGGCCGGGATCCGCTGGCCTCGCCGCTGAACGCCGGGTCCGAGGACCTCGTACGGCTGCCGCCCGCCCACGTGGTGGTGACCGGCTGCGATCCGCTGCACGACGACGGGCAGGCCTGGCACCACCTGCTGCTCGCCGCCGGAGTTCCTTCGACCCTTGACGCCCACCCCGGGATGTTCCACGGTTTCCTCGCGCTCCCGCGGGCCCTCCCGCAGGCCCGCCAGGCCCTGGAACGCCTGGGCGGAGCCATCGCTTCCACCGTGAAAGACGGGAAGACTTCCGGTGGATCTGGGGGGTCGGCAGGATAATTTTCGGAGTCCCCCCTTGAGCAGGAGAGCCTCGCACGCATACGCTGTCTTTACGTGAGGTTCTCCTGTGGAGGAAGTGACATGACGGAAACTCTTGTGCCGGGTGTCGGCGGGGCCGTGATAACCGCCGGTGCGCGGGTGGTAGACCACCCTGCGTGGCCCGCGCTCAAGGCCGCCGTGGAAGACATCCGCCCTTGGCAGTCCAAGGACGGCTCGATCGACTTCGAGGCGGAGGGCGCTCCCGCCCCGGCCCTCGTCCACGACGCCGTGGCGCGCATGATCGCCGCGGTGGAGGAGCTCTCGCCGCTGCTGCCGCACGCCACGGAGTACCACCGGGCGCTCGTCTCAGACCTGCGCAAGTGGGCCGAGGGCGGCTTCGTGGTGCCGGACTTCCTGGACTCCCTGCTGGCCTTCCAGCCGGCCGCCGAGCGCGCCGACGGCCTGCAGCACCTCGTCGTGTTCCCCATGTACACGCAGAACGGCAACCCGGACCGCAACTTCGAGGCCGTCGCGCTCAAGATGGTGTGGCCCGAGTGGCTCGCCGAGCTGGAGCGCACCCGGTACGACAACCCGCTGTTCCTCGGCATCACCTTCGAGGACTTCACCGCGGGCTACGACACCAACTCCGCCGTGCTCTTCCCGGAGACCATCGCCGTCCGCGAGGCCCCCGAGCGCTTCACCTGGGGCGGGATCTTCTGCGACCGCGAGGCCGCCCGCTTCCGCAAGGTGACCGCGGCCGCCGTCGACACCCTGGGCATCGAGCTGCCCGAGGACATCGCCGCGATGATCACCGACCAGGAGCGCTGCGAGAAGGCGTTCGTCCTGTGGGACATGGTCCACGACCGCACCCACAGCCACGGCGACCTGCCGTTCGACCCCTTCATGATCAAGCAGCGCCAGCCGTTCTGGATGTACGGCCTGGAGGAGCTGCGCTGCGACCTCACCGCCTTCAAGGAGGCCGTGAAGCTGCAAGAAGAGGGCAACGAGCACGGCCGTGACGTGCAGTACGCCGTCCTGTTCGACCGGATGTTCCGCTTCCCGCTGTCCGGCGACCGCAACCGGAACTACGACGGCCTCGGCGGCCAGCTGCTCTTCGCCTACCTGCACAAGCACGACGTGGTCCGCTGGACCGACAACAAGCTGAAGATCGACTGGCAGCGCGCCCCGCAGATCACCAACCAGCTGTGCGGCGAGATCGAGAAGCTCTACCGCGACGGCATCGACCGCCCGAAGCTGGTCCACTGGTTCAAGGCGTACGAGCTGGTCTCCACCTACCTCGCCCCGCACCCCGGCTCCAAGTGGGCCAAGGGTCCCGACGCCCTCGACCTGACGCAGCCGCCGCGGAAGCTCGTGGACGACGTGCTTCCCGACGAGTTTCCGCTCAGCATGTTCTTTGAGGCGCTCGCCAAGAAGCTCAAGGGAGTGATCGCCTCCACGAAGGGCATCACCGCGCACAACGCCGACGACGAAGTCGCGCGGACCGCCGCGTGAGCCCTCGCCCACAGGAGGCTTCCAGCATGAACGGTTCCGCGAACGGCGACGGGAACGGGAACGGAAAGCTCAGCGGTGCGGTGGTGGCGGTGGCCGGAGCCGGTGGCCCGGCCGGCCGCGCCGCCCTGCTCCGGCTCGCCGAGGCGGGTGCCACGGTCGTCGCCTCCGACGCCGACCCGGCCCGCCTGGCGGAAGCCGTGGACGCGGCCCGCTATGCCCACGGCGGCGCCACCGTCACCGGTGACACGGTCGACCTGCTCGACCTCGACGCGACCAAGGACTGGGCGGCCCGCACCGAGAAGGAGTTCGGCCGGATCGACGGCCTGGTCCACCTGGTCGGCGGCTGGCGCGGCAGCGCCTCCTTCACCGAGACCGACCTCGGGGACTGGGACTTCCTGGAGAAGCTCCTGATCCGCACCGTCCAGCACACCTCGATCGCCTTCCACGACGGGCTGCTGCGCAGCGACCGCGGCCGCTTCGTCCTGGTCAGCCAGTCCGGTGCGCACAAGCCGGTCGCCAACAACGCCGCCTACAACGCGGGCAAGGCCGCGGCCGAGGCCTGGACCCTGGCCATGGCGGATTCCTTCCGCAAGGCCGGGGGCGAGGACGGTCCGCGCGCGGCGGCTGCGATCCTGGTCATCAAGGCACTGGTGCACGACGCCATGCGCGCCGAGCGCCCGAATGCGAAGTTCGCGGGCTTCACCGACGTCAAGGAACTGGCCGAGGCCATTGCCGGCGTCTGGGACCGGTCCGCCCCGGAAGTGAACGGACAGCGTCTGTGGCTCACCCCGCAACCCTGAAGACCGACGCCCGCCGGCACCACGATCCGGCGGTGCGCGGTTTCGCGAGCGACAACTATGCGGGAGCCCACCCGGAGATCCTCGAAGCCATCGCCCTCGCCAACGGCGGCCACCAGGTCGCCTACGGCGAGGACGACTACACCGAGCACCTGCAGAAGGTCATCCGCAGCCACTTCGGCCCGTACGCGGAGGCCTTCCCGGTCTTCAACGGCACCGGCGCGAACGTCACCGCCCTCCAGGCGATGACCGACCGCTGGGGTGCGGTGATCTGCGCCAAGACCGCCCACATCAACGTGGACGAGGGTGGCGCCCCGGAACGGATGGCCGGCATCAAGCTGCTTGCCGTCCCGACCCCGGACGGCAAGCTCACCCCCGAGCTGATCGACCAGGAGGCCTGGGGCTTCGAGGACGAGCACCGGGCCATGCCGCAGGTCGTCTCGATCACCCAGAACACCGAACTGGGCACGGTTTACACCCCGGACGAGATCCGGGCCATCTGCGAGCACGCGCACGCGCTCGGCATGAAGGTCCACCTCGACGGTGCCCGGATAGCCAACGCCGCGGCCTCCCTGGACGTGCCGATGCGGACCTTCACCAACGCGGTGGGCGTCGACGTGCTGTCGTACGGCGGCACCAAGAACGGCATGCTCTTCGGCGAGGCCGTGGTGGTGCTCAACCCGGACGCGGTCCGGCAGATGAAGCACGTCCGCAAGATGTCCATGCAGCTGGCGTCCAAGATGCGCTTCGTCTCCGTGCAGCTGGAGGCCCTGCTGGCCAAGGACCTGTGGCTGCGCAACGCCCGGCACGCCAACGAGATGGCGCAGCGGCTGGCGGCCGGTGTGCGGGAGGTGGACGGGGTGGAGATCCTCTACCCGGTCCAGGCGAACGCGGTGTTCGCCAAGCTGCCGCACGAGGTGTCCCGGCGGCTGCAGCAGCGGTACCGGTTCTACTTCTGGGACGAGGCGGCGGGGCACGTCCGCTGGATGTGCGGCTTCGACACGCAGGTCGAGGACGTGGACGGCTTCCTTCAGGCGCTGAAGGAAGAGCTGGCCCGATAATCCATAGGCATGCAGTCTGATGCATAGGTATGCTCCTGGATCATGGAACTGATCCAGGAGCATTCCAACCTGTCCGCATACCTCGCCGCGGACGAAGCCATAGACCACGACCACCCGCTGGTCCAGGAGACCGCGGACGCCCTCTGGACCGCCACCGGCGACGCATACTCATACGCCAAGGTGGCCTTCGAATTCGTCCGCGACACCGTCCCGCACTCGAACGACGCGGGCGACCTCCGCGTCACCTGGCGCGCCTCCGACGTACTGCGCCTGCGCACCGGCATCTGCTACGCGAAGGCCCACGCCGTCGCCGCCCTGCTCCGGGCCCGGGGCATCCCCACCGCCCTCTGCTACCAGCTGCTCGGTGAGGACGACGGCAGCGGGCTGGTCGTCCACGGCCTGATCGCCGTCCGGATGCCCGGCGAGGACCGCTGGGCGCGGCAGGACCCGCGTGGGAACAAGCCCGGCGTGGACGCCCGGTTCAGCCTCGACCGGGAGCAGCTCGCCTTCCCGGTCCGCCCGGAGCTCGGCGAGATCGACCACCCCGTGCTGTACGCCGTCCCGCACCCGGCCGTGCTCACGGCGCTCCAGGAGTCCGCCGACCGGCCGGAGCTGTGGCGGAACCTGCCGACGGGCCTGTAGCAGCCGCCGATCCGGTCCCGGGGGTGGTGGCGCGGACCGAGACGTGCAGCGCGGCCGCGGCCAATTGCAGCGCCGCGATCCCGAGCAGCAGCACCTGCGGCGGCGCGCCCGCGGTGAGCCCCACGAGGGCCGCGCCGGCCGAGGCCGCCGTCAGCTTCAGGCCCGCGCCCAGGGTGAACACCTGGGTGCGTACCGCCTCGGGCGCGTACCCGGCCCGGATCCGCAGGGTGGCCGTCAGCAGCGGCCCGTCGCACACCCCGGCCACCGCGAACGCCGCGGCCGCCACCGGCAGCGAGGATGCGAACGCCGCCCCGACCAGTGCCGCTCCCGTCCCCGCCAGCGACCAGCGGGCCAGTCGGCCGGGATCCAGCGGAGCCCGGACCGCGCTCAGCCGGGCGACGCCGAGGGAGCCGGTGAGGGCGCCGACGGCGAAGGCCGTCATCAGCACCCCGCCGCCGCCCGGGCTGCCGAGCCGGGTCGCCAGCAGCACCGAGGTGGTGGTCAGCGCGCCGATGCCGACGAAGGCGAGGGTGGTCGCCCCGGTGATCGCCCGCAGCTCCGGCACCCGCCACAGGGCGGCCAGGCCCGCTCCCAGGCCCGGGCCGGCCTTGTTGCCCCGCTTGCGCAGGGTGTCGGGCGCGGCGGGTGCATCGGGGGCGTCGAGGGCGTGCGGCCCGGCGTCCCCGGCCGGCCGCCCGTACCGCAGGGTCGTCGCCAGTGCGGCGGAGAGGGTGCCGGCGCCGACCAGCAGGGCCATCGCGGGCCCGGGCGAAGCCAGGGCCGCGGCCACACTCACCGCCGCCGGGGCGGTCACCGCGGCCGCGTTGTAGGTGGAGGCGTCCCAGGCGTACGCCCGGTCCCGCCCGGGTCCGGCCGGCACCAGCCCGGCCACCAGGCTGGACAGGCCGCCCGTCACCATCGGGCCGCAGCAGCCGCCGGCCACCGCCACGGCCAGGACCACCGCGGTGGGGGCGCGGCCCAGCAGAACCGCCAGCGCGGCCACCGCCGCGGTGAACCCGGCCAGCGAGCCGACGTAGAACAGCCGGGGGCGACGTACCCGGGCCGCGGCCGCACCCGCCAGCGGAGCGGCCAGCACGTGCGGGGCCAGCCATGCGGTCAGCACGAACGCGCCGTGCGCCGCGTCCCCGGTGCGGTCCAGGGCCAGCAGCACCAGTGCGATGCCCACTCCCTCCGAGGCGAAGCGTGCGGCCAGGGCGGCCGCAAGATAGCGGCCGAAGCCGCCGCGGGTCTCCCCGCTTCGTATGAGTAACGCCTTCATGCAGCAAGACGTTACACTCGGGGTGTGAACGGTTTCCACCCCGCCCAGCGGCTCGTCGACCTCGCCGAAGCGGTACGCGCCGATCCGGCGGCCCCCCGCGACACCCTCGCGGCCCTGCTCGCCGGGCACGGGGAGCATCCGCGCGACCTCACCGACACGGCCTTCTCCGAGGCCGATGCCGACGAACTGCGGGCCGCCGCCGCCCGGATGGGCGGGGTGCTCGCCGAGACCGACGTCGACCGGGCCGCCGAGACCCTCAACGCCCTCTTCGCGGAATGCGGCGCCCGGCCGCGGCTGGTGCGCGACGGGGACCATCCCTGGCATCTGCACGCCGACCGCGAGGATGCGGGCTGGGGCGACTGGTTCCTGTCCGCGGGCGCCCTCGCCCTCGCCCAACTCCTCACCGAGTACGGGCGGGTGGCCTGGGGGGCCTGCCCGGCCGCCGGGTGCGGCCGCTATTTCCTCGGGACCGGTCCCGGCAGCCCGCGCCGCTACTGCTCCACCCCGTGCGCCACCCGGGAGCGGGTCGCAGCGCACCGCCGTCGCCGACGGGAGGGGTGACGGGTCGGTCCGGCGGGTCGGGGTGCGCGTCAGACGAGGATCTCTGACAGGAAACTTTCTTGTCGGATAATCAGCTTGGCATGGGCATGAGTATCTTCGGGCCGCCGGAACCCCTCCTACCGGAAGGCCCCCCATGCGTTTCGGACTCCGCGCCGGGCTCGCCGCCCTGGCCCTCGGCTTAGGCGTGACACTGCTCCCCGCCCCCACCGTCGCGGCTCCCGCAGCCCCGGCTCCTTCCGCCGCCCCCGCGCAGTTCACCCACCCCGGCGTCCTCAACAGCCGCGCCCAACTGGACTTCGTACGCACCAAGGTGCAGGCCGGGCAGCAGCCCTGGAAGGCCGCGTACGACCAGATGCTCGGCAGCAGGTACGGATCGCTGTCCCGGACCCCCAAGCCGCGGGCCGTCGTCGAATGCGGCTCCTACTCCAACCCCGACATCGGGTGCACGGACGAGCGCGAGGACGCCATCGCCGCCTACACCCACGCCGTGGCCTGGTACATCACCCGGGACGCCAAGTACGCGCGGAAGTCCATCGAGCTGATGGACGCCTGGTCCGCCACCATCAAGGACCACACCAACAGCAACGCCCCGCTGCAGAGCGGATGGGCCGGCTCCACCTGGCCCCGCGCCGCCGAGATCATCAAGCACACGTACACCGGCGGCTGGCCGAACCAGAGCCGGTTCGCCGGCATGCTGCGCACCGTCTACCTGCCCGAGGTGATCAACGGGCGGCCGAACAGCAACGGCAACTGGGAACTGATCATGATGGACGCGGCGGTCGGGATCTCGGTCCACCTCGACGACCGGGCGAACTACGACAAGGCGATGGGCATCTACCTCGGCCGGCTCCCCGCCTACTTCTACCTGAAGTCCGACGGAGCCCAGCCGAAGTACCCGCCGCGCTCCTCGATCGACACCAGGAGCGAACTCGTCGACTACTGGCACGGCCAGTCCACCTTCGTCGACGGCCTCGCCCAGGAGACCTGCCGGGACTTCGGCCACACCGGCATGGGCATCGCCGCGACCATGCACGTCGCCGAGACCTCCCGGATCCAGGGACGCGACCTCTACCCGGAGTTCAAGGACCGCTTCCGGCACGCCCTCGGCTTCCACGCCGGGTACGAACTCGGCGAGCCGGTCCCCTCCTGGCTCTGCGGCGGCAGCCTCACCAAGGGCCTCGGCCCGGCCACCGAGGTCGGCTTCAACGCCCTGAACACCCGGCTCGGCATCGGCATGGAGAAGACCCGCAGGCTCACCGAGAGCCGCCGCCCGGCCGGCACCGAGAACCACTTCGAGGCCTGGGAGACCCTCACCCACGCCTCGAACCCGAACTAGGCCGCGTCAGGACGCGCCCGCCTCCTTGACCTGCGCGGGGGTGGGCGCGGTACCGCCCAGGTGGGCCGGCAGCCACCAGGAGTCCTCGGCGCCCTTGGGGCGGGCCGGGTAGGCGCGCTGGGCCGCCTCCAGCAGCTCCTGCACGCGCTCGCGCAGCCGCCGGGTGATGGCTCCCGCGTACTGGTCGGTGGGGGCCTCGATCGGCTCGCCGACCCGCATGGTCACCGGGATGTGGCTGCGCTTGAGGTCCTTCGGGCGGCCCTTGGTCCACAGCCGCTGGGTGCCCCACAGCGCCACCGGAATCAGCGGAACCCCCGCCTCCTGCGCCATGCGCGCGGCACCCGACTTGAAGCTCTTCAGGGTGAAGGACTGCGAGATCGTGGCCTCCGGGAACACCCCGATGATCTCGCCGTTGCGCAGCGCGGTCAGCGCCAGCTGGTACGCGTCCTCGCCCTGGGTGCGGTCCACCGGGATGTGCTTCATCGCGCGCATCAGCGGACCGGAGATCCTGTGCCGGAACACCGACTCCTTCGCCATGAAGCGGACCAGCCGCTTCGACGGCCGGGCCGTCAGCCCCGCGAAGATGAAGTCGAGGTACCCGATGTGGTTGGAGACCAGGACGGCTCCGCCCTTGCGCGGGATGTTCTCGGTGCCCTTCATGTCGATCCGGATGTCCAGCGCCCTGAAGAGGGTGTGCGCGGCGCCGATCACCGGCGGGTAGACGAGTTCAGCCATCGTGGGGACGTCCCGCTTTCTGCCTGGGGAGGTGGGAGGTGCTCCCGGCTGTAGGTGCTGTGGGGGTGCGGTGGACTGCGGCTGCCGGGGCGGCCGCAGTCCGACAAGTTACGCCGACGTAGGTTACGCGGCTTTGGGGATCGTGCCCCATACGCGCCCGCCTGACCAGCCCAGGCGCTCGCACCAGGGGAGATTCTCGTCACGCCGGGAATGCGGTGCGCCTCCGGGGCGCTCGGATCACCGTACGAGCACACTGGCGGCAGGGACGGGAGCGTTACGTGCGCACGCAGCGGGACGAGCGGCGGCTGGGAGCCGCGGAACTCGGCACGGACCCGGGGGAGCGGGCCACCCTGGTCCAGTTCTCCAGCGCCTTCTGCCGGCCCTGCGTGGCCACCCGGCGGATCCTCGCCGAGGTCGCGGCCATGGTCGACGGCGTCGCCCACGTCGAGATCGACGCCGAGGAACGCCTCGACCTCACCCGCGGGCTCGGGATCGAGCAGACCCCGACCGTCCTGGTGCTGGACGCGGCCGGCCGGATCGTCCGCCGCGCCACCGGCATGCCCCGCAAGGCCGATGTGATCGCCGCCCTCGGCGCCGCCGTGTGAACCCCGAGGCCCAGGGTGGACGCGCGCCGGTGCACGCGCCGTCGCCGCTAGTGACGCGCCTGACATCTGACAACAGTGGCTTGACGGCGCGCGCAGGTGATCGACAGGCTGACGGGACGCGGTACGAACAGAAGGACATTCAGATGACGGCCCCGTCCGTTCTCGCCACTCCCCAGCAGGGATCGCCCGAGCTGCTGCGCTCGGTGTTCCGGCAGCACGCCGCCGGCGTCGCGGTGATCACCGCCGCCGACGCGGGCCGCCCCGTCGGCTTCACCGCCACCTCCCTCAACTCGGTCTCCGCCGACCCTCCGCTGCTCTCCTTCTCCGTCGGTACCGGCTCCTCCAGCTGGCCCGCCCTGTCCGGCTCCGACCACCTCGGGGTCCACATACTGGGAGAGCACCAGCAGGACCTGGCGGGGCTGTTCGCCCGTAGCGGAGCCGACCGGTTCGGGCCGGACACGGCCTGGCGGACCGGGCTGCACGGAGTGCCGCTGCTCGACGGGGTGCTGGCCTGGCTGGTGTGCCGGGTGGTGGCCCGGGTGCCGGCCGGGGAACACCGGGTGGTCATCGCCGAGGCGGTTGCCGGAGAGCCGCTCGGGGAAGGCCGCGGACAGGGGCGTCCCCTGCTGTACCACCGGGGCCGCTTCAACGCGCTGCGCGACTGAATCGTCCCGTTGGCTAGGTCACAGTGGACCGGCCTTGCAACCTGGCGAAACGCACGATGTACTGACGAGTAACATTTCGATCGGAGCGCGGACCGCCCCGACCGGGAGACGGCCGACAAGGCGCCTATGCTGCCTGCAGAAGGCAGCAGCCAGAAAAGACGATGCAGTAGGAGAGCCGGCGTGAGCTTGAGGATCGTTGTCTGTGTGAAGTACGTGCCCGACGCCACCGGCGACCGGCACTTCGCCGATGACCTGACCGTCGAACGCGACGACGTCGACGGCCTGCTGTCGGAGCTCGACGAGTACGCCGTCGAGCAGGCGCTGCAGATCGCCGAAGAGGCGGACGACGCGGAGATCACCGTTCTGACGGTCGGTCCGGAGGACGCCAAGGACGCCCTGCGCAAGGCGCTGTCCATGGGTGCCGACAAGGCCATCCACGTCGAGGACGACGACCTGCACGGCACCGACGTCATGGGCACCTCGCTGGTGCTGGCCAAGGCCATCGAGAAGGCCGGCTACGACCTGGTCATCACCGGCATGGCCTCGACCGACGGCACCATGGGCGTCCTCCCGGCGATCCTGGCCGAGCGCCTGGGCGTCCCGCAGGTCACCCTGCTCTCCGAGGTCAAGGTCGAGGACGGCACCGTCACCGGCCGCCGCGACGGCGACTCCGCGAGCGAGCAGCTCGAGGCGTCCCTGCCGGCTCTGGTGTCCGTGACGGACCAGTCGGGCGAGGCCCGCTACCCGTCCTTCAAGGGCATCATGGCCGCCAAGAAGAAGCCGGTCGAGTCCTGGGACCTGGAGGAGCTGGAGATCGAGGCGGACGAGGTCGGCCTCGAGGGCGCCTGGACCGCGGTCGACTCCGCGGCGCAGCGTCCGGCCCGCACCGCCGGCACGATCGTCAAGGACGAGGGCGAGGGCGGCAAGCAGCTGGCCGAGTTCCTGGCCGGCCAGAAGTTCATCTAAGAACTTCAGCCACCCCTCACAAGCCCCCAGACACTTCGCAATAGCAGGAGAGCAGTCCCATGGCTGAAGTTCTCGTCTACGTCGACCACGTGGACGGCGCCGTCCGCAAGCCCACCCTCGAGCTGCTGACGCTCGCCCGCCGCATCGGCGAGCCCGTCGCCGTCGCCCTGGGCGCCGGCGCCGAGGCCACCGCCGCGACCCTGGCCGAGCACGGCGCGGTCAAGGTCCTCACCGCCGACGCCCCCGAGTTCGCCGAGTACCTCGTCGTACCGAAGGTGGACGCGCTGCAGGCCGCGTACGAGGCCGTTTCCCCGGCCGCCGTGCTGGTCCCGTCCTCCGCCGAGGGCAAGGAGATCGCCGCCCGTCTGGCCGTCCGCATCGGCTCCGGCATCATCACCGACGCCATCGACCTGGAGGCGGGTGACGAGGGCCCGGTCGCGACCCAGTCCGCGTTCGCCGCGTCCTTCACCACCAAGTCCCGTGTCTCCAAGGGCACCTCGGTCATCACCGTCAAGCCGAACTCGGCTCCGGTGGAGGCCGCCCCGGCCGCGGGCACCGTCGAGGCGCTCGCCGTCACCTTCGGCGCCCTGGCCACCGGCACCAAGGTCGTCTCCCGCACCCCGCGCGAGTCGACCGGCCGCCCCGAGCTGACCGAGGCCGCGATCGTGGTCTCCGGCGGCCGCGGCGTCAACGGTGCCGAGAACTTCCACATCATCGAGGAGCTCGCGGACTCCCTCGGTGCCGCCGTCGGCGCCTCCCGCGCCGCCGTCGACGCCGGCTGGTACCCGCACTCCAACCAGGTCGGCCAGACCGGCAAGTCGGTCTCCCCGCAGCTGTACATCGCCTCCGGCATCTCCGGCGCGATCCAGCACCGGGCCGGCATGCAGACCTCGAAGACCATCGTGGCCATCAACAAGGACGCCGAGGCCCCGATCTTCGACCTCGTCGACTACGGCGTGGTCGGCGACCTCTTCGCGGTCGTCCCGCAGCTGACCGAAGAGATCAAGGCGCGCAAGGGCTAATCGCCTGACCTGCGCAGATCATCCGTCCCGGGGCCGTGTGGTGACACTCACCACGCGGCCCCGAGCCGTTCCCTGCAACCATTGACTGAGCGGAACGCCCTGACTAAATTCTGCTATGCGGATCAATGCTTCCGTGAAGCGGAAAATAGGAGAGTGCACGATGGGTCAGCAGGAGAAGGTGGCGACGAGCCTCGCAGGAGCGGTCAGCGAGGGCATCAGCGCTTCCCTCGCGCCGGTGGACGCGGAACTCGCGCGCCGCTACCCGGGCGACCCCGGCACCCGCCAGCCGATCCACACCGTCTACGTGCCCGGCGACGTCTTCACCACCGACACCATCCGCTCCTGGGGCGACCAGGCCCTGGCCGCCCTCGACGAGCACGCCCCCGACGCCGCCACCTTCGGCAAGGTCCTGGGCATCGACGACGCGCTGGCCGCCACCGTCTACGAGCGCGTCCGCGCCAAGCTCGCCTCCGAGCCCATCGAGGACCTGCGCATCGACTTCGAGGACGGCTTCGGCGTCCGCTCCGACGAGGAGGAGGACCAGGCCGCCGCCCGCGCCGCCCGGCTCGTCTCCGAGGCGTTCTCCAACGGCACCAACGCGCCGTACATGGGCATCCGCATGAAGTGCATGGAGTCCAACGTCCGCGACCGCGGAATCCGCACCACGGACATCTTCCTGTCCGGCCTCCTCGCCCACGGCGGCCTCCCGGACAACCTGGTCCTCACCCTCCCCAAGGTGACCTACGCCGAGCAGGTCTCCGCCTTCGTCAAGCTGCTGGAGGCCTTCGAGACCGCCCGCGGCCTGCGCCCGGGCCGGATCGGCTTCGAGATCCAGATCGAGACCAGCCAGTCCATCCTGGCCTCCGACGGCACCGCGACCGTCGCCCGCATGATCGACGCCGCCAAGGGCCGGGCCACCGGCCTGCACTACGGCACCTTCGACTACAGCGCCTGCGTCGGCGTCTCCGCCGCCTACCAGTCCAGCGACCACCCGGCCGCGGACCACGCCAAGGCGATCATGCAGGTCGCGGCCGCCGGCACCGGCGTACGCGTCTCCGACGGCTCGACGAACGTGCTGCCGATCGGCACCGCCGAGCACGTCCACGAGGCCTGGCGGCTCCACTACGGCCTGACCCGACGCGCCCTGGCCCGCGCCTACTACCAGGGCTGGGACATGCACCCGGGCCACCTCCCGACCCGCTACGCGGCCGTCTTCACCTTCTACCGCGAGGGCCTGGAGACCGCGGCCGCGCGCCTGAAGGCGTACGTCGCCAAGATCGAGGGCGACGTCATGGACGAGCCGGCCACCGCCAAGGCCCTGGCCGGCTACCTGGTCCGCGGCCTCGACTGCGGCGCGGTCGGCTCCGACGAGGTCACCGCCCTCACGGGGCTGTCCCGCGCGGAACTGGACGCCTTCGCGATCCCGCGCCGCTCGGCGACCCTGACGGCGACTTCCTGATCCGATCGGTACGTGTGGCCCGGCCCGGGACTACCGGGACCGGGCCACACCCGTCCCCGGGCCCGGCAGCGCCCAGAAGCGCAGGGTGCCGTCGTCCCCGGCGGCGGCGAGCAGACTCCCGTCGGGGGAGAAGGCGACTCCTCGGACGGGGCCCACATGCCCGGTGAGCGGCAGCTGCCCCGCGGCTGACTCGCCGAGGGCCGGGTCCCACAGGTGCACGGTGCCGTCCGCGCCCGCACTGGCGAGCAGCCGGCCGTCCGGGGAGAAGGCCAGGTCGCACACCTGCCCGGTGTGACCGGCGAGCGGCACGCCGGCCGAGGGGGCGGCGGGGTCCCACAGCCTGATGGCGCCGCCGATGTCGCCGGTGGCCAGCAGACGGCCGTCCGGTGAAAACGCCACGGTGCTGATCCCGTGCCGGTGGGCGTCCAGCTCCAGGCCGGACGATGCCGGGGCGGCCGGGTCCCACAGCACCAGCTTCTCGTGGACCACGGCGGCCAGCAGGCTCCCGTCCGGAGACGCGGCGACCGCGAAAACGTCCGACATGCCGTCAGGCGCCCCGGAAGTGGCCTGCGCGCCGTCGACCACGTCCCAGAACAGCACTCCGCCGGCTCCGCCTATGATCGCCAGCCGCCGGTCGGCGGCGAAGGCCACCTGCTGGTACAGCGCCACCGGCCGGCTCAGCGGCCGGTTCCGGACCGCAGCCGGGGTCCACAGTTCGGCCGGGCCGGCCTCGTCCGGGAACTCCAGGCCCCACGGTGTGCCGGACGGGAGCAGCAGGCTCTCGGCCAGCGGCTCACGGGTCTCCGGATCCCAGGCCAGGATCCTGTGGTCCCCGGTACGGACGAGGAGCCGGCTGCCGTCCGGCGAGAACGCGAGCCGGCGCAGAAGCACCCCGTTGTCGGCCGACACGGGGGGCAGGGCGATGGCGCTGCCCTGCTGCAGCGCCGCGGCCACCGCCCTGGTCCCGAGGGAAGGCCCGGAGCCCGCGGCGGCCGCATCGCGGTGATGGATCACGACGGTGCCGCTCTCACCGCAGGCGGCCAGGAAGCGCCCGTCGGAGGAGAACGCGATGCTGTGGGCGGCCATGTCGAGGCCGGTCAGGGGTGGACCGATCGGGGCGCCGGTCGACACGTCCCACAGGAGTACGGTCCCTTCGTCGTCGCCTCCGGTGGCCAGCAGCCGGCCGTCGGGCGAGAAGGCCAGCCCCCGGACGAAGGGGTCGGGCCCTCTGAGCGCGCCGCCGACGGCCGCACCGGTGGCGGTGTCCCACAGTCGAGCCCCGTCCTCGCCGCCGAGGGCCAGCAGGCGGCCGTCCGGGGAGAAGACGATCCCGAGGGCCTCGCTGCCGTGCCCGGTGAGGGGCTCGCCCACGCTCGCCCCGGTGGGTAGATCCCACAACCGGACCGCGTGCTTGCCCTTGACCGCGGTCATCAGGCCGCCGTCACGCCGGAAGGCCAGCGCTCCGACCTCGCCGAAATGCCCGATCAGCGGGTCGCCGACGGGCTCGCCGGTGGCCGCGTCCCAGCGGCGTACGGTCTCGTCGTCGCCGGCGGTGGCCAGCACACGGCCGTCCGGCGAGAAGGCGACCGCGCGAACCGGGTCGTCGTGGCCGAGCAACGGGGATCCCGCGGGGGTGAAGGTCGTCGTGTGCCACAGCCTCGCGGCGCCACCGACGCCCCCGGTGGCCAGGAGGCGGCCGTCGGGCGAGAACGTCATGGCGAGCACCGGGCCGGACGGGACGTCGATCTCGCCGACGGCCCGGCCGTTGACGGGATCCCACAACTGCACCACACCGTCACGGGCGGTGGTGGCGAGGAGCCGGCCGTCCGGCGAGAACACGGCACCCCAGTTGCCCCTCAATCGCGCGGTGAGCACATGCGCGAGGGCGAAGCCGCTCGCTCCGAGTGCCGTGGGGGCGAGCGCGGGCGTGGCCGGCGCGGGCTGCCGTACGCGGTCCGGGGCCGGCGGCTGGAGGGCGGCCAAGGCGCGCCAGCGGGCCCGCCAGACGCCCAGGTCCGGCGAGTTGTGCGGCGGAACGGCGGTCTCCCGGCCGTACTCGTCGAAGGAGTGGAGGATCCGCACGAGCGCCATCAGCGTGTCCAGGCCGAGCAGCCGTTTCCCCCGGAACGCGTCGCTCTGGGTGGCCACCGGCAGCCGGATTCCGGTGCGCGACTTCGCCGCCCTGGCCTCCAGCTTCCGGTACGAGGGATTGCCGCGGTCGATGCGCAGCCGCCGTAAATCGGCTGCGAGGACGTTCAGTTCCTCCTCGAACGTGCCGTGTGAAGCCACCTGTGCCCCCTGGGTCGTGCGGACGACCAGGCTAGAGCGAGAGCCGCCGAACGGTCCCGGACTTTCCCGAACGGCAGCGAACACCGCCGGAATTCCACCGGAGTTCGGCCGTGATCGGCACCGTCGCGGATCCGTTCCGCCGGTGCGGGGCCGCGTCGGCCGGTCCGCTGGAATCGGACCATGACTGCACCTCAGAACCTGACGGACCCCGAGCCGTTCCTGTCCCTGCACACCGCCGTCGTGCTGCTCGGCGCGATCCTGATCGGCCTCACGGCAGGCGGCCTGACCTTCCTCGGCGGGACCGGCACCGCCCTGTC
Organism: Streptomyces sp. NPDC051211; assembly: GCF_040689505.1. NCBI lineage: Bacteria > Bacillati > Actinomycetota > Actinomycetes > Kitasatosporales > Streptomycetaceae > Streptomyces > Streptomyces sp. NPDC051211. Next base: position 181,009 of record NZ_JBFBAV010000004.1, read on the forward strand.
CGTCCTCGCCGGGCTGAGCGCCGCCGGGGTCAGCGTGCCCGTCCTCAGTGGCCTGATCCGGTGACGGTCAGGCCGTGGGCGGGAGTTCGCCCGAGCCGCGGGGGACCAGGCGGGTGGGGAGCTCGATGCGCTCCGGGGGCAGCTGTACGCCCTCGAGGCGGAGGAAGAGGCGGTCCGTGGCCACGCGGCCCAGGGCCGCCGCGTCCTGGGCGACCACGGTCACGCCCGGTCGCAGCAGGTCGGCGAGTTCGAAGTCGTCGAAGCCGACCAGCGCGACCGGGCGGGAGGCGCCGGCCAGCACCCGGACCAGCGTCACCGTCACCCGGTTGTTGCCCGCGAACAGGGCCGTCACCGGCTCCGGGCCGGCCAGCATGGCCCCCGCAGCCGCCGAGACCCGCTCGGCGGCGGTGGAGCCGAGGGAGACCCAGCCCTCGTCCACCGGGAGGCCGGCCGCATCCATGGCCGCGCGGTAGCCGCGCAGCCGCTCGGTCGCGGTGTGGATGCGCGGGTGGTCGCCGATGAAGCCGATCCGGCGGTGTCCGTGGGCGATCAGATGGGCCACCCCCTCGCGGGCGCCGCCGAAACTGTCCGAGAGCACCACGTCCGCGTCGATCCGCCCGGCCGGCCGGTCCACGAACACGGTGGCCACGCCGGCCCGCATCTCCGGCTCCAGATAGCGGTGGTCCTCACCGGCCGGGATCACGATCAGGCCGTCCACCCGGCGCGCACACAGCGCGAGTGCCAACTCCCGCTCCCGGTCCGGGTCCTCGGCGCTGGAGCCGTTGATCAGGAGGGCGCCGTGCGCCCGCGCGACCTCCTCCACGGCACGGTTCAGCGGGCCGTAGAAGGGGTCCGCGAGGTCCTCCAGGACCAGCCCGATGGTGGCCGTGCGCCCCTTGCGGAGCACGCGTGCGCTGTCGTTGCGGCGGAACCCGAGCGCCTCGATGGCCTCCTGGACGCGCCGTTCGGTGTCCGGGGTCACCCCCGGCTCGCCGTTCACCACCCGGGACACCGTTTTCAGGCCCACCCCGGCGCGGGACGCCACGTCCTTCATCGTCGGCCGGTTGCCGTAGCGGGGCTCGGACGGGCGGCGGGAGTGCGGCACGGTGTGGAAACCTCCGGAGGGGGTGGGGACACGGGCACGGGTTCTGACCTTGAGGATAAGCACTCCGCCGGGTGTCGGGTTTCCGTGACAGGGTGTTCCGGGCAAGCCTCATGGGGCATCGGAAGAGGGGTAATCGTGATTGTCTGGATCAACGGGGCCTTCGGCGCCGGGAAGACCAGCACGGCTCGCGAACTGACCGGTCTCGTCCCGGACAGCGTCCTGTACGACCCCGAGCTGATCGGTGACGCGCTGCGGCTGCTGCTGCCGCGCAAACGGCTCGACGAGGTGACGGATTATCAGGACCTGCCGAGCTGGCGGCGGCTCGTGGCGGACACGGCCGCGGCGCTGCTCGCGGAGGTCGGCGGGGTGCTGGTGGTCCCGATGACCCTGCTGAGGCAGGAGTACCGCGACGAGATCTTCGGCGCGCTCGCCGCCCGGCGGATCCCCGTCCGGCATGTGCTGCTCGCCCCAGCGGAAACGATCCTGCGGGAGCGGATCGGCAGCCGCGCGGAGGTGGGCGCGCGTGACTGGTCGTACGCGCACATCGCGCCCTACCAGCAGGCGCTGGGGTGGCTCACGGCCGACGCGTACGTGGTCGACAACGGGGCCCTGACCCCCGGGCAGACCGCGGAGCGGATCGCCGAGGCGATCCGCACGGAGACGGCCGCGGTCTGCGAGATCGTGCAGACGCCGGAGCCGACGCGGGAGACCGTCGCGGCGGGGGTCCTGCTCTTCGACGAGCAGGACCGGGTGCTGCTGGTGGACCCCACGTACAAGCCCGGCTGGGAGTTCCCGGGCGGGGTCGTCGAAGCGGGCGAGGCCCCCGCCCGGGCCGCGGTGCGGGAGGTCGCCGAGGAACTGGGCCTCGTACTCGACCGGGCACCGGGACTGCTGGTGATCGACTGGGAGCCGCCCTGCCGTCCTGCGTACGGCGGCCTGCGCCTCCTCTTCGACGGCGGCCTGCTGCCGGCGGAGGAGGTGGCGCAGCTCCGGCTGCCGGGACCGGAGTTGCGCGAGTGGCGCTTCGTGACGGAGCAGGAGGCGGCCGAGCTCCTGCCGCCGCAACGCTTCGCCCGCCTCCGGTGGGCGCTCCGGGCCCGCGAGCGGGGCACCGTCCTCAACCTGGAGGCGAGTAACCCGGTTCCCTGACCCGGGGCCTGCTGCGCCTACCACCCGGGTCGGGGAACCGGGGCGGCGGTCCGCCTGCCGGCCTGGCTGCCGGTCCGCTTCCCGCCCGCCCGCCTGCCGGTCCGCTTCCCGCCCGCCTGCCGGTCCGGCCGCCCGCCCGCCCGCCTGCCGGTCCGGCCGCCGGCCGTCAGGTCGTGGCCTCGGCGACCGCCTTCAAGGTGGCGGCGGTCTCCGAGGTCAGCGGGTCGCCGTGGCCGAAGCAGGCCACCGACGGGGACAGCGCGGCCAGCCGGTGGAAGGTGTCGATGGCCCGGGCCCGGTCCACGTTGAAGACGCCCAGTATCACCTGGCCCACCCCCGCCACACAGTCGCCGGTGAACAGCACCCCGTGGGCCGGCAGGTGGACGGCGATGCTGCCGTCCGTGTGGCCGGGCGCGTGGACCACGTACGCGCCGTCCCCGAAGGGCAGCCGGTCGCCGTCCTCCAGCTCCCGGTCCACCCGGGTCGGCGGGGCCTCAGGGACCGTCATCCCGTGCGCGTACAGCGGGATCTCCCAGTCCAGCAGGACCGGTTCGGGCACCGGGACCTCGCCCCGGATCACGGGGGCCTCCAGGCGGTGCGCCAGCACCTCCGCGTCCCAGCGGGCCGCGAGTTCACCCGCCGCCCCGATGTGGTCGCGGTGGCAGTGGGTCAGCACGATGCGCTCCAGCCGCTCGGGGCGCAGGCCGAGGGAGCGCATGGCGGCCTCGATTTCGGCGGCCGATTCGATGTTGCCGGCGTCGATCAGGGTCAGCGCCCCGTCGTCCTGCCACAGATAGGCCTGGCCGATCGGGAAGCGGAGCATGTGGAGCCGGTCCGGGAGTACCTCTACAAGATCCATGCCCAGAACGTACGTAACGGATCCCGTCCGCACCGCACGGCTTCGCCGGGAGCGGAGTACGCCCAGAGCGCAGTGCGCCCTGGGCGTACGGACGGGCCTTCGCGGGACCGCTAGTTGCCCTTGGACTCCGCGTAGTTCACCAGGAACAGCGCCTCCGCCACCGACAGCCGCTCCAGCTCCTCCGGCGACACGCTCTCGTTCACCGCGTGGATCTGCGCCTCCGGCTCGCTCAGCCCGATCAGCAGCATCTCGGCGTCCGGGTAGAGGGAGGTCAGCGTGTTGCACAGCGGAATCGATCCGCCCATGCCGCTGATCTGCATCTCCTGGCCCGGGTAAGCGGCCTCCAGCGCGGCCCGCATCGACGCGTACGCCGGGCTGTCGGTGTTCGCCTGGAACGGCTGGCCCTGGCCGACCACCTCGAGCTCCAGGCGGGCCTGCCACGGCGTGTGCGCCACCAGGTGCGCCTCCAGCAGCTTGATGGCCTCGGCGGTGTCCACGCCCGGCGGCACCCGCAGGCTGATCAGCGCGCCCGCGCTCGCGTGCACGGACGGGGTGGCGCCGATCACCGGCGGGCAGTCGATGCCCAGCACGGTGACCGCGGGGCGGGCCCACAGGCGGTCCGCGATCGTGCCGTCACCGATCAGCCCGACCCCGTCCAGCACCTTCGCGTCGGCGCGGAAGTCCGCCTCCGGGTACTGCAGGCCCTCCCACACCGCGTCCGCGGCGAGCCCGTCCACGGTGGTCGAACCGTCCGCCGCGCGCAGCGAGTCCAGCACCCGGATCAGCGCGGCCAGCGCGTCCGGGGCGGCACCGCCGAACATGCCGGAGTGCAGGTTCCCGGCCAGGGTGTCGATCTTCACCTTGAGCAGGCACATGCCGCGCAGGGTGGCCGTCACCGTCGGCAGGCCGAGCCGGAAGTTGCCCGCGTCACCGATGACGATGGTGTCGGCGGCCAGCAGCTCCGGGTGCGCCTCGGCGTACTGCTGGAGGCCGCCGGTGCCCTGCTCCTCCGAGCCCTCGACGATGACCTTCACACCGACCGGCACCCCGCCGTTGGCCTTCAGCGCGCGCAGCGCCAGCAGGTGCATGATGAAGCCGCCCTTGCAGTCCGCCGAACCGCGGCCGTACCAGCGGCCGTCCCGCTCGGTCAGCTCGAAGGCCGGGGAGATCCACGCGTCGTCGTCGAGCGGGGGCTGGACGTCGTAGTGCGCGTACAGCAGGACCGTCGGCGCGCCGACCGGGCCGGGCAGGAAGCCGTACACCGACTGGGTGCCGTCGGGGGTGTCGAGCAGGGCGACGTCCTGGAAGCCCTCGGCGCGCAGCGCGTCCGCCACCCAGTTCGCCGCGGCCTCGCTCTCGCTCTTGGGGAACTGCGCCCAGTCCGCCACCGACTGGAACGCCACCAGCTCGGCCAGCTCCGTCTTGGCGCGGGGCATCAGCGAGGCGATCGTTTCGGCGATCGGGTGGGACGACATGGGCACGCTCCTCGTGGGTGCGACGTTGAGATGGGTACGTAGGCCGGGTACGGCGGACGATGCATCCGATCCTCGCACAGCGGGGCGGGGCGGTCGCTCGCCGTAGGATTTGCCCGGCATCGGAGCAACCGGGTGATCAGGAGCAACAGCACACGTGAGCAGCGACGACGTACGCGACGGGGCAGGGCAGGCGGCGGACGGGGCGGCCGACGGCAGGGCGGACGAGGTGGCCGCCGGGGCGGCGGACGGGGCGGCCGACGGCAGGGCGGACGAGGTGGCCGCCGGGGCGGCGGACGAGGCGGGAGCGGACGAGGCGGTGGCCACCGGGACCGCCGGGGGTGCCGCCGGGGGGAGCGGCGAGGTCTGGGACGTCGTGGTGGTCGGGGCCGGTCCGGCCGGCGCCTCCGCCGCGCATGCGGCGGCCACCGCGGGGCGGCGGGTGCTGCTGCTGGAGAAGGCCGAACTGCCGCGGTACAAGACCTGCGGCGGAGGCATCATCGGCCCTTCGCGCGACGCCCTGCCGCCCGGCTTCGTCCTGCCCCTGCAGGACCGGGTGCATGCCGTCACGTTCTCCCTGAACGGGAAGCTGGCCCGCACCCGTCGGTCCCGGCACATGCTGTTCGGGCTCGTCAACCGGCCCGAGTTCGACGCCGGCCTGGTCGCCGCCGCCGAAAAGGCGGGTGTCCAGGTGCGGACGGGCACGGCGGTGTCCCGGGTCGAGCAGCACGGCCCGTCGGTCCCCGACCGGCGCACGGTCGCGGTGGTCCTCGCGGACGGGGAGACCGTGCTGGCCCGGGCGGTGGTCGGGGCGGACGGCAGCGCCAGCCGGATCGGCGCCCATGTCGGCGTGGAGATGGGCCAGGTGGACCTCGGGCTGGAGGCGGAGATCCCGGTTCCGCAGACGGTCGCGGAGGACTGGAAGGGCCGGGTCCTCATCGACTGGGGTCCGCTGCCGGGCAGTTACGGATGGGTCTTCCCGAAGGGCGACACCCTCACCGTGGGTGTCATCTCGGCGCGCGGCGACGGCGCCGCGACCAAGCGCTACTTGGAGGACTTCATCGCCCGGCTCGGTCTGGCGGGCTTCGAGCCGGCCATCTCCTCCGGGCACCTGACCCGTTGCCGGACGCCCGATTCACCGCTCTCGCGCGGCCGGGTGCTCGTCGCGGGCGACGCGGCCGGGCTGCTGGAGCCGTGGACCCGGGAGGGCATCTCGTTCGCGCTGCGCTCCGGGCGGCTGGCGGGGGAGTGGGCGGTCCGGATCGCCGAGGCGCAGGACGCGGTGGACACCCGGCGGCAGGCCCTCAACTACGCCTTCGCGATCAAGGCGGGGCTGGGTGTGGAGATGGCCGTCGGTCGGCGGATGCTCGCCGCCTTCGAAGCCCGGCCGGGGCTGCTGCACGCGGTGATCACCGGACTCCGGCCGGCCTGGCGGGCCTTCGCCCGGATCACCCGGGGCTCGACCACCCTGGCCGAGCTGGTGCGTACGTATCCGCTCGCCGGCAGGGCCCTGCACCTGCTGGACCGGCGACAGGCGGCAGCGGAGCAGGCGGCGGAGAAGGCGGCGGAGAAGGATGCGCTGCGGGGCGGGGGCTCGGAGGAGCGGGCGGTCAGTCCGACACCGTGATGCGGAAGACCGGGTGGTCGGGGGCGGCCGCGAGCAGCTCCGCGTCGGAGGAGTTCGCGGTTACTCCCCGGAAGAACCGGTTGACCTCCCAGCCCCACCTCTTCAGGTAGCCGCGCAGTACGGTCGCCTGCTCGGCGGGGTCGGTGATCTCGGCGGCGGTGAAGGTGCGGAGCTTGCGGCCCACTCGCAGCTCGCCGCCGCCGGCCGCCCGCATGTTCCGGACCCACTGGGAATGGCCGCGCGCCGAGACCAGGTACTGGCTTCCGGAGTGAGTGAACGGGTTGACCGGGATGCGCTGCATGGCGCCGGACTTGCGGCCGCGCACCGAGAGTTCGGCGCTCCCGGCCAGGCTGATGCCGAGCCGGGCCAGCCTGCCCACGAGAGCGTTGAAGCCGAGGTCGAGGCGGTTGGCCGTGGCGTAGTACGGGCTCTTGGCGCTCATGATCTGCTCCCTTGATAAAGCGATCCATTTCGAGAGCGGTGCTCTCGCTTGACATCAGTCTGCACGGATCGCTGCACCAAAACAAGAGCAGTGCTCTCCAAAAGGTGCGCCGCTCCGATTCTTGGGCACTGCTCTGCCTGCGTGGCACACTGCCCTGCATGAGCACCGTGCGAGGAGCCCGGGAACGGGCCCGTATCGAGGTCACCGCCGCCATCAAGGACGAGGCGCGCCGCCGGCTGGCGGCCGAAGGAGCAGCGAAACTGTCGCTGCGCGCGGTCGCCCGCGAGCTCGGCATGGTCTCCTCGGCCCTCTACCGCTACTTCCCGAGCCGCGACGACCTGCTGACCGCCCTGATCATCGACGCGTACGACAGCGTCGGCGCGGCTGCCGAGGCCGCCCTGGCCGGACGCGCCGGAGCGGCACCCCGCGAACGCTGGACCGCGGTCTGCGCGGCCGTCCGCGACTGGGCCCTGGCCCACCCCCACGAGTACGCCCTCATCTACGGCTCCCCGGTCCCCGGCTACAGCGCCCCGCAGGACACCGTCGGCCCCGCCTCCCGGGTCGGCAATGCCCTCATCGCCGTCCTCCGCGAGGCCCACGCCGGCCCCGGCCTCGCCCTGCCCCCGCTTCCGGCCGAGCTCTGCCCGGAGGCCGAGCGGATGACCGAGGAGTTCGCGCCCGGCCTCCCGCCGCAGGTGACCGCGGCCCTGGTCGCGGCCTGGGCCCAGCTGGTCGGACTGATCTCCTTCGAGCTGTTCGGCCAGTTCCAGCGCGTGGTCGAGGACACCGAACGGGCCCGCTTCTTCCGCCACAACGCCGACCGGCTGGCCCACGAGGTCGGACTGCCCGCAGGGTCCGGACCCGGGGACCAGGGGAACCTCGGCCGGCGCTGAGATCGATCCCGTGATCGCGCTGCGGGCGGAGTTTGTCCGTGCGGAGCGGGTGGCCGAAACCAATCTCGTTGAATGGGGGTTCTGATGATCGACGTGATCGTGGTCGGCGGCGGACCGACCGGCTTGATGCTGGCCGGTGAGTTGCGGCTGCACGACGTGCACGTGGTCGTGCTGGAGAAACTGAGCGAGCCGACCGGGCAGTCCCGCGGGCGCGGCCTGCACGCGCGCAGCGTCGAGATGATGGACCAGCGCGGCCTGCTGGAACGGTTCCTCGCGGTCAGTGAGAAGTTCCAGGTCGGCGGTCTCTTCGGGGGCATCCTCAAGCCGTGGCCGGACCGGCTGGACACGGCGCACCCGTACGGGCTCGCCACCCCGCAGCCGGTCACCGAGCGCCTGCTCGACGAGCGGGCGCTCGAACTCGGTGCCGAGATCCGGCGCGGCTGCGAAGTGGTCGGGCTGAGTCAGGACGAGGACGGTGTGGCCGTCGAGCTAGCGGACGGCACGCGCCTGCGCTCGCGCTACCTCGTCGGGTGCGACGGCGGCCGCAGTGCGGTGCGCAAGCTGCTCGGCGTCGGTTTCCCCGGCGAGCCCGCCACGGTCGAGACGCTGCTGGGCGATATGGAGGTGACCGAGGATCCGGCGACGGTTGCCGCCGTCGTCGAGGAAGTCCGCAAGACCCAGCTGCGGTTCGGCGCCATTCCCGACGTGGACGGCAACGCGGGCGTGTACCGCATCGTCGTTCCCGCCGACGGCGTGGCCGAGGACCGTACGACCGCGCCGACCCTCGAGGAGTTCAAGCAGCAGCTGCGGGCCTTCGCGGGCACGGACTTCGGTGCGCACTCGCCGCGCTGGCTGTCCCGTTTCGGCGACGCCACCCGGCAGGCCGAGCGCTACCGGGTCGGCCGGGTGCTGCTGGCCGGCGACGCGGCGCACATCCACCCGCCGACCGGCGGTCAGGGGCTCAACCTCGGCGTGCAGGACGCGTTCAACCTCGGCTGGAAACTGGCCGCCGAGGTCAACGGCTGGGCACCGGAGGGGCTGCTGGACAGCTACCACGCCGAACGGCACCCGGTGGGCGCCGCCGTACTGGACAACACCCGCGCGCAGATCGCGCTGCTGGGGACCGATCCGGGCCCGACCGCGCTGCGGGAGCTGTTCTCGAAGCTGATGGACTTCGAGGAGGTGAACCGGTACGTGACCGAGATGATCACCGCGGTCGGGGTCCGCTACGACTTCGGCGAGGGCCACGAACTGCTCGGCCGACGGATCCGTGACGTGGCGCTGAAGCGGGGCCGCCTCTACGAGCTGATGCACGGCGGCCGCGGACTGCTGCTCGACCAGACCGGACGGCTTTCGGTGACGGGCTGGGCGGATCGGGTCGACCACGTCGTCGACGTCAGCGAGGAACTGGACGTGCCCGCGGTGCTGCTGCGGCCGGACGGGCATGTGGCGTGGGTCGGGGACGATCAGCAGGATCTGCTCGGCCGGCTGCCCAGGTGGTTCGGCGCTGCCGCCGGCTGAGCGTGCGCCCGTCGGCCGCGCTCGCCGTGGTGCCGGCGCCGGGGACCGAGCGGCCGGTACGGACCGGATACGCGAGGACGCCGACCGCCCGCCAGGAGCCGGCCCCCGGCCCCCGGCCCCGTAGCCCCCGCCGGCCGTGACCGGCAGGGGTCGGGCGCCGCGGCCGCCGGGTCGGTATCCGCCGGGTCCCGGCCCGGGCCGGCTAAGCCCCCTCGTTCTCGGGCCGCCGAGGCGGGTCCCGGCCAGGCCCGGCCAGGCCCGGCCAGGCCCGGCCAGGCCCGGTCAGGCCCGGCCAGGCCCGGCCAGGCCCGGTCAGGCCCGGCCAGGCCCGGTCAGGCCCGGTCAGGCCCGGCCAGGCCCGGCCAGGCCCGGCTAAGCCCCGTCGTTCTCCGGCCGCCGGGCGAACCGCCACAGCAGGTGGACGGCCCGCAGGACGAACACCACCGTGGCCAGCACCCCGCCGGCCATCGGCAGCCCCCGCTCCAGCGGTCGCGCCAGCTCGAACAGCAGGGCCGGCCCGGCCACCGCCCCGAAGACCAGCGCCCCTGCCAGGGCGCCGGTGAACAGCGCGTAACCGATCTCGACGGTGATCGCGTCCCGGTCGGCCTGGTTACGGCGGGCCATCAGATGTGCGAGTTGTCGTTCCAGAGCCGGGCCAGCGCGAGGTCACCCCGCACCGCGGGCCCCTCCAGCGGGATCCGGTTCCACAGCGCCGCGTACAGCCAGGCCGCCTCGGCGGTCACCTCGCAGTCCGCCGTGCCCGCATCGTCCCGGACGGTGCGCGGCGGCTCGGCCGACAGGTGGACGGACCAGACCGCGCCGGTGTCGGCCGCCCGGATCCGCAGCAGCCGCGGCTCCTCCGTCCGGACCCGGCTCCGGCCGCGCGCGTGGAAACCGGTCAGCAGCTCGTCCACCCCGTCCTCCGCGAACGCCGGTTCCACCGGCCCGAATCCGCGTTCCAGCGCCGACTCGGCGTCCAGCCGGTGGACCGCAGTCTCGTGCGCCTGCCGCCGAGCCCAGAATCCCAGCGGCGTGGGTGCGGTCGGCAGGAAGGTCCAGCACTGCAGGTCCGCCGGGGCCTCCGACAGCACCCGGACCAGGTCCGCGTGGCCCTCCCGGAACCAGGTCAGCAGTTCCGCCCCGCTGAACTCCGGTCCCTCGGGGAACGGCAGCCGCTCCGGATGGCCCTCGGCGACGTAGGCGGTCGCCCACCGGTGTACCGCCCCGGTGTGCCGCAGCAGATCGGCCACCCGCCAGCCCGGGCAGGTCGGGACGGGGGCGTCCGTGCCGGCCCGCTCGGCCGCCCCGGCCAGCAGCCCGCCTTCCCGCTCCAGGGTCTGCACGTATTCGGTGATCTCCATGCGCGGCAGTGTGTCACGCACCATGGAGGGGTGGACGAGGAACTGTTCGAGTTGTTCCCCAGGGAGCGCGCCGAGATCGCCCCGGGGGCGGTGCACGTGCCCGACTGGCTCGGGCCGGACCGGCAGCGGGAGCTCGTCGAGGCCTGCCGGGCCTGGGCCCGCCCACCCGCCGGACTGCGCACGGTACGGACCCCCGGGGGCGGGACGATGACCGCCCGCCAGGTCTGCCTGGGACTGCACTGGTACCCGTACGGCTACGCCACCACCGCGGTGGACGGGGACGGGGCGCCCGTGAAGCCGATGCCGGGATGGCTGGCCGACCTGGGCCGGGCCGCGGTCCACGCGGCGTACGAGGGCCTGTACCCGGGCCCGCCGACCGGCACCGCCACCGGCTCTGCCGTCGGCACCGGCTCCGGCTCTGCCGTCGGCACCGGCTCCGGCTCTGCCGATGGCAGCGACCCCGCCGACGGCACCGGCCCCGCCGACGGCACCGGCCTCGACCCCGCCTACGGCACCGGCGGCGGCTACGACATCGCGCTGGTCAACTTCTATGACGGGGATGCCCGCATGGGCATGCACCGGGACGCCGAGGAGAAGTCCGGCGCCCCCGTCGTCTCGCTCAGCCTCGGCGACACCTGCGTCTTCCGGTTCGGCAACACCGCCACGCGCGGCCGCCCGTACCGGGACGTGCAGCTGCGCAGCGGCGACCTGTTCGTCTTCGGCGGGCCGTCCCGGCTCGCCTACCACGGGGTGCCCAAGGTGTACCCGGGCACCGCGCCGCCCGCCCTCGGGCTGAGCGGCCGGCTCAACCTCACCCTCCGGGTCGGCGGACTCGGCACCTGACCGCTGCACCGATCATGCGAGGATCGCCTCTATGAACGGCAACGGCATCGGCAACACGGCGTCCACGCGCAGCAAGCTGGAGAGGGGCCGGGGCGCACTCGGGCCGGCGCTGGAGCTGGTGCACACCGGGAGGGCCCCGACCCGGGCCGTCCTCACCGCCGAGCTCGGGGTCACCCGGGCCACCGCCGGAGCCGTTGCCGCCGAACTCGAAGCCCTCGGCCTGATCCGGGTCGACTCGCGTCCCCGCGGCGCGGGCGGCACCCAGGGCCGGCCCTCGCACCGGCTCTCCGTCGACGAGAACGGGCCCGTGGTGCTGGCCGCCCAGATCCACCCGGACGGGTTCCGGGCCGCGCTCGTCGGCCTCGGCGGCCGGATCGTGGCCACCGCGCCCGGCCGGACCGTCTCCGCCGACCCGGCCACCGTGCTGGCCGCCGTGGTGGACGCGGGCGCGGCCCTGCTGGCCGAGAGCGGCCGCCGGTGCGTCGGCGCGGGCCTGGCCGTTCCCTCCGCCATCGCCGAGCCGGAGGGTACGGCGCTCAACCCGCTGCACCTGTCCTGGCCGGCCGGGTCACCGGTCCGGGCCGTGTTCGCGGACTGCGTGAAGGCCGCCGGGATCGACGGCCCGGCGCTGACCGGCAACGACGTCAACCTGGCGGCGCTGGCCGAGCACCGGCACGGCGCCGGGCGCAGCGCCCAGCACCTGCTGTGCGTGGCCACCGGCCACCGCGGGGTCGGCGGGGCCCTGGTCCTGGACGGCCGTCTGCACAGCGGAAGTTCGGGCCTGGCGCTGGAGGTCGGCCATCTCACCGTCAACCCGGAGGGCCGGGCCTGCCACTGCGGCAGCCGCGGCTGCCTGGACGTGGAGGCCGATCCGCTGGCCTTCCTGACCGCGGCCGGCCGCACCCCGGGCCCGGAGGTGTCGCTGCTCCAGCAGGCCCGCGACCTGCTGCGCGCGGAGTACGCCGATCCGGTGGTACGGGCGGCCGCCGAGGAGATCGTCGACCGGCTCGGGCTCGGCCTGGCCGGGCTGGTCAACATCCTCAACCCGGACCGGATCATCCTGGGCGGGCTGCACCGGGAGCTGCTGCACGCCGACCCGGAGCGGCTGCGGGCGGTGGTGGCGGACCGGAGCCTGTGGGGGCGCAGCGGGGGAGTCCCGATCCTGCCGTGCACCCTGGACCACAACAGCCTGGTGGGCGCGGCCGAACTGGCCTGGCAGCCGGTGCTGGACGACCCGCTGGGCGCGCTGGGGGCGGCGGCCTGAGCGCAGGCGGTGCCCGCCGGCCCGGCGGGGCTCCGGTTTCAGCCCGGTGCGGCCGTCGGGGTGGCGGCCGGCGCCGCGATGATCCGTACCGGCATGTCGACCGTGGCGAGGACCACTTCCGGCACCGGCTGCGGGGTCGCCCGGATGCGGACCGGACGGGGCGGCGGAGCGGGCGTCTCCCCGGCGTGCAGGGAGAACCACACCCTCTTCCCGGCGACACCGGCCAGGTGCTGGGCGCCCCAGTTCTCGCTGACCGCCTCCACGAGGGCGAGGCCGCGCCCGCAGGTCTCCAGCGGATCGGCCGCCTTGAGGACGGGGAGCCGGGGGTCGTTGTCATGGACCGAGACGGTGAGCCGGCCGAGGCGCAGCTCCAGCTCGACGGTACAGCTCTTGTCCGGCTGGGCATGGCGGTGGACGTTGCTCAGGAGCTCCGTGACGCCGAGCGCGGCCCGGTCTATGAGCTGGTCGAGCTGCCAGTAGCGCAACTGCGCTGAAACGATTCTGCGGACCTGGCCGATCCGCGACGGCACGGCCTGCAACTCAACGGTGCAGTGCCTGCGAGAAGGACTGATCACGGCTGCGACTCCCCGACATGAGTGTTACGGGTGCTGCACCCTCAGTGACGCGAGACCAGGGTCACCCGGGGCCGCTCCCGCCGCAACCGAAAGCCTTCCGTATGGATACCCAAAGTGACGGTTTGTGCAGGTCGGAGAGGTACATTGCGAAGGCGGGGGGCACCGACAGAGGAGCAGGGCACATGAGCACGACCGGCACCACCATCGACGTGGACCGCAGCGACGCGGACTACCGGGCCTGGCTGAAAGAAGCCGTACGCAAGGTCCAGGCGGACGCCAACCGCTCCGCCGACACCCACCTGCTGCGCTTCCCGCTGCCCGAGGCCTGGGGCATCGACCTCTACCTGAAGGACGAGTCCACCCACCCGACCGGCTCCCTCAAGCACCGCCTCGCGCGCTCGCTGTTCCTCTACGCCCTGTGCAACGGCTGGGTCCGCCCCGGCCGCCCGGTCATCGAGGCGTCCTCCGGCTCCACCGCCGTCTCCGAGGCGTACTTCGCCAAGCTGATCGGGGTCCCGTTCGTCGCCGTGATGCCGCGGACCACCAGCCCGGAGAAGTGCCGGCTGATCGAATTCCACGGCGGCGAGTGCCACTTCGTCGACGACCCGATGAAGGTGTACGAGGAGTCGGCGGCGCTCGCGCGCCGCACCGGCGGCCACTACATGGACCAGTTCACCTACGCCGAGCGGGCCACCGACTGGCGCGGCAACAACAACATCGCCGAGTCGATGTACCAGCAGATGCGGCTGGAGCGGTACCCGGAACCGGCCTGGATCGTGGCCACGGCCGGCACCGGCGGCACCTCCGCGACCATCGCCCGGTACGTCCACTACATGCAGCACGACACCCGGATCTGCGTGCCGGACCCGGAGAACTCCGTGTTCTTCGAAGGCTGGACGAACGACGACCCGGACGCCACCACGGACTGCGGCTCCCGGATCGAGGGCATCGGCCGCCCGCGCATGGAGCCGAGCTTCGTGCCGGGGGCCATCGACCGGATGATGAAGGTCCCGGACGCCGCGAGCGTGGCGGGCTGCCGGGCGCTGGAGGTGGCCATCGGGCGCAAGGCGGGCGGCTCGACGGGCACCGGCCTGTGGAGCGCGCTGAAGATCGTCTCCGAGATGGTGGCGGAGGGCCGCAAGGGCAGCGTGGTCACCCTGCTGTGCGACCCGGGCGAGCGCTACCTGGACAAGTACTACGCGGACGACTGGCTGGCGGCCCAGGGCCTGGACATCGCCCCGTACCTGAAGACCATCGACACCCTCCTGACCACCGGCATCTGGCGCGAACCGGGAGCCTGACCCGGCCCCGGAGCGGAGACCCGGCCCTGGAGCGGAGAACCCGGCCCCGGAGCGGAGACCCCGCCCCGCCGAGGGAGGGGTGGCGGGGGAAACCGGGGGCATAACCCGGAGGAGTGTGCGAGCCTGCCGGGGTGGGGCGCGGGGGGCGCGCCGATCCGAGGTCACGGGGGTGGGGACATGAAGGCAGCAAAAGCCGCGGCCGGGGCCGTGGTTGCGGTGGTCATGGCAGCGGGCGCGACCGGGTGCGGGGCCGGCGACGCGGGCAAGAAGGCGGTGGACGCCGGCCAGCAGGTCGCGGACACCACGGAAGCGCTGGTCGCGACGCTCGGCAAGGCGTCCGACGCGGCCTCGGCCACCGGCTCGGCCGAGGTGAAGATGACGGTCACCAGCCCCGACACGGGCGGCAAGCCGACGACCATGACCGGCACCTACTCGTGGGGCAACGGCCTCGCCATGCAGGCCGAAGTCCCGGCCGCGGACCTCAAGATGCAGGACCTGGTCGCGGACGGCACGATCACCTACCGGCTGGTCCAGGGGGCCTACTACTACGAGGTCGACCCGGCCCCGACCGGCCCGTTCAAGGGCAAGAGCTGGCTGAAGGTGGAGGCCTCCGCCATCTTCGGCGAGAAGGGCGCGGCCTCCCTGAACGGAAGCCAGAACGACCCGACGGCCGGCCTGAAGATGCTCAAGTACGCGGACGGGGTCACCAAGGTCGGCACCGAGAACGTGCTCGGCAAGGAGACCGTCCACTACCGCGCCACCATCCCCAAGGCCAAGCTCGGCGCGGGCGGCGAGGCGTTCGCGGCCCTGGGGACCGGCACCGAACTCGTCACGGACGTCTGGGTGGACGGCACGAACATGCCGGTCCGGCTGAACCAGACCTTCGGCACGGTGACCGTCGACACCGACTTCCACTCCTTCGGCGCGGCGAAGGACATCGCGGTCCCGCCGGCCGCGGACACGGCCGACATGACCGAGGCGTACAAAGAGGCCAACGGGAAGAAGAGCTGACCCGCCCGGGACCGGGCCGGATCGTACGGACACTCCGCTACAGCGCCCGGGTGCTGGATGAGGCGGCGCGCGAAGGGCGCCGGCCGAGGCCGCTGCGGGTGCGGGTGACGGTCCGGTGGACGCCGCCGTCGGATCCGGCGATGGATTTCTACGAGGTCACGCTGGAGCGCGCCGCCCGGCAGCAGCTGCGGCTGCGCGCCCGGCGGCTGCGCGGCCTCGTCAACCCGCGCCGCGGCGCGCTGCGGACGGCCGGGGCGGACGCCGTTGACATCCCGCCCGTCCGGCACCGCCATGCCGCCGCGTACCACCGGCAGCCCGCGCCCATGAGCTACGGACGCTGGTGGTCCGAGGACTGACCCGCCAGCAGGCCGTCCAGGGTGCGGACCGCCGTCCGGAAGCTGTGGCCCAGGCCCGGGCGGGCCGCCGTGAGGGCGAGTCGGAAGGGGGCCGGGCCGGCGGCCGCGAAGGTCCAGCGGATCCGGGTTCCGGAGCCCGCCGGGGTGAGCCGCCACTCCTCCAGCAGGGCCTGGACCCCGGGGGCGTTGGTCTCGTCCACCCGGTAGGCGTACCGCTGCTCAGGATCGGCAGCCATGATCGTCTCCTGGAAGCGGACCCCGCCCCGCAGCCGGACCTCGCGGCCCGCGCCGCCGTGCGTCGGCCGGGCCAGGGAGACCGCCCGGAACCACCTGGGCCAGCCCGCCACGTCCTCCGCCAGAGCCCGGTACACAGCCTCCGGCGCGGCCACCGCCGCAGCCGTGAAGACCAGCCGGACGGGGGCCGATTCGGCGAAGTCGAGCCCGACGGGGCGGAGTGCGCGAGCCATGGCGTGTCTCCTCGTGCGGCGGGAGCGGAAGGCGTCGGGCCACCCTAGCTGGCGGGGCGTCAGATGTCTTCGGCGGGCCGTTAACGGGCATAGAAACGACGGCCTGTTGCCGGAGGGAGCCGCCGCCGTGACCACACCCGACGCCCCCGACCCCGCCCCTGCCCCCGCCCCTGCCCCCGCCCCTGTCCCCGCCCCTGCCCCTGTCCCCGTCCTTGCCCTCAGCCCTGGCCCCGCTCCCGACCGCGCCCCTGTCCCCGCCCCTGCCCCTGCCCCCGACCTCGCTCTGGAACTCCTCGTGCACGGGGTCGCCGGAGCCGCGCCGGAGGAGCTCCTCGGCGATCCCCGCACCGTCCGCATCACCGGCGACTCCACCGCCGCCGTGTTCCGCCGCACCGAGGACGCCGATGCCGAGGCATACCCCGAGCGGTACGCCGGCCGGCCCGTCCCCGAGGCCTACTGCTGGTCCCGGCTCACCTCCGGCAACGGCACCCGCGCCCTCTGGCTGCTGCTCCTGCCCTTCATGGTGGTCAACCTCGCGCACTGGGCCCGGCCCCCGGCGCCGCCCGGCAGGCCGGCGGCCCGCGCGGTGCGGGCGTACGGAGTCCTGGTCCGGGTCATCGCGCTCAGCCTGACCGTGCTGCTGATCGCCGCCGCCTGCGAGGTCGCCCTCGACCTGGCGGCCTGGCAGTGCGCGGGCTCCGCCCACTGCGCGGCCTCCCGCTCCTGGCTGGGGTTCCTCGCGGACGCCCAGCCGGGCCGCCGGCTCGCCCTCGCCGCCCTGGTGCCGGCCGTGCTGACCGGACTGCTCTGGTACCTGTCCAACCGCACCTGGAGCGCCTACGAGTCCCAGCCCCCGCCCCGCTCGTTCGGACCCGGAGCCGACCCCGACCGGGCGGCCGAGTCGGCAGCGGGGAACGACCCCGACCGGGCGGCCGAGTCGGCGGCGGGAAACGGCGTCCCGGCACTGGGCCGGCCCGGATTCTGGTACGGGCGGCGGCTCGTGGCCCGGCTCCGGGCCGCGCACACCGCCGCCGGACTCCTCACCGTCGCCGCGGCGATCACCGTACCCGCCGCCGCGTACGACCGCCGCCACACCGGCGGCACCGCGGAACTGCTCGGCTGGGCCGCCCAGGCGGTCCTGGCCGCCGGCGCCGCGACCGTGCTGTGGGTGGTGTGCCGCCGCGGCCGCAGCGAGTCCCGGCCCGACCTGCGCCGCGACCGGGCCGTGGTCACCCTGCTGCCCGGATGCGCCCTCGCCCTGCTCGCCCTCTGCGCGGGCTATGCCTGCTGGTCCCGGCCCGGCTGGACCTCCACCGGCCGGCTCCCCGGCGACCTCGCCTTCGGGGTGCTGATGCTCGCCCAGGGCTGCTGCGCCCTGGCCCTCGCGTGGGTGGCGCTGCGCCTGCACAAGCGGGCGGCCCGGACCTCGCCGGCCGCCCTCCGGGGACTCGGCGGGCCCGCCGTCGCCCTGCTCGGGTGTGCGCTCGGCGGGGTGATGTCCGGCGGGGTGGCACAGCGGGTCGCCGACTGGCTCGACGGCGGCGCCACCCCGGGCATGGACGCGGCCGTGCTGCCCGGACCGCCCGTGCTGCTGTCCTGGCAGGCGGCCGTGCTGCCCCCGCTGCTGCTGGTCCTGATGCTGCTCGCGGTCCGGTTCGGGCTGCGCGCGGCCCGGGTCCGCCGCCGGACCGCCGGCACCGTCGCCGCCGAATACCCGGGCGAGCCCTACGACGAGGCCCGCAGCCTGCGGATCGCCGGGGCCCGCGCCACCGCCGGACTCACCGACTGCACGCCCTGGTTCGTGGCCGCCGTCTCCGGCACGACCTTGCTGCTCGGCGCGGTCGCCCTGGCCGGGGCCTGGCTCACCGGCACGGTCCCCGGCGAGGCCGCCCGGGACGGCCACCCGCTCCTGGAGGCCGCCGCGCGCGCCGCCCAGGACTCCGGCTCATGGCTGATCGGCTTCGGTTTCCTGCTCTTCGTCGGCTGGGGCCGGCGCGCCTACCGGGACGCCTCCGCCCGCCGCACCATCGGCATCCTCTGGGACGTGGGCACCTTCTGGCCGCGCGCCGCCCACCCCTTCGCCCCGCCCTGCTACGCGGAGCGGGCGGTGCCCGACCTGACCTGGCGGATGACGGGCTGGACCGGCCGCACCGGCGGCCGCCTCGTCCTGTCCGGGCACTCCCAGGGCAGTGTGCTCGCGGCCGCCGCCGTCTGGCAGCTGCCGCCGGCGGTCCGCCGCGGGGTCGCGCTGCTCACGTACGGCTCCCCGCTCGCCCGGTTGTACGGCCGCTGGTTCCCGGCGTACTTCGGCCCGGCCGACCTGGCAGCCCTGCACGGGGAGGTGGACTGCTGGCGCAACCTGTGGCGGCCCACCGACCCGATCGGCGGCCCGGTGCTCCCCGGCGGCGAGGGCGTGGACCGCGGCCCGCTCGCCGACCCGCTCGCCTACGGCCGTACGGAGCTGCACCCGCTGCCCGCGCCGATCCTCGGCCACTCCGACTACCAGGCGGATCCGGTCTTCGCCGCCGAACGCGACGCCCTGCTGGCCCGGCTGGCGGAGCATTCGGGCGCCGTGCCGGCCCCGCGGACCGAGGGGCCGGACCGGAGCGCACGGCCGGACGGGACCGCACGGCCGGACGGGACCGATCGGCCGGACCGGGGCCGCCGGCCGGGCCGGGCCGCGCTGCTCAGCAAGGGGCCGACAGGCCGGCCAGCCCCGACCGTTCCGGCAGATCCTCCGGGAACAGCAGGGTGAGCTCGTCGGTGCTGGGCTCCGACAGCTGCGCCACCCGCCCGGCATGCCGCTCGACCATCGACTCGAAGGTCTGCCGGGCGGTCCGGCCGTTGCCGAAGGCCGGGCCCTTGGGCAGCTCGGTGAAGTACTCGAGCAGCGCCTCCGGGGTGCCGCCGCCGAGCCGGTACTCGTGTTCCTCCGCCTGCTGCTCGACGATCCGCAGCAGCTCCTCCGGGCCGTAGTCGCGGAAGGTGATGGTCCGGGAGAACCGGGAGGCCACACCCGGGTTGACGGTCAGGAAGCGTTCCATCTCCGCCGTGTACCCGGCGACGATGACGACCACCGCGTCCCGGTGGTCCTCCATCAGCTTCACCAGGGTGTCGATCGCCTCGCGCCCGAAGTCCCGGCCCGAGTCCTCCGGCGCCAGCGCATACGCCTCGTCGATGAACAGCACCCCGCCACGGGCCCGTTCGAACGCCTCCTGGGTGCGGATCGCCGTCGACCCGATGTGCTCGCCGACCAGGTCCACCCGGGACACCTCCACCAGGTGGCCGCGGTCGAGCACGCCGAGGGAGGCGAGGATCTCCCCGTACAGCCGGGCGACCGTGGTCTTGCCGGTGCCGGGGGAGCCGGTGAAGACCAGATGCCGGCGGACGGAGGCCGCCTTCAGACCGGCCTGCTGCCGCCGGCGTCCCACCTCGATCATGTCGGTGAGGGCGCGCACCTCGCGTTTGACGCTGTCCAGGCCGACCAGCGCGTCGAGCTGGCCGAGGACTTCGGCGGAGCCGCGGCCGAGGCCCGCCTGCGCCCGCTCGCCCCCCACCCCGGCAGCCCCCGCAGGACCCACCGGACCCGCCGGACCCGTCACGTCCGCCGAACCCGCGGCACCCGCCGTACCCGTCACCCCGGCCGCGGCCCCCATCCCGGCGGCCGCCCACGGCCCGGACACCTCCGGGGCCGACTCCCGGGCCGGCCCGGGAACCCGGTCCGAGTCCCTTACGGGCGCCCGCACCTCCCCGGGCACGGCAGCCACGGCGCCGCCGCCGACACCGGCCGTGCCCAGCACGCCGGGGCGCTGCGGCAGTTCGTCGCTGGTGCACTCCAGGGCGACCGGCCCGTCCTCCGCGAACTCGTAACCCCCGCGCGCGCAGCGCTCGGTGCGGCAGCCGGTCAGCGCGGTGCGGCAGCCGTCGATGACGTGGAAGCCGAAGCCGATGCTCCCGGTCACCCGGCAGTCGGTGAAGCTGCCCCGGCCGCCGGCGGACACGTAGAACCCGGCCTCCACGGCCGAGCCGACGACGCACCGCTCGACCACCGGGTCGGCGCCCTTGGTGACGATCACCCCGGTCTGGACCGTGTCGACGGTGCAGTCGGTGAGCCCGCCGCCGCTGCCGTGGTCGCGGAACCAGGCGCCGGTCGCCGCCTCCCGGATACGGCAGTCGGCCAGGGTGGCGGTGGCCCCGTCGCTGACCGAGACGGCGGTCCGCGCCACCTGCGTGAGGTCGCTGTCGACCACCGTCGCGGCCGACCCGCGGTCCAGGACGAACAGCGCGTCCGGCACGTCATGGATCCGGCAGGAGTCCAGGGAGGCGGTGGCGCCGTCGCTGATCCACACCGCCGGGTAGTCGCCCGTGCTGTCGTGGATCTCGCAGGACTCGGCGTTCACCCGGGTCCCGGGGTCCCAAACGGACAGGCCGTTGCGGCCGAACCGTCGGACCGTGGTGCGGCTGAGCGTGAGCACCGAACGGGAGCGCAGGTCCACCGCGTTCTCGGGAATGTCGTGGATGTCGCAGCCGGCCAGCGCCAGCACCGCGTCGGTGTCCAGGGTGACTCCGTCGGAGGTGGTGCGGTGCACCGCGCAGTCGGTGAGCCGGGCGGCCGCGCGGGCCGCGATCTGCACTCCGGTCCCCTTGATCTCGTACACCTCGCAGCCCAGC
This sequence comes from Streptomyces sp. NPDC051211, assembly GCF_040689505.1. Classification (NCBI taxonomy): domain Bacteria; kingdom Bacillati; phylum Actinomycetota; class Actinomycetes; order Kitasatosporales; family Streptomycetaceae; genus Streptomyces; species Streptomyces sp. NPDC051211. The sequence goes on from NZ_JBFBAV010000004.1 coordinate 201,926, forward strand.
GCCTCCAGCCCGGACCCCTCCCCGGTGACGGCGATGCCCGCCCCCGTGGCGTGGTGGATCCGGCAGCGCTCCAGCCGCGGGTGTCCGCCGCCGCGCACCGAGACCCCGGTCTGCCCGGAGGCGACCACCTCGCACTCCTCGAAGACCCCGCCGCCGCCGTCGAGTACGGCGATGCCGACCCCGGCCGGGTTCTCCACCGTGCATCGGCGCACCACCGGGCGGGCCCCGCCGCGGACTTCGATGCCGGCCGCCGACCGGGTGCTGACCCGCAGATCGGTGAGCTCGGGGGCGCCGTCCTCGACGAGCAGCGCGGGCGCCGCCCGGTCCTGTCCCTCCAGGTGCAGGTCCTGGACCACGGCCGAGGCGCAGACGGTGAGCGCCACCCCGTCGACCGGGGCGATGCGCACCGAGCCGACCGAGCCCTCCGGCCCGCGCAGGGTGACGGCATGACGCAGCACCAGGTTCTCGCGGTAGGTACCGGGAGCGATGGACAGGACATCGCCGTCGCCCGCGGCGGCGAGGGCAGCGGTCAGCGTCGGATACTCCCCGGAGCGGCGCCGCCACCGCGAGGCCCCGCCGTGCGTCACCTGGACCGTGCCCTGAGCCATGGTGCTGTCGTGCCCCCACCTTCGTACTCGCGCTGCCGAAGCGACCGGACCTGCTGGAGCGGCCGGACCGGCTCCCGAACCCGCCGAACCGGCGTGTACCGGCTGCGGTTCCGTCCGCCGGTCCACCGTAGCGCGCGCGGGGCCGGTGAGTTGCCAGGTCAGCTGCCCGCGCCCGCGCGGCCCCAGTCCGGCCCGGCCGCGGCCCAGGCCCGGTCCAGGCGTATGTACCGCCGATGCATGAGCCGGCGTACGACCATCCGCCGGACCGTCTCCACCAGCGCGGCGGAGCCCAGCATGGCCGCCAGCCCGGCCAGCCCCGCATGCACCACCGTCGTGGACGGGTCCAGCGGGCGGCCCACCAGCCGCCCTTCGTCGTCCGTCCATATCCGGAACCGGTCGCCGGGCCGGGGCGGTTCCTCGGCGGCCGGCACCGTCCCCTGGTGGCTGCTGCCGTCAGGGGCCGTCCAGGCCGCCACGATCTGCGTCCGCTGAGGGGACTGCCGCTGCGCCGCCGGCTCGGCGGCCGCGCCCGCGCCCGCGCCCGCGGGCCGGTCCGCCACCGGCCGGACCACCACCGCCGGAACCAGATGCCGCTCCTGCCGCTGCTCCCGCGCGGCCCGCTGCAGCGTGGAGTCCACCTGGAGCCCGGAGATCCAGCCGATCGCGGGAGCCACGACCAGCAGACACAGTACGGCCGCTAACGCCACCCACGCCTCGATCAGATCGGTGGGCCGGCGCAGCGGATTGCGCCGCCAACGCCACACCCCCGTAGCCGTTCGCACGCTCTGGCACCCCCTTGCCTCCGTCTGCCTGTGCGCCCGGACAGGCCCCTGGCCCAGCCTCCCCCAACCCCGGCGGGCGCGCATCCGGGACTCGCGAGACGTACGTCACCTGCCGGCCGGGCCCTGGTCACGGGTGGCCGGCCGTCGGGCGGCGTGCGTCCCGACCGGATCAACGCACGTGCCGGGCACGCTGGTTCCGCGCCCGCTCAAGGACACCTCGAAGGAGTCATTCCGCGGGGTCGTTCCGCGCGGGAACAGCCGGCACGGCGGGGGAGAGCGGGGAAGCGGGGGGCGCTATTCCAGGACCAAGCGAGGGGCGCTATTCCAGGACCCGAACCTCGTCGCCCACCCGCACCGTGCCCGTCCGGACCGGGACCAGCTGCCGCCCGAAGGCCAGCGACCTGCCGATCCGGTGGTGCAGCGCCAGCGTCCGCAGCGGCTCCTTGCCGCGTCGGGTGGTCTCCTGGTCGGTGGTGGTGACGATGCACCGCCCGCATTCCTTGGCGCCCCGGAAGACGGCGTCGCCGATCCCGATCAGCCGCCAGTGGTCCTCGGCCCAGGCGGTCGCCCCGCTCACCACCACGTTCGGCCGGAACCGGTTCATCGGCAGCGGCCCCTCCTCCGGATGTTCCCCTTGCGCGATGAGCGCGTTGAGGGCGTCCAGGGAGGCCAGCGTGGTGATCAGTACCGGATAGCCGTCCGCCAGGGTCACCGTCTCGCCGGGCAGCGCGTACTCCGGGTCGATGGGCCGCCGCACCGCCGGATCGTCCATGTGCACCAGCCGGGCCGGCTCACCGAGGAACTCGCCGAACCACGCGTGTGCCGCGCCGTCCGCGAGGACCGTCTCCCACTTCTTCCCGAACAGCAGGACCGGTTCGAGCATGCCGGGCTCGGGCACCGCCACGGTCAGGTCGGCCATGCCCGGTGCCGACAGCAAGATCCCGCCGCCCCCCAGCGGACGGGCCTTGGCCAACGCCAGCCTCGGCTGCTGGCGTTGGGTGATGACACTGCCGTCGGCGTCGACCACGGCCCACCGGCGGTCTCCGGACAGGCCCCAGGGCTCCACGGCCACCTCGTCGGGAGCTGTCCCCGCTACCGACTTGACGGGGTGGACGTGAAGCGCCTGGACCAACATCTTCGACATACGTGCATCCTGCCAGCCGCTCCGGCCGGCTCCGCGCGACGGCTCAGTAGCCGCGCCCCTGGTACGGGCGGCCGTACTGGTCCTCGTACGACGGCACCTGTGCCGGGACCTGGACCGGGATCTGCACGGGGCGCGGCGCGCCCGGACGCATCGCCTCGTATCCGCCGGCCGTCATCGCCGGGCGCGGCTGCTGGGGCTGCGGCACGTAACCGCGGGCCGCGACCGGCTGCTGCGGCACGTACGGCGCGGCCGCCTGCTGGAGCGGCATCGGCTGCGGAGCCTGCTGCTGGTACGGATACCCGTACGCGGGAGCGTTCTGCTGGGCCGGCACGGGGGCCGCGGGAAGGGCGGGCAGAGCCGCGGGCAGCGCGGGCAGGTAACCACCCGAACCGCCGTGGCCGGCACCGGCGGGGTAGCCGCTGCCAACGGGTTCGTATGCGGCGGGGACGCGGATCGGGGCGATCTGCGGGGTCCCGCGTTCGGCGACGAGCGAGTCGTAGATGGGGGTGTCCGGGAAGGAGGGCGCGGAGTAGTAACCGCCGCCATAAGTGGAGCGGGGGGAGGTCATGGGACATAAGTTAAGCCCACGACTTCACCGGGTCCATAGCAAGGGGCCGTCAACCCCGCGCTGACCTGCATATTCGCAGGTCAGCGCCCCACGTTTCACTTGGCGTTCACGTGCACGATTCGTCACTTCCGCCCCTGAATGCACCTGCTCGTACTCCTGTCCGGCCCTGTTCCCTGACAGGTGGTCAAATCGGTATGATGCCTGCTCAGGCGTCGCTCGGCCGCGCATAGGTGCGCCCCTTCCAGGCCGCACCCCGCCCCCGGTAGTGCTGCACCGCGGAGTCCACCGTCATCAGCAGGTACAGCAGTGCGGTGAACGGCAGCAGCGGCGCGAGTGTCAGGGATTGCCCGTAATAGCGCAGCATCGGCAGATAACTTCCGGCCATCAGCAGCCAGGCCAGACCGCCCGCCCAGGCGGTCACCGGCTGCCCCGCCGACAGCCCGGCGGCCAGCGCGAACGGCGGCACCAGATAGACCAGCACCAGCCCGGCCACCGTCCCGGCGAGCACCAGCGGGCTGTGCCGGAGCTGCGCGTACGCACTGCGCGACACCATCAGCCAGAGATCCGCGAGCCGGGGGTACGGGCGCACGCTGTCCACCCGCTCGGCCAGCCCGAGCCAGATCCGCCCGCCGGACCGCTGCACGGCCCGGGCCAGGGACACGTCGTCGATGACGGCCTGCCGGATCGAATCCGGTACGCCGGCCCGCACGGCCGCGTCGGTCCGCAGCAGCACGCACCCGCCGGCCGCGGCGGCGGTCCGGGCGCGGGGCCGGTTGACCCACCGGAACGGGTACAGCTGAGCGAAGAAGTACACGAAGGCCGGTACGACCAGCCGCTCCCAGAAGCTCGCCACGCGCAGCCGGGCCATCTGGGAGACCAGATCGAGCCCGCCGGACTCGGCGGCGGCGACCAGCTTCCGCAGACTGTCCGGCTCGTGCGCGATGTCGGCGTCGGTGAGCAGCAGGTATTCGGGCCCGCCCTGCCGGGCCAGCGCGATCCCGTGGCGCAGCGCCCACAACTTCCCGGTCCAGCCGGGCCCGGGCTCGCCGGGCGAGGTCACGGTGAGCGGCAGTCCGGGCTGTTGCAGGGCGAGCCGGTGCGCGAGGGCGGTGGTGCCGTCGCTGCTGCCGTCGTCGACGAGGTAGACCTCGGCCTCGCCGGGATAGTCCTGCGCGAGGAGGGAGGGCAGGCTCAGCGGCAGCACCTCGGCCTCGTCCCGGGCGGGCACGACGATGGCGACGGAGGGCCAGTGCAGGGGGTCGGACGCGGCGGGCGGGAGCCGGACGTCGGTCCGCCAGAACATTCCCTGGCCGAGGACGAGCCAGAGCCAGATGACGAGCGAGGCGGTGGCGAGGATGCCCATCGCTGCAGTGTGCCGCAGACCGCCCCCCGCCGTCCCCGCCTCCGCCCGCGTGTCCCTCCCCGCTGTGCGGGCCTGCGTGTTCGCCTGCGGTTCCCCGCCGTCGGCGGCCGGTCCCGCCCCGGTCCGGCGGGGAGCAACGCTCCCCCGCCCCCGCCGTCGATTAAAGTGACCGGGTGAAGATCGCGCTCATGGACTCCGGAATCGGCCTCCTCGCGGCAGCCGCCGTGATGCGGCGGCTGCGCCCCGACGCCGATCTCGTGCTGTCCTCCGACCCCGACGGGATGCCCTGGGGTCCCCGCACCCCGGAGGGCATCGCCGAGTGCGCGCTGCAGGTCGCCGGTTCCGCGGCCGCCCACGCACCCGACGCCTTGATCGTCGCCTGCAACACCGCCACCGTGCACGCGCTGGACGCCCTCCGCGCCGAGCTCGAGCCCCGCATCCCGGTGATCGGCACCGTCCCCGCCATCAAGCCCGCCGCGGCGGGCGGCGGCCGGGTCGCGATCTGGGCCACTCCCGCCACCACCGGCAGCCCCTACCAGCGCGGCCTGATCCGCGATTTCGCCGCCGGCGCCCACGTCACCGAGGTGCCCTGTCCGGGGCTCGCGGACGCCGTCCAGTGGGCCGACGAGGAGGCCATCGCCCGGACCGTCGCGGCCGCCGCCGCGCTGACCCCGCCCGACGTCACCGACGTGGTCCTCGGCTGCACGCACTACGAGCTGGTCGAGGACGCCGTCCGCGCCGCCCTCGCCGAGCGCACCGGCGGGGCCCGGCTCACCTTCCACGGCTCCGCCCTGCCCGTCGCGACCCAGGCGCTGCGCCGCCTGGGCGCCCGCCCGGAGCCGGGCCTCCCGGCGACCGGCCGGCTCACGGTGCTGCTCAGCGGCCGGGCCGCCGCGCTGCCGCCCGCCGCTCTGAGCTACGCCGAAGGCCGGCTGCTGGCGGCCGGCGAGAGCGCGCCCGTCGCAGGCTGAGCCGGCCCGGCGCAGCCCCCACCTCCACGAGACGAAACGTCTTGTGCGTGACCGCGCTTCCGGCTAGCTTTGTCGCGAGACGGAACACCTCGTCTCGCATCGTCGACAAAAACGGACCCGCCCTTGCGCACCCCACTCGCCGCCACCCGGATCGTCCTGTCCGAGGTCACCAAGGAGTACGACGGTCACACCGTCCTGGACCGGGTCAGCTGTACGGTCCGGCCCGGCGAACGGGTCGGCGTCGTCGGCGACAACGGATCCGGCAAGTCCACCCTGCTCCGGCTGCTGGCCGGCCTGGAGCGCCCCGACCACGGGCAGGTCACCGTCGCGGCCCCCGGCGGCCTCGGCCACCTCGCCCAGACCCTCGACCTGCCCGCCACCGCCCGCGTCGGCGACGCCGTCGACCTCGCACTCGCCGAACTCCGCGACCTGGAGCGCCGGATCCGCGCCGCCGAGGCGCACCTGCACGAGGCCGGCCCCGACGAACTCGGCGCGTACGCCGAACTGCTCGCCGCGTACGAGGTGCGCGGCGGCCGGGACGCCGACCGGCGGGTCGCGACCACCCTCCGCCGGCTCGGCGAGCGCACCCCGCTCGACCCGGACCGCCGGCTCGGCACCCTGTCCGGCGGCCAGCGGTCCCGGCTCGCCCTCGCCGCCGCCCTGGCGGCCGAACCCGAACTGCTGCTGCTCGACGAGCCCACCAACGACCTCGACGACGAAGCCGTGCACTGGCTGGAGGAACACCTCCGCGCCCACCGCGGAACCGTCGTCGCCGTCACCCACGACCGGCTGTTCCTGGACCGGGTCACGACCGCGATCCTGGAGGTGGACCACGAACGGCACACCCTGCACCGCTACGGCAACGGCTACGCCGGCCATCTGACCGCCCGCGCGGCCGCACGGGCCCGCTGGGAGCGGGAGTACGAGGAGTGGCGGGAGGAGGTCCGCCGGGCCGAGCGGCTCGCCGAGGCCAACATCGGGCGGATCGGCGAGATCCCGCGCAAGCTTCCGCGCGGGTTCAGCGGCGCGGGCGCGTTCCGGGCGCGGTCCCGTGCGCACGGCGCGATGAGCCGGATCCGGAACGCGAGGGAACGCCTGGAGCGGCTGACCGAACACCCGGTGCCGGCGCCTCCGGAGCCGCTGCGGTTCACCGGCCGCATCACCGCCGCCCCGCCGCCGACGGCCACGGCCATGCCCACGGCCACGCCCACGGCCATGCCCACGCCCACGGCCATGCCCACGCCCGCCGCCGTGGCCACGCCCACGCCCGCCCCGGTCGTCGTGGAGGCCGAGGAGGTGGCCCTGCCCGGGCGCCTGGCACCCGTCTCGTTCCGCCTCGCGGCGGGGGAGCGGCTGCTGGTCACCGGCCCCAACGGGGCCGGGAAGTCCACCCTGCTGCACCTGCTCGCCGGTGAACTCCCCGTGTCACGGGGCTCCGTACGCGCGCCCGCGCGGACCGGATTCCTGCGACAGGACGACCCCTGGGCGCGGGAAATGCGCTCCGTCGTGGAGAAGTTCGGGGCGGAACACGCCGACCGGATCGCGGGTCTCGGCCTGCTCGCCCCGGCGGACCTCGGTAAACCGCTCCGCGCCCTGTCGGCCGGCCAGCGCCGCAAGGTGGAGCTGGCCCGGCTGGTCACCGACGCCCCGCACGACCTGCTGCTGCTCGACGAACCGACCAACCACCTGGCCCCGTCCACGGTGGAGGACCTGGAGGCGGCGCTGTCCCACTACACCGGCACGCTGATCCTGGTCACCCACGACCGGCGGCTCCGCGCGGACTTCCACGGCCGCCGCCTGGAACTGGCGGCCGACCGGAGCCCCCGCCAACCGGCGCCGACCCGGTGAGCCCGGACGGGCTCGGGCCGATGCGGAGACCCCGGCCGATGCGGGGGCTCGGGTCGGTGCGGAGCCTCAGGCCGACGCCGAGAGCAGCCGCACGGCCAGCTCCCGCAGCCCGGCCGCATCCAGCATGCGGTCGCCGAAGCCGGGCAGGGGTACGTGCAAGGGGGTGGTCCACCTGACGGGGATCGCCCCCGCTCCGTACCGGGCCCCGGCCAGCATGCCGGTCACCGCGGCCACCGTATCGGTGTCCCCGCCCAGATCCACGGCCGCCCGGACCGCCTCCGCGAAGCCCCCGGTCGACCGCAGGGCCCACACCGCCGAGCCCAGGCAGGGCCATACCGCACCGTTGAACTCGGTGGCCAGGTCCGGATGCCAGCCGGGCTCGAGGACCCGCGCGTACCGGTCCCGGTGGTCCGGGTGCACCTCCCCGAGCACCTCGGGGAGCGCCGCCAGCGGGTCGGCCCCGGTGAGGGCGATCCGCACCAGCTCGTGCAGGACCGCCGTGCCCTCCCACGCGGCCCTGTCGCCATGGGTCAGCGCCGCGATCCGCCGCGCCGCGGCCATCGTGCCCGCCCGGCCCTGCGCCGCGAAGTAGACCGCCGAGGTCGATGCCCGCATCAGCGAGCCGTTGCCCGCCGCCCGCAGATTGACCTGGAAGTGCAGCGCGGCCGCCCGGTCCCACGGCTCGCCGTTCGTCAGCACGTCCTCCGTTTGCAGGCCGATGTCTTTCGGGCCGCCCGCCGCCCACCGCTGGAACCGCCCGAAGACGTCGGGCAGATCGAGCCCGCCCCGCTCCAGCAGAGACTCCCCGAGCAGGACCGCCATCTGCGTGTCGTCCGTGGCCTCGCCCGGATCCCAGCCGCCGCCCCCGCGCATCTCCTCGCCGCGCGCCGACAACGCCCCCGCCGGCCCGAACTCGTACGGAGCCCCCAAGGCGTCGCCGGCCGCCGAGCCCAGGACCGCGCCCACCGCCCGGTCCGCACGGTCCACCGCCCCGGCTGCCGCCCCGGTGTCTGGCGGCAGCCCGGTCATCGGGGCTCCGCCGGGCAGACCGCGTCCAGCAGGCGCCGGGCGAAGGCGTCCGGGTCGTCCAAGCCGGCCGCGGCCAGGGTGGCCGGTGCCCCGGCGAGGAGGTGCGGCAGGGCGCCGTGCAGGGCCAGGGTGAGGGCGCGGACGTGCTCCGGCGTGGCCGGCAGGCCGGCCGTGCGCAGCAGGGCCTCCCAGGCGGCGAAGTCGCCCGCGCCGATCGGGTCGAGGAGTTCCGCGAGCCAGGGCCGGCGGGCGGCCTCCGTCTGGAGCTCCAGATAGGCCAGTACGCGCGACCGGCCCGGCCCCGCGACGTTCCGCAGCAGGCCCGCCAGCAGGGATGCCAGCCCGGCCCGGTCGGTGGGGCCCGGCCCGGCGCCGGCCGTGTCGGCGGCCAGTTCCCGGTACTGCTCCAGGCAGCGTCCGGCCACGGCCCGCAGCAGGGCATCACGGGTCGGGAAGTAGTTCTTGGCGGTGCCCGGCGGCACGCCGGCCGCCGCGTCGACCGCCCGGTGGGTCAGCCCGCGCCCGCCCGCCTCCGCCAGCACCCCGATGGCCGCATCGCGCAGCCGGTCCCTCCGGTCCTGATTCACCTTGCCAGTCTAACCACAGCCGTGGTACCACGGATGGGGTACCACAAGTGAGGTACCCCAGATGGGGTGCTTCAGAGGCGTGGACGAGGCGGGGAGACGTGTGATGGTGGCGCAACAGGGAGTGGGCCGGGCGGTCGTGGTCGGAGCCGGGGTCGGCGGGCTCGCCACCGCGATCGGCCTGCGCCGGGCCGGCTGGGCGGTGCGCGTCCTGGAGCGGCGCACCGGACCCGAGCGCTACGGCACCGCCTTCGGCATCCACCCCACGGCCCAGGCCGCCCTCGACCGGCTGGGCCTCGGCGAAGCCCTGCGGGCCCGGGCCCTGCCCTACCGCAACGCCCGTATCCGCCGCCCCGACGGCACCGTCCTGGCCGCGCTCCCGCTCGAACGCATCGAGCGCAAAGCAGGCCGGCCCGAGCTCCTGATCTCCCGCCCCCACCTGATCGACGCCCTGCTCGCCGAACTCGACCGCCTCGGCGGCGCCGACATCGCATACGGACAGCCGCTCGCCGACCCCACCGAGCTCGACGCCGACGTGGTCGTCGGTGCGGACGGCATCAACAGCGCCGTCCGCACCGCCCGCTTCGGCCGGCGCAGCGCCCCGCGCCGCCTCGGTACGGTCGCCTGGATCGGCATCGCCGGGTTCGAGACCGGCCTTTACGGCGAGACCTGGGGCGAGGGCCGGTTCTTCGGCATGACCCCCGTCGAGCCGGGCCGCACCAACTGGTACGCCACCGTCCCCGAAGCCACCCGGCCCGAAGAGCTGCGGGCCCACTTCGCCGGCTGGCACGACCCGATTCCGCGGATCCTCGCCGAGACCGACCCCGCGACCTGGATCCGGTACGAGATGCGCCACCTCCACCCCGCGCTGCCCGCCTTCGTCCACGGCGGCCGGACCGCCCTGGTCGGCGATGCGGCCCACGCCATGACCCCCAACCTCGGCCAAGGCGCCTGCACCGCCCTCCTCGACGCCGAGGCGCTCACCCGGGCGGTCGCCGCCCACGGCCCGGCCGCTCTGCCCGCGGCCCTCGCCGCGTACGACTCCGAGCGGCGGCGCAGTGCCCAGCGGGTCGCCCTCGGCTCCCGGAGCCTGCACCGGTTCACGACCACCCGCCACCCGGCACTGCGGGACGCATTGCTCCGCCTGCTCCCCGCCTGACCTGAGGCGACGCCTCAATGGGTGCCGAGTCCGGCCGCGGCCAGGCGGTGGGTCAGCTCCTCCTCCGGGACATCCTCCAGGTGGGTCAGGAACACCCACAGGTGGCCGGCCGGGTCCCGGAGGATGGCCGTGCGGTCGCCGTGGAACCGGTCCGCCGGCGGCTCGAGCAGTTCCGCGCCCGCCGCCACGGCCCGCTGCGCCAGCGCGTCCACGTCCGGCACGAACACGTGCAGGGCCACCGAGGTTCCGCCCAGCTCGGCCGGGGCGGTGAACGGGCCCTCCGAGACGTCGCCGAACATCAGCACGGACTCGCCGATGCGGATCTCGGCATGCATGACCCCGCCCTGCGGATGGGCCAGGCGGAACTCCTCCACGGCCCCGAAGGCCGCGGCGTAGAAATCGAGGGCGGCGGCCGCGTCGGCGACCATGATGTGCGGGACCACCGAGCGCTGGTACCGCTCGGGCACGTACGTCGCGGCCGGGGCCGCGGTCGTGGCCGTGGCGGTGGTGGACGGGGACGGGGACGGGTTCTTGACCTGCTCGTTCTCTGTCATGGCAGCGACCGTAGGACCTCAAGTTTGGTTGAGGTCAACCCCGGGAAGGCGCCTCTCCCAGCCCGCTGCACCGACTGGCCGAGAGGCGGTGGCGCGCGTGCGGGAGGTGAGTACGCTGCGATACATGACGGGTCACCCTCCGGGGCCGCTGTGGACCGGCCGTGCCTCCAACCGCGGGCAATGGCTGCTCGCCGGTGCCGGTGTCGCCTGCATCGTGCTCGGCATCTCCCTCGCGGTCGGCTCCGCATGGACCGCCGGGATCGTCCCGCTGGTCATGGCCGTCGTCGGCTGCCTGGCCGCCGGCCTGCTGATCCTCTACGGCACCCTCGCCTTCGTCCACGTCCACGTCACCGTCGACACCGAGGCCGTCGAAGTGCGCTGCGGGCACGTGGGCCTGCCACGCCGCCGCTTCGAGTTCACCGACATCGCCTCCGCCCAGTTCCTGCCCAAGGTCAGCCCGCACGAATGGGGCGGCTGGGGCATGCGCTGGCGCCCGGAGAAGGGCACCGCGGTCGTCGTACGACGCGGCAAGGGCCTGGAACTGACCCTCGGCGACGGAAAGACCTTCATCGTCACCGTCGACGACGCCGAGAACGCCGTCCGCGTCATCCGCGCCCACCTGCGCGCCCTCGCCCGATAGCCGGGTCCGGGCGGCCCCCGCGCACAGTGCGGGGACGTACACTCCGCCAGATGAGCAGCAGCACCGCCCGCGTGGTCCAGAACGAGCCCCCGCAGCCGCCCCGCCCGCCCGGCGAGCCCGCCGATTCGGGGAAGCCGGCCGAGCCCACCCCCGCGCGCCCCGCCCCCCGCGCGGCCCGGCTGCTGCGGGCCGCGGGCGCCGCGCTGTCCGGCGTACTGCTCTACCTCAGCTTCCCGCCCCGCCCCCTCTGGTGGCTGGCCCCCCTCGCGCTGGCCCTGCTGGCCGGCTGCCTCCACGGGCGGCGCGCCCGCGCCGGCTTCGGCCTCGGCCTGCTCGCCGGACTCGGCTACCTGCTGCCCCTGCTGAGGTGGACCGGCGAGGAGGTCGGACCGGTGCCGTGGCTGGCACTGGCCACCGTCGAAGCCCTGTTCATCGGCCTCACCGGGCTCGGAATCGCACTGGTCAGCCGGCGCCCCGGCTGGCCGCTGTGGGCGGCCGCGGTCTGGGTCGCCGGCGAGGCACTGCGCGCCCGTGCCCCGTTCGGCGGATTCCCCTGGGGCAAACTCGCCTTCGGCCAGGCCGACGGCATCTTCCTGCCGCTCGCCGCCCTCGGCGGAACCCCGCTGCTCTCCTTCGCCGTCGCCCTCTGCGGGTTCGGCCTGTACGCCACCCTGCGCGCGGCACGCACCGCGCCCCGGCGGACCACCGCCGCGGTCGCCGCCCTCACCGTCGCCGCCCCCCTCGCCACGGCCCTGGCCGCCCGGCCGCTGGTCTCGGACAGCCCGCAGGACGGCACCGCCACCGCCGCCGTCATCCAGGGCAACGTGCCCCGGCTCGGCCTCGACTTCAACTCCCAGCGCCGCGCGGTCCTCGACAACCACGCGAAGCGCACCGTCCAGCTCGCCGAGGACGTGAAGGCGGGTCGCGCCGCCAAGCCCGACTTCGTGGTCTGGCCGGAGAACTCCTCCGACCTCGACCCGTTCATCGAGCCCGACGCCTACGGCGTCATCGACAAGGCGGTCAAGGCGATCGGCGTGCCCGTGGCGATCGGCTCCGTGCTGTCCCCGGACACCGGACCGCTGCGCAACACCATGATCCTCTGGGACCCGGTCAAGGGCCCCACCGCCACCTACGACAAGCGGAAGATCCAGCCCTTCGGCGAGCGCATCCCGCTGCGGCCGGTGGTCCGGCTCTTCAGCTCCGACGTGGACCGGGTCCGCCGCGACTTCGGCCCCGGCACCGAGCCCGGCGTCTTCGACATGGCCGGCAGCCGGATCGGCATGGTCACCTGCTTCGAGGCGGCCTTCGACGACGCGGTCCGCTCCACCGTCCGGGCCGGCGCCCAGGTGATCGCGGTGCCCAGCAACAACGCCACCTTCGGCCGGACCCAGATGACCTACCAGCAGCTGGCGATGGACCGGGTCCGCGCCGTGGAACACAGCCGCACCGTGCTGGTACCCGTCACCAGCGGCGTCAGCGCCGTCATCCGGCCCGACGGCGAGGTCGTCCAGCAGACCAGGATGTTCACCCCGGACGCCCTGGTCGCCGAGATCCCGCTGCGCTCCACCGAGACCCCGGCCACCCGGCTCGGACCGCTCCCCGAATACGCCCTCCTCACCCTGGCCGCCGGAGCCCTGGCCTGGCCCCTGCTGCGCCGCTTCCGCTCCCGGCACTCGTAGGGTCGGGGGATGAGCACACCGGAATTCATCCGCAAGATCCGCGCCACCGCCGGCCACCAGTTGCTCCTGCTGCCCGGGGTCACCGCCCTCGTCTTCGACGACCGGGGCCGGGTGCTGCTCGGCCGGCGGGCGGACACCGGCGGGTGGTCCGTCATCGGGGGGATCCCCGAACCGGGGGAGCAGCCCGCCGTGACCGCGGTGCGCGAGGTGTACGAGGAGACGGCCGTGCACTGTGTCGTCGAGCGGGTGGTGCTGGTCGAGATGCTGGAGCCGGTCACCTACCCGAACGGGGACGTCTGCCAGTTCCAGGACATCACCTTCCGCTGCCGGGCGACCGGCGGCGAGGCGCGGGTGAACGACCACGAGTCCCTGGACGTGGCCTGGTTCGAGACGGACCGGCTGCCCCGCCTCCCGCCCTTCGCCCTGCGCCGGATCCGGCAGGCCCTCGAGGACGAGCCCACCTGGTTCGCGCCCGCCTAGAGGGCTCCGGGGCGGACCAGGGTCGTCAGCCGACCCGCCGGGCCAGCACCTGTCCCGGCCAGGCGCCGGACAGGAAACGGTCGGTGGGGGTGAAACCGTTGCGCTCGTAGAACGCGACGAGTTCGCCCCCGCCGCCCGCCCAGCAGTCGACCCGCAGCAGCTCCACGCCGGCCCGCCGGGTCTCCTCGGCGGCATGGGCAAGCAGTGCCGCCCCGATGCCCAGACCGGCGTACCGCCGGTCGGAGACCAGCAGCCGGACGTACCGCTCGGGTTCCCCGGCCGGCGCGATCGGCATCTGCGGGCTGGGCCCGGAGTCCAGCACCAGGGCCCCGACGGGTGCCCCGTCCGACTCCGCGATGTACGGGACGTTCTCGGTCGTGTACCGCTCGACCCGCGCCACCCCGCCGGGCTTCTGCGAGTACGGTGTCGTGCCCCACTGCTCGGTGTTGCCGCGCTCGTTCATCCAGGCCACCGCGGAGTCGAGCATGTCCAGAATGGCCGGTGCGTCCGCCGGGCTGCCCGGTCGGATCCGTATGCCGTGTGTGGTGTCGTTCACGGCCGAAGCTTAGGCACCCTCGGGCGGATCACCGGCGAGGCCCTGCCTGATCGCAGCAGTCGTGACGGTGGTGTCCGCGGCCCGGCGGTAGAGGGCCCGGGCGCGGTCGCCCATGACGGCGCTGTACGAGATCTCGGGGACGGTGCCGCCGCCCTCGTGGCCGCCCAGGACGCCCGCCAGGGCGCCGCCCACCAGCCGGCTGCCCGCTGGTGCCGCCGCTGTGGTGCCGGCCAGGGCCGGCACCACACGGGCGGGCCGGCGGGCCGTGCACGGGAGCAGGCGGTCGATCATGCTCCGAGCCTGCAACCCCAGGCTGTGAGCGGAGGCGGGGATTCCTTATGAATCCCCTGTGAATCGATGAGTTGATGAGTCGATGAGTCGGCGGGTCAGGAAATCAGGAGCGGAGGTCGGCGCGGCGTTCGTAGACCGTGACCCGGCGGCCGCGTATCTGCTCGTCCGCCACCGGCCTGAACCGCTCCCGCAGCACCGCCAGCTTCACCCGGTCCCGTTCCGCCGACGCGGGTTTCGCCACCTTCGCCGCGTCCGTGACCAGCAGTATCCGCTGCCGGCCGAGCATGGCCGCCCGCACCTTCGCCGGGTCCGCCTCCTCGCCCTTGAGGGTGCCGGAAGCCTCCGGGGACGCGGCCAGCGCTATATCGGCCAGGCCCGTGAAGGCGGCGGGGGACACCAGCGCGGTGTCCCGGCGCGCGGCCGGCACGAACAGCACCGCGTCCCCGCCCTGCTTCAGCCGGTCCACCTCCGCCGACACCGCCAGTACGTCGTCCACCCGGCTCGCCGGGGCCCGCTTGCCCAGCTCCACCGGCAGCAGCGCGACCACGGCCACACCCACCACGGCCGGCACCAGCAGCCCGGCGGCCCTGGGCGCGCGCCGGGCGGCCGCCCGTACCGCGGCCCCCAGCCCCGTACCGATCAGCAGGGCCAGCCCGAGCATGCTGAACAGCACGTACCGGTCCAGGAAGAGCGGCTGGACCAGCGAGAGCGCGATCAGACCCAGCTGGGGGACCGCGAGGAGGGGCAGGCCCACGGCGGCCGCCGACAGCCGGCCGGCCCGCGGCCGGTCCAGCCGGGCGCCCAGCCCGCCGATCGCCAGCAGCACCGCCGGACCGATCAGCATGTGCCAGGTCAACGGCGGTATCCACGACACCTGATCGGACTGGCCGCGGCTGAACAGGATCAGCGGCAGCGCCCCGCAGACGGCCGCGGTCGCGGCCACCGCCCAGCGCCCCCACACCCCGCGTCCGGCCCGCACCCACCACAGGGTGGCCGCGTGCGCGGGCAGGATCAGCAGGGACAGCCAGTTCAGCAGCGCACAGACCAGGACGGTGAGCGCGTACGCCACCCGGCGCGGCCGGCCGCCTCGGCCCTGGAGCAGCGAGACCAGCAGCAGGGTCGAGATCCCGGCGCCGGCCGCGACCAGCGCGTACGGCCGGCCCTCCTGAAGGTAGAACTGCACCGCCGGCAGCAGCCCGAGCGCCAGCCCGCCGCCCAGCCCGGCCCAGAACCCGGCCAGCCGCTGCCCCAGCAGTGCCACGCAGGCCGCCGCCACGGCGGTGGCCAGGACAGAGGGCAGCCGCAGGGTGGTGGTGCCCGCGCCGAACAGCTCGAATAGGCAGTGCATCAGCAGGTAGTACAGCCCGTGCACGGCGTCCACCTGGCCCAGCATGTGCCAGATCTCACCCGCGGACCGCCCCGCGACCTGCCAGGTCGCGGCCTCGTCCCGCCACACGCTGTCCTGCCGGGACAGCCCCCACAGCCCGAGGGAAAGGGTCCACACCAGCGGGACCAGCCAGACCAGATGCCGACGAAGGGTCTCGCGTATGTGGGAAGTCATGAAGAGCTCGGGTCCTCGGCGCGGCGGTCTGGGCGGAAGGCACCAGTCTATGGACGCCGCGGAGGGGTTCCGGACGCGCTGTTGTGCACGACGGAGCGTGATCGCCCCCGGCCGCCGCCCCTAGCCTCACCGCAAGGCGCACGCGCTGCACGAAACGAGGGGCGGTACTCGGTGAACTGGCTCATCCACGACTACCGCGAGAGCGATCTCGCGGCCGTTGTCCATCTGATCGACACCACGGCCGAGCTCGGCCAGGAGTCCGTGTTCTCCCTCGCCGAGTGCATCAGCGCACTCACCGGCCGGCAGCCCGCCGTGGTCGCCGTCCACCAGGGCGTCCCGATCGGCGCCGCGCTGGCCTGTGTGTCCGGCGAACGGGCCTGGGTGATGCGCATCGCGATCAACTCCGGCTGGCGCGGCCGCGGCCTCGCCAGCGCCCTGCTGGTCGAGCTGGAGCGGCGGCTGATCGCGGCCCGGGTCGGCCGGATCGCGTACGTGCTGCCCGAAGAGGACCTCCTCGGCGAGGGCCTGCTCAACGCCGGCTACACCCGGCAGCCGGCGGTCGCCTACTTCGAGAAGACGGAACCGCTGCACGGGCCGGCCGCCGGCCTGCTCGACGACCTGGGCGGCCGCTTCCTGCCCAACGACCTGTGGGACAAGGTCGCCGGCATGGAGACCGAGAAGGACCTCATCGAGCGCCGTGTGGTGCTGCCGCTGGCCGAGCCCGAGCGGGCCGCCCAGCACGGCGTCCAGCCGCCGCGGGCCATCACCCTGTTCGGTCCGCCCGGCACCGGCAAGACGACCTTCGCCCGCGCGATCGCCTCCCGGCTCGGCTGGCCCTTCGTCGAACTGCTGCCGTCCCGGCTCGCCGACGAGGGCAACCTGGCGGCCGCCCTCCGTACCGCCTTCTCGCGGATCGCCGAACTGGAACGGGTCCTGGTCTTCATCGACGAGGTGGAGGAGATCGCGCCGGTCCGCACCGAGCCGGCGCAGCCCGGCGGGATCCACGGGGTCACCAACGAACTGCTCAAACTGATACCCGGGTTCCGGGAGGGCGGCGAACGGCTCCTGGTGTGCGCCACCAACTCCATCCGCTCCCTGGATCCCGCCTTCCTGCGACCCGGGCGGTTCGACTACCTGATCCCGATCGGCACCCCGGACGCGGGCGCCCGGGCGGCCATCTGGTCCCGCTACACGGCCGGGCGCACGGATGTGGACGTGGCGGCGCTGGTCGAGGCGAGTGAGCTGTTCACCCCGGCGGACATCGAGCACGCGGCGCGCATCGCGGCGCAGGTGTCCTTCGAGCGGGACCTGGAGGCGGTGGGCGCGCGGGCGGCTGCGGCCGTTCCGCCGGGCGCGAGCACGAAGGACTACCTGGCGGCGGTGGCCCAGTGCCGGCCGACGGTCACCCCGGCGATGACGGGCGAATTCGCGGCGGACATCACGGCCCACGCCCGCGTCTGACGCTCCCTGCTCGCGGCCTGCCCGAAAAGTCGGCCGGAAAAAGGGGGGCGGCCCGCAGTGCTCCCCAAAGCACTGCGGGCCTTCCGCGCGGACAAGCGGCCGCGCGGAACGACCACGTTCCGGTTGGGGTGTGTCGCCGGCTGGAACGTGGACGTTCAGTGACGCGGGACGCCTTGTGGGCGTTCCCGTCAACACGTTCGAGTCAACCAGCGGGGGAGTGGCGGGCGCTTCGGCCGGACGGCCCCAGCCGCCCCGGCCGGACGGCCGAGACGCCGGATGATCGGCAGGCCGATCAGTCGAAATAGGACTCGAGCGTGCCGCGGCGCCGGACATCGAGGGTTGCGCAGTGGAACGAGCCGGCGAACGGCGCGTAGTGCAGCAGGTCGCACGGAATCGGCTCGAACCCCCAATTCTCGAGCGCGCGCAGCATGTCGGTGTGGTGCCGCTCGGCGATCACCCGCTTCTCGTCGATCATGAGAATGTTCATGCTGAGCCACTTGCCGCACATCGAGGTGACCTTGAGCAGGCGGTCCCCGATCGGGTTGGGCTCGGGGGCGATCAGGACCTCCCAGGAGTTCAGGACCTCAGGCAGCCGGTCGACGTCGATGTACTCGGGATTGACCAGCACCTTGCCGGGCGCGAGCGGGACGAACGTCGTGTCGATGTGCATGGGCGTGCGGCAGCGGCTCTCGATCTCGTGGATGCGATAACCGGGCCCGAGATGGCGGCGCAGCCATTCGATGCCCGTCCGGTTGGTGACATTGCTCCGGGTGACGAACAGATCGCGTCCCGCGCGCACGAAATCCGCCGCATCGAACACCGGCTCGAACTCGGTGAGGATGTAGCGCATGGGCTCGCCGGCCTCGGGGATACGGAAATCCCCGTCGAAGAGTTCGTGGGTGAGCTGGGGCTTGGGTGCCGCCGTCCAGCGGGCGCCGCGCCGGAAATAGTCCTTGAGGATCGAGCGATAGGGGTGGGTCTCGAAATACCGGCACGGCCAGGCCATCGGCGTTTCGATGATCTCGTCGCCGATCACCAGCATGCCGTCACGCGGACAGCTGCTGGAAAAACCGCGCGACGACCAGTCGGGGGTCCGGAACTGCTGCCGGTGGTCGACCGGGTCCGGGCGCCTGACCGTGACACCGAGGGACTGCAGGAGCGCCACGAACCCGTCGAGCTCCTGCTGAGCCGGCTCGATCATCGTGCGCGGATAACCGAAGCCGGCGGCGAGCCCCTGCAGCCGCGCCCCCCAGGGCGGGATGTTGCAGGCCACGACCGGGTGCTTGGAGGGGATGGTCGCGCCGTCGAGCCGCCCGACGACGACCTCCTCCAGCGGGTCCCACTCGTTGTGCGAATTGACCGGCGAAACGAGAGGCAATTCAGCCATGCTCACCCGCTTTCGATCGCAGAAGCCAGTGACTCACTGTATCCGTGCGCTCTCCGAAATGAACGGGCAGAGCCGGTCGGTACGGGTGTGTCTGCCGCTGTGGGATCGTGGTCGGGTGACGTTGGAAGACCTCGTCCGGCTGCGCCGGGCCCGCGACCGGATGGACCGCGACTATGCGGAGCCGCTCGACGTTCCGGCCCTGGCGCGCACGGCACTCATGTCGCCGGGCCATTTCTCCCGCAGCTTTCGCGCCGCCTACGGGGAGACGCCGTACAGCTACCTGATGACCCGCCGCATCGAGCGGGCCAAGGCGTTGCTGCGGCGGGGGGACCTGACGGTGACGGAGGTCTGCTTCGCGGTCGGCTGTACCTCGCTGGGGTCGTTCAGCTCGCGGTTCACCGAGCTGGTCGGCGAGAGCCCGAGCTCATACCGGGCCCGCCGCCATGACGAGAGCGCCGCCATACCGCCCTGCGTCGCGAAGATCCACACGCGACCGGTCAGGAACGGAGAAGCAAAACCGGCCGGCCGCCCCTAGCGTGGAGCGCATGAACATCAACCTTTCGCAGTGCTTCATCGCCGTCGACGACCACGACAAGGCGCTCGCCTTCTACCGGGACGTTCTCGGCCTGGAGGTGCGCAACGACGTCGGGTTCGAGGGGATGCGCTGGGTGACCGTCGGCTCGCCGTCGCAGCCCGACGTGAACATCGTCCTGGAACCGCCCCTCGCCGACCCGAACGCCTCGTCCGCCGACAAGGAGGCCATGGCGGAACTGCTGGCGAAGGGCCTGCTGCGCGGCGTCATCTTCAGCACCGACGACTGCGACGCCACCTTCGAGCGCATCCGCGCCGCGGGCGGCGAGGTCCTGCAGGAGCCGGTCGACCAGCCGTACGGCGTCCGCGACTGCGCCTTCCGCGACCCCTCCGGCAACATGCTGCGCTTCACCCAGCCGCGCGGGAAGTGACCGCGGCCCGGGACCGCCGCCCGCCCCGCGCGGAAGGTTCGGGTGGAAACCCTAGGGGCAGCGGTACATGAATTCCGTGGCGGCGGTTCGGCCGGTGGCGGGGGACAGCAGGTGGACTTCGGCGCGGGCCGGGTGGGTGCCTCGGCCGCGGAAGGTCCACAGGAGGTGGAGTCTGGCTTCGGTGCGGCCGTGGGGGACGCGTTCGGTGAGCGGTTCGGAGCGGGTGCCGTCGCTGCGGATCCAGCGGTAGACGAGGGTTCCGGGGCGTCCGTTGGTGCGGACGACGGCGGTTACCGTCGCGGCCGAGTCGCAGACCGGCCCGTTCGGGTCGGTGACGACGGCCAGTTCCCGCACCTCGATGCCCGGCCCGTACCGCTGCCAGCCGAGGTAGCCGAGTACGACGGCCAGTACGACCGCGGCGAGGGTGTAGCGGCGCAGTCCGCCGCCGGGCCGCCGGGCCCGCCGGGCGGCGGGGTCCTGCGGAACCGTGCCCGGGTCCGGGACGGGGAACGGTGCGCGGACGTACGCCGTGACGCCCGGCCCGAAGCGCAGCACGGACCCTTCGACCCGGTCGGGTTCGGCCGGCGCGGGCGGGCCGCTGAACCAGTGGCTGCCGAGCACGGTCGCGCTGTAGTCCTCGCAGTCCTCGGGGCGTTCGCGTCCGGCGGAGGTCATGAGGGTGCCTGGCAGGACCGGATGAACAGGGACCGGGTCGAGGAGCCGTTGCCGGCGGCCGGCCGGGTGGTTGCCCGGACCTGCCACCAGCAGCCCTTGCCGGTGAAGGTGTGGGACGCGGTCGGGGCCGCGAGGGCGCGGCCGTCAGGCCGGTAGGGGAGGGTGTCGGTGCCTTCCGGGGTGCCGAGTTCGCCTGCCGTGTCACCGGTGAACCATTCGAGCACCACCGTCACCGGGCCCGTCCCGGTGGCCTTCACCGAGACGGTCGCCTGCCCGGTGGCCACCCCGGTCTGCACGAAGGAACCGACCTCGACGGCCGTCACCTTCACCGGCGGCGGAGACGGCGGCGCAGTGGTGACGGGCGGTGAAGTGGTAGGTGGTGTGGCCGGTGTCGTCGAAGTCGGGGGCGGGGTGGGCGGGCGGGCCGTCGTACGGGTCGCCGAGGGCATCGGGCCCGGGCGGGGCGACCGGCTCGGGGGAGGGGAGGCGGAAGGGGAAGGGGAGGGGGAGGGGTGCGGGGTTTCCGGCGGCCGCATCCGCGACGGGGTTGCTGCGGCCGGGGTCGCGCTGGTCGTCGCGAACGCGCTCACCGCCGAGCTGCCCTGCGGTTCGTTCCCGGCCGCCCGCGTGGCCAGCACCAGCACCGCGCCCGCCACCACCGCCACCGCGGCGGCGGTCAGCCCGCGCCGGCCGGGCCGGAAAGCGGAGGACGGCCGGTGACCGCGGCCCAAGGAGGTGGTGGCCACCGCCGTGGTGCCCGCGGCCGGTCCGCCCGCCGAGGGGAACAGCAGGGGCAGCAGTGCGGCCAGCGCTGCCAGCTTGCGCTGCCCGCGCTCCTCCCAGTCCGGCCCGTACGCCGCCCGCGCCGCCCCCTCCAGCTCGGCGACGAACACCTCCGCGTTCTCCGGCCGCTGCTCCGGCCGCTTGGCCAGGCCCCGCCGGATCAGCGGCCGTACCGGCTCGGGTGCTTCCGCCACCGGCACCGGCGCCTCGACGTGCTGGAGCGCCAGCTCGGCGAAGTTCCCCCCGGTGTACGGCTTGCGCCCGGTCAGGCACTCGAAGAACACCGCGGTGGCCGCGTACACGTCCGCCGCGGGCGAGGCCGGGCCGCCCTGCCACTGCTCCGGCGCCATGTAGGCGGGAGTGCCGGCCACGCCGGGGGTGCTGCCGCGGCCGGCCGCGATCCCGAAGTCCACCAGCTTCGACGCGCCGTCCGCCGTGACCAGCACGTTCTCCGGCTTGTAGTCGCGGTGGACGACGCCCGCCCGGTGCGCGGCGGCCAGCCCCAGCAGCGAGCCCTTGAGCAGGGCCAGGGCAGCCTCCGGGCCGGTCCGGCCGGCCCGGGCCAGCAGGGCCCGCAGGGCGATCCCGTCGACGAGTTCCATCACGATGGCGGCCCCGTCCGGCGCCTCCACGTACTCGTACAGGCCCACCACGTAGGGCGAGTGCAGGCCGCCGAGCAGCCGGGCCTCCGCCCGGAACTCCCGCAGGAACACCGGGTCGCGGCGGAACCGTTCGGCCAGGTACTTCACGGCCACGGCGGTGCCGGTCGCCCGGTGCACCGCCAGCACCACCCGGCCGCTGCCGCCCGATCCGAGCTCCCGCGTCTCCGCGTACCCGGGGACCGTCCACGCGTTCATCCGTTCGCCCCCTGCCGTGCCCTTCCGGGCCCTGCCGTGCCGTGGCGTCACCGTGCCGAACGTCCTGTGGGACACGGTTTCCGCCACGGCCGGTTCCCGGGGTCACCCGAAGGGCGGATCAGGCGGCCGCCCGCTCCCGCCGGTCGGTGATCAGCGCGTGCAGCCGGTCCGCGGCGGCCCGCCCGAACTCCGGATCGTTGATGTGCGTGTCGTGGTCGAACACTTCGGCGGAGCTGCCCCGCAGCCCTTCCCGCAGCGCCGTGAACAGGGCGGAGTCCGCGGCCGGATCGTGGTACGGGCCGTCCGGCGCGCCCAGCGTGGACAGTCCGCGCAACGGCAGGCACACGGCGGTCGGTCCGGTGGCCACCCGCAGCTTGGCCGCCACCAGCCGGCCCAGCTCGGCGCATTCCTCCTTGGTGGTGCGGATGACCGTGATCGACGGGTTGTGCACGCGCACCCGCCGGTAGCGGACCCGCTCGGGCAGCTTCTCAAGGGGCCCGAACTTCACCATGTCCAGCGCGCCCAGGCTGACCACCTGAGGGATCCCGGCCCGCCCGGCCGCGCTGAGCCGGTCCGGACCGGCGGTCAGGATGCCTCCGCACAGCTCGTCGGCGAGTTCGCTGAGGGTCAGGTCCAGGACCCCGGCGAACACCCCTTGTCCGGCCAGCGCCTCCAGGGTGCGGCCGCCGGTGCCGCTGACGTGGAAGACGAGGACCTCGTAGCCGAGTTCGGTGAGCCGTTCGCGGGCCGCGTCCACCCCGACGGTGGTCACCCCGGCCATGCTGGCCGCGATCAGCGGCCGGCCGCCGGAGCCCAGCCCGCCGGCCCCGATCGCCCCGACCTCCCGGAGGTCCCGGGAAGCCTGGGCGAAACCCTTCGCCATGCCGGCCGCCGCCTCCGCCGCGTTCGCCAGCACCGGCGCCGTCACGGAGTTGATGCCGGCGATGTCCACCACGCTGTACATCATGGTGATGTCCGAGGAGCCGACGTACACGGACACGTCCCCGGAGGCCATCGAGGACACCATCAGTTTGGGCACGCCGAGCGGCAGGGCGCGCATGGCGCGGGTCGCGATGGAGGTGCCGCCGCTGCCGCCGAGCGCGAGTATCGCGTCCAGCCGGCCCTCCGCGTGCAGTCGTAACACGGTGGCTTCCGCCCCCCGTGCCATGGCGGTGACGGCGGCGCCGCGATCGGCGACCGCCCGTAGCTCCGACAGTTCGGTTCCCGCCGCCCGGGCCACCACCTCGCGGGGCACGTCCGCGCGCACCCGGGGTTCACCCATCACTCCCGTGTCGACCAGGACCACTTCGACGCCGGCACGCAGCAGCCGCTCGCGCAACCAGCCGTACTCCACACCCTTGGTGTCCAGGGTTCCCACCAGCACGACGTTCGTCATGTGTGCAATGTGCATGCAGCTGGAACGGCTGACAACCCCGAGGGGGATCATTCGGCCAGCAGCCCCAACAGCCGCTCCAGAAAAGGTGTTTGGGAGACGATGAGCCGCCCGCGGGCGGCGGACGGGGTGAACCAGGCCACCCGGTCGAGCTCCGGGAACTCCTCGGTGCGGCCCGAGCCCTGCGGCCACTCCATCTCGAAGGTCCCGGGCTCCATCAGCGCCGGATCGAGGTCCGCCTCCACCGCCCATACGGTGACCAGCTTCCCGCCGGTCTGCCGCACCTCGCCCAGCGCCAGGTACGGGCCCTCCGGCGGCGGCAGCCCGATCTCCTCGGTGAACTCGCGGCGGGCCGCGTCCCGTGGCTCCTCGTCCGGCTCGTACTCCCCCTTGGGGATCGACCAGGCCCCGGCGTCCCGGCGCTCCCAGAAGGGGCCGCCCATATGGCCGAGGAGCACTTCCACCTCGCCGTCCGGGCCCGTCCGGCGGAACAGGAGCAGCCCGGCACTGCGCTTCTGCGTCATGGGCCATCCCTTCCCCGCGCAGGGCCGGGCCAAGACACGCCGCCTGCCGGGGCGTCGCACCCGCCGACGGCTGGGCACCGACAGGGCCTGGCCTCCTAGTGGTGGTGGGGGCCCTCCCGGTGGACCGGGCCGTGCGGGGCCGCGCAGTGGGCGTCCGCCGGGTCCTCACCCGCCCGGCCCACCGTGAGCAGGGCGTCCTGAACGTGGTCCACCTGGAGGGTGGTGTGGGTGATGCCGTACTCCGCGGCCAGCAGCTTCTCCATGTCCCGCCGCACCGCGTGGCAGTCCCCCTCGGGCTCCACCAGTACGTGCGCGGACAGGGCCGCCTCGCCGGAGGTGATCGTCCAGATGTGCAGGTCGTGGACTTCCGTGACCGGGTCGTACGCGACGAGCCGGTCGCCGACGGCGTCCGGGTCCACGTGCGCGGGGGCCGCCTCCAGGAAGATCCGCCCGGATTCCCGGACCAGCCCGTATCCCGCCTTCACCATCAGCGCCACGACGGCCAGCGTGGCGATGGCGTCGGCCTGGACGAAGCCGGTGGTCAGTACGATCAGGCCGGCCACGGCGGTGCCGATGAACGCGAACAGGTCGTTGAGGATGTGCTGGTAGGCGCCCTCGACATTGAGGGAGGTGCGGTTCGCCTTCGAGATGCACCAGGCGGCCAGGACGTTCACCACGATGCCGGCCAGCGCCGTCACCAGCACCAGCCCGCCCTCCACCTCGGGCGGATCGATCAGCCGCCGGACCGCCTCGTACGCCAGCCAGACCGCCAGCAGCAGCAGGGTCAGCCCGTTGGCCTGGGCGGAGAGTATCTCCGCGCGCTTGAGGCCGTACGTGAACCCGCCGCGCGCGGGCCGGGCGGCCAGCCGCATCGCGATCAGGGCCAGCACGATCGAGACGGCGTCGGTGAGCATGTGGGCGGCGTCGGAGATCAGGGCCAGCGAACGGGCCAGCACGCCGATGACCACCTCGACGGCCATGAAGGCGCAGATCAGGGAGAGGGCGATGGCCAGCCAGCGGCGGTCCGCGTTCTCGGCGACCCCGTGGCTGTGGCCGCCGTGTCCGTGGCTGCCGTGACCGTGGCCGGCGTGCCCTCCGGGCCCGCCGTGGTCGTCCCCGTGCTGGTGTGCGTGGTCGTGGCCACCCATGGCTTCCCCCGTTTGTTCGGTTCCCGACGCGTGAAGTGAAGCGCACCTTTCGGAGATCGGCAAAGGCTGCAACGGGGACCGTTGTCATTACCCATAAGAAGCCTCTGACCTGCGGTTATGCCCGACCGGAAGGATCGTGGGAAAATCTGCTCATGGTCCAGCGCCCCGGTGTGCCGACCGCGCCCGAGCTCGTTCTGGAGACCGACACGGGCCGCACGGTGATGAGCCCGGGCCGCATCTACCACGTGGGCCGGGACCCGCTGAGCGAGATCTTCCTCGACGACGCCCGCGTCTCCTGGCACCACGCGAACCTGTACGCCGACGGCGACCACTGGACCCTGGAGGACGAGGACAGCACCAACGGGACCTGGGCCGACGGCCGCCGGATCCGGGCCTGGGGCGTGGGCCCCGGCAGCGAACTCCGCTTCGGCAGCGCCCTCGACGGCCCGCGCGCCGTCCTGGCCGGGCCGACGGCCGCCGCAGGGCCGCCCGGGCTGTCGAGCGCCGCCGGGCCGCCCGGTCCGGCCGGAGCGGCAGGGCCCGCCGGTGTCGCCGACCCGTCCCTGACCAGCACCTTCCGGCGGCCCACCAGCGTCCGGCCGCTGCCCGCCCGGACCGCCGTACGCATCGGCCGCAGCCCCGACAACGACCTGGTCATCGACGATCTCGTGGTCTCCCGCCGGCACGCCGAACTCCGGGTCCTCGCCGACGGCAGCCACGAGATCGCCGACCTCGGCAGCCACAACGGCACCTACCTCAACGGCACCCGCGTCGGCCCCGCCCCCGTCCCCGTCACCGACGGCGACATCATCGGCATCGGCCACTCCGCCTTCTGCCTGGTCGGCGACGATCTGCAGGAATTCGTCGACACCGGAGAGATCTCCCTCGACGTCCAGGACCTCACCGTGGCCGTCGACAACGGCCGAAAGACCCTCCTCGACCACGTCTCCTTCCCGGTCGGCGCCAAATGCCTGCTCGCCGTCGTCGGCCCCAGCGGCGCCGGCAAGTCCACCCTGCTCGGCGCCCTCACCGGCCTGCGCCCCGCCGACCACGGAACCGTCCTCTACGACGGCCGCGACCTCTACCGCGACTACGCCGAACTCCGCAGCCGGATCGGGCTGGTGCCGCAGGACGACATCCTGCACTCCCAGCTCACCGTCCGCCGCGCCCTCTCGTACGCCGCCGAACTGCGCTTCCCGCAGGACACCGCGGCCGCCGAACGCGAGGAACGGGTGGACGAGGTGATCTCGGAGCTCGGCCTGGAACAGCGCGCCGGCCAGCCGATCCACAGCCTCTCCGGCGGGCAGCGCAAGCGCGTCTCGGTCGCCCTGGAACTCCTCACCAAGCCCTCCCTGATCTTCCTCGACGAGCCCACCTCCGGCCTCGACCCGGGCATGGACCGGTCGGTGATGCACATGCTGCGCGGCCTCGCCGACGACGGCCGGACCGTCATCGTGGTCACCCACAGCGTGCTCAGCCTCGACGTCTGCGACCGGCTGCTGGTCCTCGCCCCGGGCGGCCGCACCGCCTACTACGGACCGCCCGAGGACACCCTCGGCTTCTTCGGTTTCACGCAGTGGCCGGAGGCGTTCGAAGCGTTCGAGAACCGGCAGGACCACGACTGGGCGGGGGAGTACCGGGCCTCCTCCTTCCACCGCCGGTACGTGGCGGACACCGCCCGGCAGCCCCGGCAGCCCGGGCAGCCCGCGGAGTCCCTGCTCCCCGGCGCCCGCGATTCCGCATCGGGCAGCGGCACCGGCACCGGCTCCGTCGCACCGCCGCCCAAGGCCCAGACCTGGACCGCCCAGCTGTCCACCCTCATCCGCCGCTACGCGGCCGCGCTGAGCGCCGACCGCACCTTCCTCGCCATCATGATCGCGCTGCCGTTCGTGATGGGAGCCATGGCCCGCGCCCTCGCCGGATCCGCCCTCACCGCCGAGACCGCGCTGAACGCCCTGCTGATCCTGTGCGTCGGCGGGGTGCTCACCGGCGCCGCCAACGCGGTCCGCGAACTGGTCAAGGAACGGGCCATCTACCGGCGGGAACGGGCCGTCGGACTGTCCCGGTCCGCCTACCTGATGTCCAAGGTGGTGGTCCTCGGCACGATCACCGTCGCCCAGGCGGTCGTCCTCACCCTGGTCGGGCTGGCCGGGGTCGACCTCAATGCCCCGGACGGCCGCGGTGTCCTGCTGCCGCCGCTGGTCGAGATCACCCTCGCGGTGGCCCTGCTGTCCTTCACCGCGATGATGCTCGGCCTGCTGGTGTCCGCGCTGGTCCGCAAGGAGGAGGTCACCATGCCGCTGCTGGTCCTCCTCGCCATCGTCCAGGTCGTCTTCTGCGGAGCCCTGCTGAAACTCGACGGAGTACCGGTCCTCGAGCAGCTGGCCTGGCTGGTGCCGTCCCGGTGGGCGCTCGGAGCGATGGCCGCCACCGTCGACCTCGGCGCGATCGTGCCCGGAGCGTTGACCCGGGACCCGCTGTTCGCCCACGACACCGGGGTCTGGCTGCTCGACCTGGGCATGCTGATCGTGCTGTCCGTCCTGTTCGGCGTCCTGGTGGTCCGGCTGCTGCGCCGGCACGAACCCGCCGTCATGCGGAAGTAGCACGCGTCGTGACCAGCGCCGGCTCGCACGGAACCGTCCCCGGCTTCCACCCCACCCATGTGGTCCCGCACGACGGACTGCCCGCCTGGGAGACCCCGGACCTGTCCCTGCCCACCGCCGCCCTCGACCCGTTCCTGCCCGTCCAGCTGGTCTCCCGGCGCGGGGAGTGGGGCGAGATCCTCTGCGCCAACGGCTGGTCCGCCTGGGTCGACGGGCGGCTCCTGGTGGCCGTTCCGCAGCCGCCGCCCACCGCCGGGCGGCCGCTCGGCCGGGCCGAGGACCCCGGGCCGCTCCTCGACCGCACCGCCGAGGCCCTCGACCGCTACCGCCGGGCCGCCCGGGAGCACTCCGCCGGCCGTACGGACACCGAGGCCTTCCGCCGGGCCACCCTCGGACTGCGGGCCGGCGTGGTCCTCGACGGCGAACAGGTCTGGCTGTACGACGAGCCCGCCGGCCGCTGGATGTACGGGGACGGGGTCCGGCTGGCCACCTACGCCGCCGGAGCCGGCCCCGGCGAGCAGGAGCCCGACCGGGAGCAGGAGCCCGACCCGGAGCCGACCCCGGAACCGGCCGCTCCGGAACCGGCCGCCCCTGAACCGGCCCCGGAGCACGCACCCACCCGGAGCGCCCGGCCGCCCGGCGGTGACCCCTGATGTCCGCCGGGATCCCGGCGGCCGGCCGCCCTTCCGACCTGTACGGCCGGCGAATCGCCGGCTACCGGGTGGAGAGCGAGATCGGACGCGGAGGCATGGCCGTGGTCTACAAGGCGACCGATCTGCGGCTGGACCGCACGGTCGCGCTCAAGCTGCTCGCCCCCGAACTGGCCCGCAACGATACCTTCCGCAAACGCTTCGTCCACGAATCGAAGGTGGCCGCGGCCATCGACCACCCGCACATCGTGCCCGTCTTCGAGGCGGGCGAGACCGAGGGCCTGCTCTACATCGCCATGCGGTACGTCGCCGGACTCGACCTGCGGGCCCTGCTGGACCGCACCGGGCCGCTGCCCGTCGATACCGCGGCCCGGATCGCCGGCCAGGTCGCCTCCGCCCTGGACGCCGCCCACGACCACGACCTGGTCCACCGGGACGTGAAACCCGGCAACATCCTCATCGCCGAGGGCACCGACAGCGACCACCCCGAGCACGTCTACCTCACCGATTTCGGGCTGACCAAGAAATCGCTCTCCCTGACCGGCTTCACCGGCGTCGGACAGTTCGTCGGCACCCTCGACTACGTGGCCCCCGAGCAGATCTCCGGCAAGCCCGTCGACGGACGCTGCGACGTCTACAGCCTGGGCTGCGTGGTGTACGAGACCCTCGCCGGCGGGCCGCCCTTCCAGCGGGACGACGACATGGCCCTGCTCTGGGCCCACCAGTACGATCCGCCGCCACCGCTGACCTCCCGGCGGCCCGGCCTGCCGCCGGCCCTCGACGGGGTACTGGCCCGCGCCCTCGCCAAATCCCCGGAGGACCGCTGGCCCACCTGCCTGGAGTTCGCCGGTGCACTGCGCCGGGCCGCAGCCGCCGACGGCGGACACCCGCCGACCCGCATCGACCTCCCCGCCGTCACCCCGGCCGGCCTTCCGGCCACCGCCGCACCCCCGGACCCGCCACCGCCACCACCACCGCAGTGGGCTCTGCCGGTGATCCGGCCGGAGCTGCGGGATCACCGACAGGCACAGCGAGCCCGGCCTGAGCGGCAAGACACCCCCTGAGGGGTCACTCGGCGACCTCCGTGCGCTCCCACCACTCGTACACGGGCATCGGCCCCTGCGGGCCGGGCTTGGCCCGGTGGGTGGGCCGGAAGTGCTCGTATCCGCCGCGGTGCGGGATCTTCAGGTCTTCACCGGGCGCGGGGGGCTCGACGATCCGCTCCGGCAGGTCGTCCGGTCCGCCTTCGAGTGCAGCCTTGTTCGCCATGGCACCACTGTCGATGAGCGCCGCAGCGTTCGCATGTCGGCGGACCGCCCGTGGCTCAAACGGTGCTGCGGACCTCGCCCCGCCGGTGCACCGGCTTCGCCAGCAGGGCACCCAGGAAACCGGCCACCGCACCCCACAGCAGGGCGAGCCCCACCGTGCGCCACAGCAGCGGACGCAGTTGCACCGAGCCGCCCAGACCGTCGACCTCGCCGATGCCCAGCAGCGACAGCCCGAACGCGGCCTGGACCCGCCCCAGCAGGCAGACCGTCAGCACGGCCAGGGCCAGGGCGACACCCAGGTGCAGCGCATGCTGCCAGGGCCGCACCCGGGCAGGGGAGCGTACGGCGGCCAGGAAGCCCGCGCCGAGCAGCAGGACGGCGGCCGCGACCACCAGCCACCAGGCCCGCGCGTCCCGCTGGGCGAGCGTGCCCACGTCCACGGTGGACAGGTCGGGGCTGCGCAGCACCTCGTCCAGCAGCCGGGGCATGGGCAGGCCGAAGGGCCCTTCCACCTTGCCCTCCCAGGCGCCGCCGAGCCCGAGGGTGAGCGCAAGCCAGACCAGGTTCGGCAGACCCAGCAGCAGCACCGCGAGGGTCTCCGCAGCCTGGCCCCGGGTCACGGCCACGACCAGGCCGACCACCGCGCCCAGCGCCACGTACACGAGGAGCAGCGCCACCGTCGCGTGGGCGGCGGGGCGGACGGCCTCGTGGAAGCGGACCAGCCCGGCGGGCAGCGGGCCGCCCCGCGACACCAGCAGGGTGATCAGCAGCAGGCCCAGGATCCAGAGCAGTCCGAACAGCAGGGTGGCGGGCAGCTCGGCGCGGAAGCCCACGGTGGGCGCGGCATCCAGGAGGTCGGCGAGCTCGCCGAGCGGGGAGTCGCCGGTGGAGATGCCGAAGGTGTGACGGGCGTACAGCGCGAAGCCGGTCAGCGCCAGCAGCCACAGCAGGACCAGCGGGCCGGCCCGGGCGAGGAGTTCACCCGCCCCCGCCACGGCGCGGCCGCGCAGGGGGCGCAGGAACCCGGATCCGGCGGCCAGCGCGCCGGCCAGGGTCACCGACAGCGGCAGCACCGACAGGCCGGCCTGGGCGTCGGCCAGGAATCCGGCCCCGCCGGACAGCTCCACCGAGCCGCCGGCGGCCATCACCACGACCGCGGCCACGACCTTCGGGTAGGCCCCGCCGGGCAGGCTGCCGGCGCCGGCGAAGGCCAGGCCGGCCGCGGCGACCACGGTCATCGCCACGAAGCCCGCCAGCACCGCGACCACGGCGTCACGCCAGGAACGGGTCACACGGCCACCGTAGGCAGCCTGTCCGAACCGGCACCACCTGAACGGCGCACACGTGGTGCGCAGGAGCGAGGGATGTCCGGAGACTTCAGTGGACACACCGGTCCCTCCGAGCGCATCCGCCGGACATCCGGCCCGGGACCGGAACGTCTCCGTACGGGAGGGCATCCGTGACCACGCACCCCTCGGGCACACCGCCCCCGGAGCGCCCCACCGGCCCGCCGGCCGGCCCGCTCTCGGGCGGCGGCCCGCAGGGCCCGCCGCTGCCTCCGGTGCCTCCGCTGCCGCCCGCGGGCGGGGCGGGGGCCCCGGAGGGTCCCGAGGGGCCGGAGGCCGGCCGGGATACCTGGTGGCGGTCGGTGCCGCGGCTCGTGGCGGTGCTCGTGGCCGTGGCCGTGGCCGTGGCCGTGGCCGTGGCCGTGGTGCTGGTCGTCGTACTGACCCGGCCCGGCGGCCCACCGACCACCAGTGGCGAGGTCTTCCTGCAGCCGGCCAGGTCCGCCGGACAGGATCCGTTCACCGAGTCCACGGAGACGACCCCCGACGGCCAGGAGCCCCGGTCGACCCCCACCGCCACCGCCACCGTCGCCCCCACCGGCAACATCACCACCCGCTCCGTGGGCGGGGGCGAGCCCGGCCTGTACGGCGGCACCCAGGACCTGGCGAGCTGCGACGTCGAGAAGCAGATCAGGGTGCTGGGCGCGGTCCCCGCGAAGAACAGCGCCTTCGCCGGGGTCCTGGGGATCCGTCCCGCGGGCGTACCCGGCTACCTGCGGTCCCTCACCCCGGTCCGGCTGCGCCTGGACACCCGGGTCACCAACCACGGCTACAAGGACGGCCGGGCCACCGCCTACCAGGCCGTGCTCCAGGCGGGGACGGCCGTACTGGTCGACGACCGGGGGGTGCCCAGGGTGCGGTGCGCCTGCGGGAACCCGCTGGGGGAGCCGGTGGCGCTGAAGCCGAACTCGAAGCGGTACGGGCAGCCCTGGGCGGCGTACCACCCGCAGAACGTGGTGGTGATCGCGCCCTCCGTGCGGACCGTCGACAAGATCGTGATCTACGACCACGAGGACCGCCGCTGGTACGAGCGGGAGCGGGGCGCGGACCCGAAGCCCGACCGGCCCGTTCCGCCACCGGTCGTCCCGACGCCGGTCATCCCGATTCCGCCGGACCTCTCACCCCCGGTGCCCCTCTCCCCACCGCCGGACAAGCCGCCCCCGGACGAGCCTGCTCCGGACAGCCCGCCGCCGGACAAGCCGCCGCCGGACAGCCCGCCGCCGGACAGCCCGCCGCCGGACAAGCCTCCCCCGGACAAGCCGCCTCCGGACAAGCCTCCCCCGGACAAGCCTCCGGACAAGCCTCCGGACAAGCCGCCTCCGGACAAGCCCCCGGACAAGCCTCCCCCGGACAAGCCCCCGGACAAGCCTCCCCCGGACAAGCCCCCGGACAAGCCGCCTCCGGGCAGTCCTCCCGCGGTGCCCGACGCCCCCGAGCCGCCCCCGGACACGCCCTCGGACGCCTCGCCCAAGTCCCGGCCACCGGGTCTGACCGACCCGAGCCGCCTGACCGGCACACCGCCGTCCTCCCCCGGCCCGGGGCTGATCCCCCCTCCCCCACACGGGGGATGAGGCCCGGACCCGGGACGGACGACCGGTGAGCCGGTCCAGCGGAGGCTGGGGACATGACAACAACCGGCGCCTCCGCCCTCCCCCCGACCCCGACGCCGAACTCGGCCCCTACCCCGACCCCGACCCCGGCCGTGGCCACCGAACGCCCAGTCCCGCGCTGGGCGGACCGCGTGGCCCACGCCATCCCGCTGGTCATGCTGCCGGTCTGTCTGTGGCGGCTGCCCTTCGCCTTCGGCCACAGCATGGGGCTCCAAGAGGAGGGCAGGGTCTTCACCTCGCTCTGGCAGAGCATCCCGTACATCTTCGGGTTGAGCCTGCTCTCCGAAATGGTGGCGCTGCTCTCGTTCGCGCTGGTCCGCGGCTGGGGAGAGGTGGTGCCGTCCTGGGTGCCGCGCCTCGGCGGCCGGCGGATCCGGCCGGCCGCGGTGCTGGTTCCGGCGACGCTGTTGTCGCTGCTCGCCTGGGTGTTGCTGACCAACTGGACGGTCACCACCTTCGGCCTCTTCGGCCTCGACGACGGCACGTTCAGCAACGGCTCCCTGGCGCTGCTCGCCCGGGTGGTCAGCGGGTTGTTCGTACTGTGGGCTCCGCTGCTGACCGCACTGACCTGGGCGTACTACGTCCGGCGCTGCCGGACCGCCTAGCGGCCGATGCGGCCGCAGAGGATAATTCGGGATGTGCCGGGAGGGGGGACCACCCACCCCGAGGGTGGCTGCGGAGCGTGTCCCACAGGCGACGGAACGGGAATCCGATGGCACCCACGACGCGAATGCGAAGAATCATCCGATGGTCCGTCAGTGCCGCCACGGCCTGCGGTCTGGCGGCCGGACTGGCCCCGCCGGCAGTGGCCGGGGAAGACCCCGTCATCAAAGCGCCGACGCTGCTGACCCTCCGCCTGGACGCCCCTACCGCGACCGTCACCTTCCGCGACCGTTCCGATCCGGACGTCCTCCACTACATCACCCTCACGGAGAAGGAGAACCCGGGCTACACCAAGATCGTCCGCCAGGCGCCCGGCAATGTGCCGGGAGTCGGCAGGGTCGCCACCCGGTCGGTCACGGGCATCAAGCCCGGCGTGGCGTACTGCGCGACGGTCGCGGTCGAGGTGGCGCACCCCGACCCCGTCCTGTACGACCTCGAGGATCCGGTCTCGGAGCCGTCCAACAAGGTGTGCGCCGAGCCGACGGACCCGGCCAAGCCGCAGAGCGCGCCGTCGGACCTGTCCGTCGGCCCCATCACCGGCGAAGCGAAGCCGGTGATGGGCACCAACCGCACCTACTGGGTGCAGTACACCAATCGTGGTGCCGAGGTGAAGGGTGCGGTGATCGAGGTGTGGGCGACCGGCCCGCTGCAGCTGCGGCGGCCGCCCGACTCCGGCACCTTCAGCGGCTTCACCTGCGCAGCTGCGGGTGCGGCCGGCTTCCGGTGCACGGGCGGCACCGTGAAGACCGGGGAGAAGGGTCAGATCCCCTTCCTGGCCGCGGTGGCCAGGACCGGCTCCGGCACCATCCACGCGTCGATCACGGGAGCCGGCGATGCGAACACGGCCGACAACGGCTCCAAGCTCGACATCCAGGCCATCTCCAGGGCCTCCTGACTCAGGACAGGGCCTCCTGACTCAGGACGAAGTGCGCTCCACCGACGCCGCCACGTCCGCCAGGTCCTTGGTGATGGCCTTGGCCACCGCCTTGGCCCCCAGCCCGCCCAGCAGCCTCGCCAGCAACGGCAGCTTCCCGCCCGGCTGTGGCTGCGCCGAGAAGGTCATCCGCACCGTGGTGCTCCCCGGCGCGCGCTCGATGAGCCGGAACTCCGACACGTAGTGCATGCCGGAGTTGTCCGCCTCGACCACATACCGTGCCGGAGCGTCGCACACCGTCACCCACATCTCCTCGGTCGCGGCCTTCCCGAACATCCGCCGGGTCTCGCGCCAGCGCGTCCCCACCCCGAACGGCCCCGGAGTGAGCACTTCCACCGAGTCGACCCCGCTCAGGACCAGCGGCATCGACTCCAGATCCGTCAGCGCCTGCCAGACCGTTTCCGCCGGCGCGGCGATCTCCCGCTCGACCGAGACCTCGCTGTTTCCCATGGTTCGGATTGTCACTCCGATCGGCGGACCCCGCGCGCGCCGCCGACCCCGCCGATCCCGCCGACCGCCCCGCCGACACCGCAGGCCGCCCCGCCGACCGTGCCGATCGGTGAGACAGTGGCTGCATGGCCGACCAGGTCGACTGGCCCGCCCGGCCGGACCTGAGCCTCGCGCTCAACCGCATGGGCACCTTCGACTGGGACCTCGACAGCGGGCAGTTGCATATGGACCCCACCGCCCTCGAGGTCCTCGAGCTGCGCCCGGAAGAGTTCAGCGGCACCCTCGACGGGCTGCGGCTGCGCATCGCGCCCGGCGAGGAAGCCCGGCTCGACGCCCGGGTCGCCCAGGCCCTGAAGGAGGGCCGCGACCACTACGGCGCGTACTTCCGGATCCGCCGCCGAGACGGCACGCCCCGCTGGACCCACATCCAGGGCCACATCCTGCGCGACGGGGCCGGCCGCCCGTACCGGATCATCGGCATCGTACGGGACGCCGCACTCGACCCGCGCGAGCCGGCCGCCTCCGGCCGGCAGGACGCGGGCCGCCGCCGGATGACCGGGGTGGTGGAACGCACCACCGCGATCCTCGCCCACGCCCGAACCGTCAACGACGTCACCGACGTCCTGAAGGACCCCGAGGCCCTCGGCCACCTCGGAGCCGTCAGCGTGATGCTCGGCGTCGTCGACGGGGGCCGGATCCACCTCGTCGCGGAGGGCCAGCTTGGCTCGTACGTCCCCGAGATCGAGTACACCCGGATCGACGCGGCCTTCCCGATGAGCGAGGCCGTGCGCACCATGCTGCCCGTCTTCCTCCGCTCCCGGGAGGAGTTCCAGGACCGCTACCCGCTGCTGTGGCCGTACATCGAACCCCTCTCCGTCCGCAGCGGGGTCTACCTGCCGCTCATCGCGCAGGGCAGGCCGATCGGCGCGCTCGGCCTGCTCTACACCCGGGACGGCGACTTCAGCGCCGAGGAGCGCAACGTGCTCGTAGCCCTGGGCAGCGGGATCGCGCAGAGCCTCCAGCGGGCCATCCTGTTCGAGCAGGAGCACGACCTCGCGGAGGGGCTGCAGCGGGCGATGCTGCCGCGCCGCATCCCGGAGGTGCCGGGCGCCCGGATCGCCGTACGCTACCGGGCCGCGCGGATGGGCCGGGACATCGGCGGCGACTGGTACGACGTGGTCCCGCTCGGCGAGGGCCGGGTCGGGGTGATGATCGGCGACGTGGAGGGGCATGACACGGACGCGGCGGCGGTGATGGGCCAGCTGCGGATCGTGCTGCGCGCCTACGTCACCGAGGGGCACACCCCGGGCACCGCGATGGCCCGGGCCTCCACCTTCCTCCGGGAGCTGGAGACCGAACGCTTCGCCACCTGCACCTACGTGGAGGCCGACCTGAACACGGGCATGCTCCAGCTGGTGCGGGCCGGGCACCTCGATCCCGTCGTGCGGCGCGGGGACGGCACCTGCCACCGGGTGGCGGTGGCCGGCGGGCTGCCGCTCGGCCTGCCGCCGCGCGACCGGTCCGGCACCGGGTCCGGCTATCCGGTCAGCAGCCTGGAACTCCACCCGGGCGACACGCTGCTGCTGTGCACGGACGGGCTGATCGAGCGGCCGGGCGCCGACCACGACGCCGGCATGCGCGAGTTCATGGAGGCGGTCCGGGACGGTCCGGCCGACGTGGAGGAACTCGCCGACCTGCTGTGCGACCTGGTCGGGGACGCGGGCGGCGGGGACGACATGGCCCTGCTCCTGCTGCGCCGCCGGGGCAGCCCGGCCCCGCGCGGCAGCGGCCCGCTGCGCCAGCACCTCACCCCCGGCGACCCGGACGGCCCGGCGATGGCCCGCCACCTGATCCGTGCGGCCGCCACCGCGTGGGGTGCCCGGGAGCTCGCGGACGAGATCGAGCTCGCCGCGGACGAGCTCGTCACCAACGTGCTGGTGCACACGGACGGCGGCGGCCAGGTCAGCCTGCGGCTCACCCCGGAGGGCCGGATCCGCATCGAGGTCGAGGACGGCTCCAGCGCCCTGCCGCGCCGCCGCGATGCGGGCGACTGGGCGGTGTCGGGGCGCGGCTTGATGCTGGTGGACCGGCTGGCCGACGCGTGGGGTGTCGAGCCGCGGGGCAGCGGCAAATGCGTGTGGTGCGAGTTCACCGTCCCGACTGCCGCCGGCGGCTGACGCGCCGGGACCGGGGGTTCCCGCCCCGGCCCCGGCACGTCGGGAGGCGCCGGCTAACACTCACCGCGCCAACGGGCGCCGGTCAGGGTGATGTTGTCCCAATTGATCTTGTAGGTGCCGGGTCCGGGGTTGTAGTGCAGGCACACCTCGTACGGGCGGCCGTCGTACCGGTACGCCTGCTGGATGTGGTCCGCGCCCGCGAACGGGTTGCCGTTGTTGAAGGTGGACTGGACGTTGTGGATGGTGCCGGACCAGTTCCCCGGCGTGCTCAGCAGCAGCGTTCCGGTCTGGTCCTCGCCGGAGTACGCGCAGAAGTTGCCCTTGGGGCAGCCGGGCGGGTTCGGCTCCGCCGAAGCCGACGGAGCGGTGGCCATGACGGCGGCGAACGCGGCGGTGGCCGCGAACGCGCCGAGAACACGGGTGCGCACGATGACGTTCCCCCTCCAGGTGCAGTGATGCGTGCGCCGCAGACGCTAGCGGAGCGCGATGGGGCATTTCATCGGATTAGCGGCGAATGGCTGAATCAGAAGGTATGACTGGTTCGCACTCTTGTGTCCTCACCGACATTTGTATCGACTGCCCGATGCTGCCTGAGTGGTGACTCTCCGTCCGTTCACCGGCCTGATCCTGCCGCTGCTGCTGATCACCCTGCCGGCCACCCCCGCCTGGGCCGCCGGGCCCTCCGGCGGCATCGACACCGACCGGACCTCCCGGCAGATCGCTCCCGGAGTCCGCCTGGAGTCCTACGACCGGCTGCACGCCGACCGCTGGCTGCGCATCCACGAACTCGTCGTGGACCTCGCCGCCCCGGGCGTGCGCGCCGAGTACCTCGGCGGGCCCGGCACCGTCGCCGAGTCCGCCGCCCGCCACCCGGCCGGCCCCGGCCGGCGCGTGGTCGCCGCCGTGAACGGGGACTTCTTCGACATCCGCCGCACCGGCGCCCCGCTCGGCCCCGGCATCGCCGACGGCCGCCTGCTGCACTCCCCGGCTCCCCGCGCGGGCGCCGCCGTCGCCTTCGGACCCGGCCCGGCCGGCCGGGTGCTGCGCCTCGCCCTCGCCGGTACGGTCACCCTGCCCGGCGGCGCCACCCGCCGCCTCACCGGGTTCAACTCCGCCCGGCCGCCCGCCGGGGGCATCGCCGCCTACACCGCCGCCTGGGCCGGCAACGGCTCCGCCCTGCCGTCCGGCGCGGGCGCCGAGGCCGACGTACGCAACGGCCGGGTCATCGCCGTACGACAGTTCGGACGCGGGACCGAGCCGCCGGCCGGGGTGACCCTGCTGGCCGGGCGCGGCAGCGCCGCGGCGGAGCTGGCGGCGCTCCGTCCCGGCGACCCGGTACGGATCACCGCCGCCCCGGCCGTCGGCTCCGGGCCGCTGCCGTCCACCGCCGTCGGCGGACGGGAACGCCTGGTCGTCGACGGGGTCCCGCAGAACCACGACGGCATGGGGAACAATGCCGCCGCCCCCCGCACCGCCGTCGGATTCTCCGAGGACGGGCGGCAGTTGCGGATCCTCAGCGTCGACGGTCGCCAGCAGGACAGCGCCGGCCTCACCCTGACCGCGCTCGGCCGGCTGCTGCACGAGCTGGGCTCGTACAACGCCCTGAACCTGGACGGCGGCGGCTCCGCCACCCTGCTCGCGGCCGGCAGCGGCGACCCCGTCCTCAGGCTGGAGAACTCCCCGTCCGACGGCAGCCCCCGTACGGTCCCCAACGGGCTGGTCCTCACCGCCCCGGCCGGCTCCGGCCGGCCCGCCGGCTACCACGTGGAGGCGGTGGCCGGCGCCACCCGGGTCTTCCCCGGCCTGGTCCGCACCCTCACCGCCACCGGCTACGACGACCTGTTCGGCCCCGCCCCGGACGCCCGGCCCGCATGGTGGACGATCCCGGGCAGCGCCGGCTGGGTCGGACCGGAAGGGATCTTCCATGCGGTCCGTCCGGGCGGCGCGTTGGTGCACGCGGGGCGCGCGCTCGCCGACGGCGCGCTCCGGCTGGACGTGCTGGGCCCGCTGGCCCGGCTCCGGGCCGAGCCCGACCGCATCGACCTGGCCGAGCCGGCCGAGGCGGTCACCTTCCGGCTGGCCGGGTTCGACGCGCAGGGCTCGACGGCCCCGGTGGAAGGACGCGACGTGCGGTGGGAGTACGACAGCGCGCGGTGGCAGGTGGTGGACGACGGCCGCGGCGGTTTCAGCGTGACGGCCCTCGTCCCGCAGGCCGCCGGAGTGCTGAAGGCCACCGTGCCGGCGACCGGGGCCACGGCCCAACTCGCCGTCTCCGTCGGCCGGGCGGAGCACATCCTGGCCCCGCTCGACGACGCCGTCCGCCGCTCCGGCCCCGGACCGGCGGACGGGCACACGGGGACCGGACAACTCCTCGCCGCCCAGCCGGGACCAATGGATCCGCGGCCGGCCACCCCCGAGGAGATCCGCGCCCGACCCTGGCGGTTCGCCGTGCTGCCCGCCGAGCGGACCGCGGCCGGAGCCGGGCTCGGCACCGCGGCCATCGATTTCGTCCTGGCCTCCGGCCCCCGCCCGGCGGGCGCGGCCGGCCCGCCCCGACCGGCAGCTGCCGCCCCGGCCGTCCGGCCGGTACCGGGCACCGCCTCGTTCCGCCACCGGGGCGTGCGGTTCCTGCCGCTGGACACCACCCGGGGCACCCTCCAGGGCGGCGGACTGGCCCGGCTCGGCGCGCTGCGGGCCGGACTCGAGGAGGCCGCCCGGGACCCGGACACCGGCGCGCTGGTCCTCGTACAGCGGTACGCGGGACCGGACCGGGTGGACCGGAAGGAGGCGGCCGTGCGGGCGCGCTGGCTCGCGGAGTTCCGGCGGACCAGCGGCAAAGGCGCAGCGGTGATCACCCTGGACGCCCCGGAGCCGACGGCCGGCCGAACCGAGGGCGTGCTGGAATTCGCCGTCGCGCGCGGCAGCCGAGCTCTGGTGGGTGCCGACACCTTCCCGGCCGGCGAGGGCGCGGCCCAACCCAGCCGCGACTGGCTCACCGTCCACCCGGACACCCCCACCCCGCCGACCGCAACCGGGGCCACGGCCCCGTAGCCCGGCCCGCTCGAGCCCCGGCCGGTCCGAGCCGGTCCCCGCCGCAGCCGGTTCCAGCCGGTTCCGGCCGCGGCCGAGCCGGTCTCAGCGGGTCCCGGCGGTGGCAAGGCCACCTGAGCCTGACCCCAGATGGGCTGTGGTCGCCGAGACGGCAGGAGCACGTGGTGGCCGGTGGCGGCTTATGTCCGGCCACAGGCGGTCCGGGGACGCTATGCCGGGAGAAGCGCGTAGCGATCGGGCGCGCCGGTCGCTCGGGCCCGGCTGCCTGGGTCTGGCTTCGGGGAATCGGAGCTGTCCGCCCGTCAGGGCGGCCGGTCGGGCGTCAGCCGCCGCCCGACGGGCTGGGCGGGGCCGCATGTGGGAAAGGTCCCCCATGCCATCCCCCCGGGGGCCGCCCGACAGTCTCTGTCTGGGCGGGCCGGGCCGGGCCGTCAAGGGTGGCGCGCAGCGACATCGCGAAGCGGCGCGACGAAGGAGCGCCCTTGACGGCCCGGACCGGCCCGCTCGGACACTGGACTGACGGGCAGCCCCCGGGCACCCCTCCGACCCCGCCCAAGTGAAACTCCGCAAAACCCCGGCATACCGAGCCGGTCAGAGCTCCACGAGGGTGATCTCGGTCGCCTTCACGCTCGTCCAGACCGGCGCCCCGTCGGCCAGCTTGAGTTCGGCCGCGGCCTCCGGAGTGATCTCGGCGACCAGGTCGGGGGCCTCCGCGGAGGTGACCAGGACGCGGAGCCGGCTGCCGACCGCGGTGATCTCGCGGACCGTACCCGGCCAGCTGTTGCGGGGGCTGCCGCCCGGCCGTTCGCGGTGCACGGACACCGCCTCCGGGGCGATGATCGCGAGGGTGCGGGAGCCCACGGCCAGGGAGTCGGCCACCACCAGCCGGCCGCCGGCGTCCAGTGCGATCCCCTCCGCTCCGGCGGTCCCCGCCCACGCGTTGCGCCCCAGCATCCGGGCCACCCACGGGGAGCGCGGATGCCGGGTCACCTCGGCGGGCGGCGCGTCCTGGAGGGCGCGTCCGTCGGCCAGGACCAGGACCCGGTCCGCGAGGGACACCGCTTCGACGGGGTCGTGCGTGACGATCAGGCAGACCCCGCCGA
Source organism: Streptomyces sp. NPDC051211 (assembly GCF_040689505.1). Taxonomy (NCBI): domain Bacteria; kingdom Bacillati; phylum Actinomycetota; class Actinomycetes; order Kitasatosporales; family Streptomycetaceae; genus Streptomyces; species Streptomyces sp. NPDC051211. Next base: position 242,788 of record NZ_JBFBAV010000004.1, read on the forward strand.
AGCCGGCCAGATGGCGGCGCAGGGTGTGCCGGACGTGGACCCGCGTGGTCTGGTCGAGGGCGGCGAGGGGTTCGTCCAGGAGCAGCAGCCGGGGCCGGGCGGCCAGCGCCCGGGCGAGCGCCACCCGCTGGGCCTGGCCGCCGGACAGCTCGGCCGGCTTGCGGTGCGCGAGGTGGCCGACACCGAGCCGGTCCAGCCACTCCCTGGCCGTGCGGCGAGCCTCGGCGCGCGGCACGCCGCGGGCGCGCAGCCCGTACGAGGTGTTGGCCAGCGCGCTCAGATGTGGGAACAGCGCGCCGTCCTGCGGGACCCATGCGACCTGCCGCTTGTGCGGGGGGAGGTCCGTCACCTCGGTGTCGCCGAGCCGGAGTTCGGCGTGGGCGCGCGGGGTGAGACCGAGCAGGGCGCGCAGCAGGGTGGTCTTGCCGGCGCCGTTCTCGCCGACGACGGCGATGGTGGTGCCCGGTTCGGCGTCCAGGGTGAGCCGGTTGAAGCCGGTGACCTCGGCGTGCAGCGGCCAGCGCGCCGAATCCGCGGATGCCGGCCCGTCCTGCCGGTCCTGCCCGTCGGCAGCGGCCGCCGGCGCGGGGACCGCACTCGGCGCGGGGGCCGTACTAGGCCCGGGGACCGTACTGGGCCCGGGGTCGGCAGCGCCGCCCGCCGGGGCGGCCTCCCGGCGGGCGGCCGGCGCGCCGGTCCAGCGCCCGCGCAAGGCGATCAGCACCGCCATGGCGATGGCGAGCAGCAGCAGCGACAGAGAAGTGGCCGCCTCGGGCTGGTCCTGGAGCAGCAGATACACCTGGAGCGGCAGGGTCTGGGTGGTGCCGGGCAGGTTCCCGGCGAAGGTGATGGTCGCGCCGAACTCGCCCAGGGCGCGCGCCCAGGTGAGCGCGGCGCCCGCGATCAGACCCGGAGCCACCATGGGCAGGGTGACCGTGAAGAACACCCGTACCGGCGAGGCCCCGAGGGAGGCGGCCGTCTCCTCGTAGCTGCGCCGCAGCCCGCCCAGCGCCCCCTCAAGGCTGATGACCAGGAACGGCATGGCGACGAAGGTGGCCGCGACCACGGCACCGGAGGTGTGGAACGGCAGGGTGATGCCGAACGTGTCCTCCAGCCACGGCCCGAGCAGTCCGCGCCGCCCGAAGCCGAGCAGCAGCGCCACGCCGCCGACGGTCGGCGGCAGCACCATCGGCAGCAACACCAGGGAGCGGATGACCGCCTTGCCCGGGAACTCGACCCGGGCCAGCAGCCAGGCCAGCGGCACCCCCAGGAGCAGGGAGAGCAGCAGCGCCCAGAAGGACACCAGCAGCGAGAGCTTGAGAGCCTCGACCACGCCGGGGGTGGTCAGGTGGCTGCCCAGGTCCCCCCAGGAGGTGCGGACCAGGATGCCGATCAGCGGCAGCAGCAGGAACGCGACGGCGAGCAGCGCGGGCAGGGCGAGGGCGAGCGGCGCGCGGGTACGCGTACGGGTGGGGATGCTGCGGCGCAGTCTGTTCATCGCGCTTCCTGGCTGAGGGGCAAAAGAGGCAGAAGGAGTGGAAGGGGTGGAAGAGGCGGAAGGATCGGTAAAGGCGGAACAGGCGGAAGAGGCAGAAGGAGCAGAAGAGGGCAGAAGTGGCAGAAGAGGCGGAAGGAGTGGACACGGCGGGGCGGGGCCGCCCGTCCCCCCGGACCGGACAGCCCCGCCCCGCGGTTCTCACCGGGCTACGGCTGCTGGAAGCCCGCGTCCTGGAGGATCTTCTGCGCCTCCGGCGTGCTCAGCCAGGCCACGAACGCGGCGGCGGCCTCGGCGTTCTTGGACCCCTTGAGCGAGGCGGCCGGGTAGGAGGCCACCGCGTTGTGCTCGTCCGGGATCTCCACGGCCTCGACCTTGTCCTTGGACTTGGCGGCGTCCGTCTTGTAGACGAGGCCGGCGTCGGCCTCGCCCATCTCGACCTTGGCCAGCACGGCGCGGACGTTCGGCTCCTGGGAGACCGGCTTCACCAGGACCTTCTGGGCGTCGAGGATCTGCTTGCTGTACCGGCCGACCGGCACCTCGGGCGCGGCCAGCACCACCTTCAGCTTGGTGTCGGCGAGGTCCTTGAGGGCGCCGATCTTGTGCGGGTTGCCCTTCGTGGCGGCGATGACCAGGCGGTTCTTCGCGATGACCGCGGGGGTGCCGGTCTCCGCCTTCAGGCCGTCCATGGTCCTGGTGTCCGCGGTGACCAGCGCGTCGGCCGGGGCGCCCTGCTTGACCTGGGCGGCGAGCTCCTGGGAACCCGCGAAGGAGAAGGTGAGCTTCGTGCCGGGGTGCGCCTTCTCGTACGCGGCACCGGCGGTCTTGAAGACGTCGGTGAGCGAGGACGCGGCGAGCACGGTCAGGTTGGCGGCCTTGGGCGCGCCCGAAGCCGGGGTGGAGGACTTGTCCTCGGCGGCCGCCTTCTCGGTGCCGTCGTCACCCCCGCAGGCGGTGAGCGCCATCAGCAGGCCCGCGGACAGGACCGCGGCGGCGGCGCGGTGACGGGTGTGGAAGGACGGCTTCGGGGACATGAGCGGAACACTCCAATGGGCTGGGATGCGGGTCGGGCGGTGTCAGGTGCGGTCGATGTGGACGCTGGTCGACTTCACGCGGGCGGTGGCCTGCATGCCGACCTCCAGTCCGAGCTCCTCGACTGCCTCGCGGGTGAGGAGGGAGACGAGCCGGTGGGGACCGGCCTGGATCTCCACCTGAGCGGCCACGTCGCCGAGCCTGACGGCGGTGACGATCCCGGGGAAGGCGTTGCGGGCGGAGGTGTACGGCTCTTCGTCCTCCGTGTGGGCCCCTTGGCCCACCTCGATGGAGAACGCGGCCAGATCACGGCCGTTGATGAGCCGCCGGCCGCTTTCGTCGCGATGGGTCGCGACCCGGCCTGCGTCGGCCCAGCGGCGCGCGGTGTCGGGACTGACGCCGAGCAGACGCGCCGCCTGACCGATGGTGTAGGACTGCATGTGCGACAAGGTAGGGGGAGGCGTGGCGCATTTGCAATCCTCTTGGGATGATCTCCATGGCACATGCCATGCCTCTTGTCGTATCTGCCAAAAGTCGTTCGGGGCCTGCGCGGGTGCTCGCTAGAGTCGGGGCATGGCAGCCACGGGAAGCGAAGAATCATCGGCGCGTGTCGACGCCTGGATCTGGGCGGTCCGCCTGACCAAGACCCGCTCGATCGCGGCGGCGGCCTGCCGGGCGGGCCACGTGCGGGTCAACGGAGACCGCGCGAAGCCGGCGCAGTCGGTCAAGCCGGGTGACGAGGTGCGGCTCTTCCACGAGGGACGGGAACGGATCGTGGTGGTCCGCCAGGCCCTCACCAAGCGGGTCGGCGCGCCGGTGGCGGCCGAGGCCTACATCGACAACAGCCCCCCGCCGCCCACCAGGGTCGAGGCGGCCGCCACCGGCCTCCGGGACCGCGGCGCCGGCCGCCCCACCAAGCGGGAACGCCGCGAACTGGACCAGCTGCGCGGCCACTGACCGCCCCGGCCGGCCCAGGCCCCGGCCGGCCCAGGCCCCGGCCGGCCCAGGCCCCGGCCGGCCCACGCCCGGGCCGGTCCACCCCGGCCCACGCCCCGGCCAGCCCATCCCGGCCCATCCCGGGCAGGCCCACGCCCGGGCCGGCTCACACTGCCCAGCTACAACCGCCCGCCATCACCGCCCGGCACACCCCCCCCGCCTTACACCTTCCGGTACGCGTACGCCTCCGCCGCCGACGCCGCCACCGCCTCCAGCGGCGCCCCGGCCGAGGCGGTGACCAGGGCCGATACCGCCCCTTCGACGAACGGCGCGTCGACCAGCCGGGCACCCGCGGGCAGCTCCTCCTCCGCCAGCAGGGTCTTTACCGTGAGGACCGAGCTGCCCAGGTCCGCCAGCAGGGCCACCCCCGCCCCCCGGTCCACCGACAATGCCGCGGCCACGATCAGGTCCGCGCTGGTGCCCAGCCCGCCCTCGGCCGTGCCGCCCGCGGCCGCCAGCGGGGCCACCGGCCCGCCGGCCGCCAGCCCGCGGGCCAGCTCCGCCACCGACTCGGCGACCTGCGCACTGTGCGACACCAGCACGATCCCCACCAGCGGCCCGCTCACGACTCCTCCTCCGTCACACCCGACGCATCCGACGCATCCGCCACGTCCGACGCATCCGCCACATCCACGTCCGCCGCATCCACCACGTCCGCCAGAGCGGCCAGCAGAAGGGCCGAAGAGGTCGCCCCCGGATCCTGGTGCCCGATGCTCCGCTCACCCAGATAGCTGGCCCGCCCCTTGCGCGCCTGCATCGGTACGGTCGCCAGCGCGCCGTTCTCCGCCGCCTCCGCAGCCGCCCGGTAGGAGGTGGCGAGCCCGGAGACCCCCGGCACCAGCGAGTCCAGCATCGTCTTGTCGCCCGGTGCCGCCCCGCCCAGCTTCGCGACCGCGCCGACCCCCGCGTACAGGGCTTCCCGCACCTGCTCGTCGGTGACCTCGGCGGCCGTGCCCAGCTCCTTGCCGGCCCGCCGCAGCAGCGTCCCGTACAGCGGCCCGGACGCCCCGCCCACCGTGGAGATCAGAGTCCGCCCGGCCAGCTGCAGCACCGCCCCCGGCTGCTCCGGACGCTCCGCCTCCTGCTCCCGGACCACCGCGGTGAACCCGCGCAGCAGATTGCTGCCGTGATCCGCGTCCCCGATGGGGCTGTCGAGCTCCGTCAGCCGGTCCGCCTCACGCTCCACGGCGGCCGCCGCGGCCGCCATCCAGCGCCGGAAGAACTCTGCGTCACGCACCGGGTCTCCTCGCCTTGGTCCGCCTGGGCCCTGCCGCCAGCTTATGACGCCGCGTCAACGGCCCCAGCGCAGCGCGGCGGTCTGCACAGGCGCGTCCCACAGCCGCAGCAGCTCCTCGTCGGCCTGGCACAACGTCACCGAACACCCGGCCATGTCCAGGGAGGTGACGTAGTTCCCGACCAGCGTCCGGGCCACCGGTACCCCGCGCTCCGCCAGCACGCGCTGTACCTCCGCGTTGAACCCGTACAGCTCCAGCAGCGGCGTCGCACCCGTCCCGTTGACGAGGAGGAGCACCGGCCGGGCCCCCGGCAGCTCCTCCAGTACGGCACCCACCGCCACCTCCGCGATCTCCCGCGAGGTCATCATCGGGCGCCGCTCCCGCCCGGGCTCGCCGTGGATGCCCACCCCCAACTCCAGTTCCCCCTCGGGGAGGTCGAAGGTCGGACTGCCCTTCGCCGGAGTCGTGCAGGCACTCAGGGCCACCCCGAAGCTCCGCGAGGCCTCGTTGACCCGCCGGGCCACGGCCGCCACCTGCTCCAGCGGGGCACCCTCCTCGGCGGCCGCGCCCGCGATCTTCTCCACGAACAGGGTGGCCCCGGTGCCGCGCCGGCCCGCCGTGTACAGGCTGTCCACCACCGCCACGTCGTCGTTGACGAGTACGCGCTCGACCCGGATGCCGTCCTCCTCGGCGAGCTCGGCGGCCATCTCGAAGTTCAGCACGTCCCCGGTGTAGTTCTTCACCACGAACAACACCCCCTCCCCGCCGTCCACCGCGGCGGCGGCTCCCAGCATCTGGTCGGGCACCGGCGAGGTGAACACCTCCCCGGGGCAGGCCGCGGACAGCATCCCGTACCCCACGAACCCGGCGTGCAGCGGCTCGTGCCCGGACCCGCCGCCGGACACCAGCCCGACCCTCCCGGCGCCCGGCGCATCCCGGCGCACCACCAGCCGCCGCACCACGTCCACGGCCAGCTCCGGATGGGCGGCGGCCATCCCGCGCAGCGCGTCCTCGACCACGGTCCCGGGGCTGTTGATGAGCATCTTCACGGATATCTCCTCAGGTGGTGAGCCGGCACCCGCCCACATGGCGATCAGCGGCGGGGGCCACGACAATGAGGGTGGCGGGCTGCAGCTCCGAAGTGCAGTAGGAACACAGGTGATCGCTCATGTGCCGATGGCTCGCATACTCGGGAACACCCCTGCTGCTCGACACCATCCTGTACAAACCCGCCCACTCGCTGATCGACCAGAGCCTGCACTCGAAACTGGGTGTGGAAACAACGAACGGCGACGGATTCGGCGTCGGATGGTACACACCGGGCAACCACACCCCGGCGGTTCTCCGGGACGTCGGTCCCGCCTGGAACAACCGCAACCTGCGGGAGATCGCGGACCACGTCCACTCCCCGCTGTTCTTCGCCCACATCCGGGCGTCCACCGGCACGGCGGTGCAGCAGACGAACTGCCACCCGTTCCGGCACGGCCGCTGGCTGTGGATGCACAACGGCGCCATCAGCGGCTTCCACCTCATGCGCCGGGACCTTTGCCTGCTCGTCGATCCTGCACTGTTCTCCGACATCGAAGGAACGACCGACTCAGAGGTGATGTTCTACCTTGCGGTCACCTTCGGCCTGGAGCAGGACCCGCCGGCCGCCGTGGCCCGGATGGCGGGAGTGGTGGAGCGCAGCGGGCGCGAGCACGCGGTGGAGTTCCCGCTCCAGATGACGATCGCCGTCACCGACGGAGAGAGCGTCTGGGCCTTCCGATACTCCAGCCAGGGCGCTTCCCGCTCGCTGTACTACAGCAGCCGGGTGGAATCACTGCGCAGGCTGCACCCCGACATGGCGTTCCTGCGGGAGATATCCGATGAGACCCGCCTCATCGTGTCCGAACCCCTCGGTGACCTGCCCGGCGCCTGGAACGAGGTGCCGGAGAGCAGCTTCGGCGTCGTACGGCGGGGGGCCGACGAACTGTGCCCCTTCGCCCCGGTACCGGCATGACGGTGATGCGCTACCCGCCGATCGCCGAGCACGGCCTGATCGGGGACCTGCAGACCTGCGCGCTCGTCTCGTCCGAGGGCGTACTCGACTGGTTCTGCTCGCCCCGCTTCGACTCGCCCAGCATCTTCGCAGCCCTGCTCGACCACGCCCGCGGCGGACACTTCGCCATCACCGCGGACGCGCCCGGCACCGGCGACGACCGGTCGGACGCAGCCGACGACGGGTCAGGCGGCAAGGCCGGCATCGTCACCCGCCAGCTCTACCTCGCCGACACCGCCGTGCTCATCACCCGTTTCCTCACCGCCGAGGGCGTCGGCGAGGTCGTCGACTTCATGCCCGTCCACGAGCCGCACACCGCCACCGACCGCCACCAGGTGGTGCGGTTCCTGCGCGTGGTACGCGGGACCGTGCGCTTCACCCTGGAGTGCCGCCCCCGCTTCGACTACGGCCGGGCACCGCACGAACTGGCCCTGGACGGCGCCACCGCACGCTTCGACGGACCGGGCATCACCGCGCACCTCCAGGCCGTAGGCCCCGTACCCCTGGAAGCCGACGGACAGGACGTGCGCGCCACCGTCACCCTGAACGCCGGCGAGCGCGCCGCCGTCCTGCTGACGGTCGGCGACGCCCGGCAGGAGGCCCCGCCGCCCGCCGGCCCGGCCGGCCTGCTGGAGCAGTTCGCCGCCGTACGCCGATTCTGGCACGGCTGGATCGGCCGCTGCAGCTACCGCGGCCGCTGGCAGCAGATGGTCAACCGGTCCGCCATCACCCTCAAGCTCCTCACGTACGCGCCCACCGGCGCTCCGATCGCCGCCGCCACCATGGGCCTGCCCGAGCAGGAAGGCGGCGAGCGCAACTGGGACTACCGCTACGCCTGGATCCGCGACGCCTCCCTCTCCGTACGCGCCATGCGCGACCTCGGCCTCACCGAGGAAGCGAACGCCTTCCGCAGCTGGCTCGGACAGCGCCTGCAGGACGGCCGAGCCCCCAACGGCGAACCCCTCCAGATCATGTACCGCGTCGACGGCGACCCGTACCTGACCGAAGAAGTCCTCGACCACCTGGAGGGCTGGCGGGCCTCCGCCCCGGTGCGCGCGGGCAACGGCGCCGCCGACCAGCTACAGCTGGACATCTACGGCGAGGCCGTCTACGCCCTCGTCCAGACCGGCCAGGTCACCGACGTGGTCGGCTACGACGCCTGGCAGCGCTCCGCCGCCGTACTGGACTGGCTCTGCGAGAACTGGGACCGCCCCGACGAGGGCATCTGGGAGACCCGCGGCGGCCGGAAGGACTTCACCTACAGCCGCCTCATGTGCTGGGTCGCCTTCGACCGCGGCATCCGCCAGGCCACCGCCCTCGCCCGCCCGGCGGACCTGGCCCGCTGGACCGCCTCCCGCGACGCCATCATGGACCAGATCATGACCCGCGGCTGGAGCGAGGAACGCCGGGCCTTCGTCCAGCACCACGGCAGCACCGTCCTGGACGCCTCCCTGCTGCTGATGCCGCTGGTCGGCTTCATCAGCCCGAAGGACCCGCGCTGGCTCTCCACCCTCGACGCCATGGACGGCGAACTCGTCTCCGACAGCCTCGTCTACCGGTACGACCCCGCCGCCTCTCCCGACGGCCTGCAAGGCTCCGAAGGCACCTTCTCCCTGTGCAGCTTCCTGTACGTCTACGCCCTCGCCAGGGCGGGACGGCTCGAACAGGCCCGCTACGCCTTCGACAAGATGCTCACCTACGCCAACCACGTCGGCCTGTTCGCCGAAGAGATCGGCCCGACCGGCGAGCAGCTCGGCAACTTCCCCCAGGCCTTCACCCACATCGCGCTCATCACGGCCGCTCTGGCCCTCGACACCGAACTCGACCGGGCCGCTAGCCGCCCCTAGCGGTTCCCGGCCCCGCGAAGGGGCGTTCGGACGCCGTCAGCGGCGGCTCCGTCAGCGGCGGGCGGGCCGGGCCCGCGAGGACCGTACGGATCGTCCCGGGGTGGAACAGCCGGGTCGGGGGCGCGGCCAGGGACATCACGTCGAACAGCGCCCGCAGGGCCTCCTCGCTGGACATCGCGGTCCGGCTGAGCCGGTCCACATAGCCGTGGACCAGCCGGCCGGCGAGCGGTGCGGGCCGGCCCGTGGCCCCGGGGAACCGGATGTCCTGGCCGGTGGTGATGGACCAAGGGGCCCGGACCAGCCGGCCGATGTCCCGCTGGACGGTGCGGCCCAGCCGAGGGCCGGTGAGCCCGTGCCTGCGGAGAGCCGCACGCAGCGCGGCCGCGCTCTGTGCCGCCACCGTCATCCCCTGCCCGTACACGGGGTTGAAGGCGGCGACCGCGTCCCCGAGCACCACGAACCCGGCCGGCCACGCGCCGAGCCTCTCGTAGAAGCGCCGGCGGTTGCTGCAACTGCGGTTGAGGTGCACCTCGGACAGCGGTTCGGCGCCCGCGATCAGGTCGGCGACCAGCGGATGCCGGGCCGTCCGGGCGAACGGCTCGAACTCCGCGGCCACCCGGCCCGGTTCCGCGCCGCGCGTCCCCGCGAGGGTCACCAGCCAGCGGCCGTCCTCCACGGGCAGCAGGGTGGCCATCCGGCCGGGCTCCGGCCGGCCCGGATCGGCCTGGATGCTGACCGCCGGGAAGTCCGCCGCCCCCTCCGGAGCCCGGTACAGGCGGCTGGCGTAGACCAGCCCGGGATCGACGCACTCCTCCCGGACCCGCGGCAGCCCGATCCGGCTCAACCACTCCGGCGCGCGCGAACCCCGCCCGGTGGCGTCCACCACCAGCCCGGCCTCGATCTCCGTGACCTCCCCGGTGGCGAGCGCGCGGACCCGCACGCCCCGGACCGCCTCCCGGGTGCCGACCAGCCCCTCGGCGTGGACGCCCGTACGGACGCCGATGCGCGGGCCGGTCAGGAGGACGGCGCGTGCGGCCGCGTCCAGCAGGTCCCGGGAGCAGGCGAGCTGGTACTGGAGGGAGGGGCCGCGGCGGACCCAGCCGTGCGGGGTCAGCATGACCAGGTCGGAGGGCATGTCCACCTGCCGGGCGCCCGCGGCCAGCCACGCACGGGTCAGCCCCGGCGCGATCTCCTCGATCACCCGGACCCCTCCGGACCACAGCAGGTGCACGTGGTGGGCCTGGGGGAGCCCGGTCCTGGGTGCCGGACCGGCCGGCAGCTCATCGCGGTCGAGGACCAGGACCTCGTCGGCGTGGGCAGCCAGGACGGCGGCGGCCAGCATCCCGGCCATGCTGGCACCGAGAACGACGGCACGCCGGACCTGTCCGTGCGCGCCACGACCGCCACGACCGTCACGACTGCTATGACTGCTATGAGTTGATGCGGCCATCGGCGGGCTTCTCCAGCTCGGTCGGGCGGATGGCGGCGGGTCCGCGGGGCCCCGTACCGGCCGCTCGGGGCGGGTGGCGGAACAGGCACGAGACACGGACCAGCGCCTCCCGGTCCAGCAGCGGCAGTTCGGCGGTCTCGTCGCCGAGCTCGGCCGAGCCGTCCCCGTCCCCCTCCCCGCTCCCGTCCGCGGCCGCCCCGTCGAGAGCCGCCTTCGACGCGGCCATCGACGCGGCGATCGCCGCCGCCAGCACCGCCGCCTCCACGGCCGCCGCGGCCGCCTCCCCGGACAGGCCGGCGGCACGGGCCCGCACCGACGCGTCCTCGGCGACGGCGGCGTCCCGGTACGGGCGCAGGGCCAGCCGGCCGTCCTGCACCTCGGCGACGCGGCGGGTCAGCCGCAGGTCGATCTCCCACCACGGGACGGGCAGGGAGGGCACGACGGCCGGGGCGGCCCTGCGCAGCGCCCGCCACAGCGGCCCCAGCCGGACGAAGGTCCGCACGGCGGACACGGTGCCCGACACCCGCCCCCCGACCACCGGCAGGACGAACCCGAGGGCGGTGCACAGGCTGCAGGCGAAGGCGAAGAGGGGAGCGACCCTGGTGTTCAGCACGTCCCAGTCGCGGCCCGCCCAGCGGGCGCCGATCGCCGCGAACTTGGCGAAGTCCATGCCGAAGTTGAGCGCGAAACCGAGGATGAGCACGCGCAGCCCGCGACGCAGCCACGGCGGCCCGGTCACCCCGGCGAACCAGCGGATGCACAGCACCGTCGCCATCAGCGCGGCCCCGGTGTGGGCCGTCAGATACAGCAGGATCATCTCGCGGATGTACGGGGTCCCCGCGTAGTACGTGTCGAAGTCGGTCCGCTGCTCCACCGGGGCCTGCCCGACCGCGAACAGGACGATCACGGCGACCACCACCAGCCCGTACACGGCCTGCCAGCGCCGCGCCGCCCGCCGCGCCTTCTCCTCCGGGCCCTCCCGCCAGTACACCAGCAGGGTCAGGATCATCGCGCTCTCGGCGGTGAGCAGGCTGTAGACCAGCGGCGCCGAGAAATTGGGCACGCCCGTGACCTCGTTGACGAACCCGATGACATCGGGGTTGGCGCAGCAGTACGCGATGCCGCCGAGCAGCAGCACCGCACACACCGTCACGTACAGCGGATTGCCACGCTGGTGGCGCAGACCGGGAGCCTTGATCAGGCAGGCGATCCACATGGCGGAGGCGAGGATCCAATAACCGGAGTGATCGCTCACCAGGTCCTTCCGGCTCCGGTGTGGCCGATGGACGTGTGCAGCCGGTGCCCGAACTGACTGGCGGACTCCGGGACCGCCTCGGCGTCGCCCTGCAGCAGACGCAGGCAGCGGCTGGCCATCAGCGAGCCGAAGATCTCGCAGTCCGCCTCCACGGACTGGGCGCAGTCGGTACGAGCGGCGGTACGGGAGGCCTTGCAGGCGGCTTCCTGCTCCATGTGCCAGAACTCGTGGCCCAGAATGCCCAGCTGGTGCTCGGCCGAGGTGTTCTCCTCGATCAGGATCAGCGTGCGGGTGTCGGTCCGGACCAGCAGCCCGCTGACGGTGCTCACCGGGAACCGCACCAGGCGGTAGTCGACGGGCTCCCGGTGACGCCGCGCCATCGAGGAGCAGAGCGCCGCGAACACGGTCTGCGGGTCCACGGGCACGGACAGCTCGAGACCGCAGAGCAACGCGTCCCGGGTACGGCGCATCCTCCTGATGTCCGCGCCGCGCCGGCCCCCGGTCAGCCGTGGAGAGAAGGTCACGGACTGATCGTAAAGTCCGCTTCCGCCCTGCCGGAAGGCGGATCCGCGACCGATCCCGGCCGATCCGGGGGAGCGGCGTGACCGAATACCGGCGGTTGCGCCCCGTACGCCGTACGGACTGAGCCGACTGCCTCCCCCGTCCGGGGGACGGTCCGGCCGCCGGGACACCAACGGCCCGCCGGGCGCGGGAGCATACCCGCATGCGGCACAACCACACCCTGCAGTACGACGTGATCGGCGCACGCTTCGAAGAGGCGAAGCACACCGCCCCCTTCTCCGTCGCCGACACGTACACCCTCCTCACCGTGCTCGACCAGCTCGGCGGGGTGAAGGGCCTGGACACCGTCGACCTCGCCTGCGGCTACGGGCACCACACCCGACTGCTGGCCCGGGCCGGTGCCCGGCGCACCGTCGGCGTGGACATCTCCGCGGAGATGATCGGCCTCGCGCGGGCGCACGGCCCGGAAGACACCGACGGCATCGAATACCTGATCGCCGACGTGGCCGAACTGCCGCCCATCGGCGCATTCGACCTGGCCACCGCCGTCTACCTGTTCAACTACGCCACCGACCGGGCCACCCTGCACGCCATGTTCCGGGCCACCCGGGCGAGCCTGCGCCCCGGCGGGCGGCTGCTGGCGATCGTCCCCAACCCCGGCGCCTTCCCGCACGTGGACTGGTCGCCGTACGGGGTCAGGATCCACGAGCGGATCCCGGAAGGGGACGCCCCGCTCCTGCTGGCCTCGTTCCTGACCGACCCGCCCGTGCCCTTCCAGTACCGCGAATGGCCGCACTCGGCGTTCGCCGAAGCCGCCGTCGAAGCCGGCTTCGCCTCGGTCAGCTGGCAGCCGAGCCGCACCCCGCCGCCGGATGCCGCCCATGACGAGGCGTTCTGGGCGGCGTACCGCGAGAGCCCGGTCAGCTCGCTGATGATCTGCACGGCGTGACGGGTGCTCCGAAAGCGGAGCAGTGGCCACTCCTGTGATCAATGATTCGGGCGGTCGGCGGTCGGCGGTCGGCGGTCGGCGGTCGGCGGTCGGCGGTCGGTCGGCGGAGCGGTCGGCGACCACTGATCACTGTTGCTCTGCAACGGCCCGGACCAGGTCCACGATCCGGTCCCGGGCCGCCCGTCCCTCCGGCACCGGAAGCAGCGGATAGACATGCGGCAGCCCCTGCTCCTCGTGGAACTCCACCTCCACCCCGTCCGCCTCCGCCCGGCGCAGCAGCTCCCGGCTGTCCGTGCTCAGCACGTCCCGGGTGCCCGTGAACACCGTCAGCGGCGCAAGCCCGGCGAACGACCCGTGCAGCGGGCTCACCCGCGGATCGTCGACCGCGAGGGTCCCCGCGTACAGCCGGCCCGCCTCCACCAGACCCGGCCTCGCCAGCACCGGATCGGCCGGCTCGATCGCCGCCTGGTCCGGGTGGCTCATGGTCACGTCCAGCCACGGCGAGATCAGCACGATCCGGGACGGCTGCGCCCCCGTCCGGTCACGCAGCCGCTGCGCGGCCGCCAGCGCCAGCCCGGCGCCCGCCGAGTCCCCGACGAGCACGGTGCCCCCCGGCCCGCCGCTCGCGATCAGGCCGCTCAGCAGGTCCGCGGCCACCGGAACATTCCGGTCCGCGGTGCCCCGCGGCGCCAGTATGTACGCCGGAACCACGCAGCGGGCCTGCGCCTCGGTCACCAGCGTCCGGATCAATGACCAGTGGTGCCGCACCAGTTCGTTGATGAAGCCGCCGCCGTGCACGTACAGCACCTGGGCCGCCGGCTCGGCCCCGCGCGGCGACACCTCGTACACCGGCCAGGCGCCGACGAACGTACGGGAGACCTCCGCGACCTTCCCCAGCGAGCGCGGCGGGAGATGCGAAGCCGGCCGCCGCGCCGAACGCGCCACCCGCTCCTGCACCGCCTCGGCGGACGCGAACCGCCTACGGCGCCCCGCCGCCATCAGCGCGGCCGCCAGCGCCCGACTCCGCAGACTCGGCACGCCCGCCACCTCCCCGTTCCCTGCCCCACGCCCTGCCCCGGTCACGGGAGGAGCATAGGCGTCGAGCCGCCCGTGTGAAGCTGCGCTGTCGACCCGGTTAAGAAATCCTCGATGGACTGATCACCACCGCTCTCGGCAGATTGGTGCCCGTCCCAGACGCCGCACCGCCCCCGGTGGTCGCAGCGGTCCCTTCGCATGCCTGGAGCCACCCCCATGAAGGCACTCGTCAAGCACAAGGCCGAGCCCGGGCTGTGGCTCATGGACGTGCCCGAGCCCGACTACGGGCCCGGCGAAGTGCTGATCAAGGTGCTGCGCACCGGCATCTGCGGAACCGACCTCCACATCCGCAGCTGGGACGGCTGGGCGCAGGGCGCGGTCCGCACCCCCCTCGTCCTCGGCCACGAGTTCGTCGGCGAGGTCGCGGCGATCGGCTCGGACGTCCAGGACGTCGAGGTCGGCGCCCTGGTCAGCGGCGAGGGCCACCTGGTGTGCGGCAAGTGCCGCAACTGCCTGGCCGGCCGCCGCCACCTGTGCCGGTCGACGATCGGCCTCGGCGTCGGCCGGGACGGCGCGTTCGCCGAGTACGTGGTGCTGCCCGCGCAGAACGTGTGGGTGCACCGGACCGCGGTCGACCTGGACGTGGCGGCGATCTTCGACCCGTTCGGCAACGCGGTCCACACCGCCCTCTCCTTCCCGCTGGTCGGCGAGGACGTACTGATCACCGGCGCCGGCCCGATCGGCATCATGGCGGCGGCCGTCGCCCGGCACGCGGGCGCCCGTAGCGTGGTCATCACCGACGTCAGCCCGGAGCGGCTGGAGCTGGCCCGCAAGGCGGGTGCGACGCTGGCGCTGGACGTCTCCGACGCGACGATCGCGGATGCGCAGCGGCAGCTCGGGCTGCGCGAGGGCTTCGACATCGGCCTGGAGATGTCCGGTCGCCCCGAGGCCATGCGCGACATGATCGACAACATGACGCACGGCGGGCGGATCGCCATGCTGGGCCTGCCGGCCCAGGAGTTCCCGGTGGACTGGGCGAAGATCGTCACCTCGATGATCACCATCAAGGGCATCTACGGACGCGAGATGTTCGAGACCTGGTACGCGATGACGGTGCTGCTGGAGGGCGGCCTGGACCTCAGCCCGGTCATCACCGGCCGCTACGCGTACACCGACTTCGAGGCGGCCTTCGACGAGGCGGCCACCGCGCGCAGCGGCAAGATCATCCTGGACTGGACGGCGTAACCCGGCGCCCGGGCGGAGGGCCGCACGGCCGAGCTGTTGCCTGGCCCAGCAGCCGTCCCCGTGCCGCCGAGCCGTCCTCCAGCCCGGGGCCCTACGTCCTCGGAGCCGTCCCGGCCGTCCCGGCCGCGGGCCGTCCGGACACCCGAGCCGTCCCGGCCGGGGGCCGTCCGTACATCCGAGCCGTCCCCGTCCTAGCCGTCCCCCTCCGCACAGTCTCCACGGAACCATCTCCCTCCGGCCGGACCCCGCGCCACCCTCCCCCCTCCAGCGGGGTCCGGCCCCCTCCTCGTCCCCTCCTCGTTCCTCCTCAGGAGTCCGCACATGTTCGAGTCCGTACGCGAAGACCTCCGCACCACCCTCGACGAGATCCGTGCCGCCGGCCTGCACAAGCCCGAGCGCGTCATCGGCACCCCGCAGAGCGCGGCCGTCGCCGTGACCGCCGGCGGCACCCCCGGCGAGGTCCTCAACTTCTGCGCCAACAACTACCTGGGCCTCGCCGACCACCCCGAGGTCGTCGCCGCCGCCAAGGACGCACTCGACCGCTGGGGCTACGGCATGGCCTCGGTCCGCTTCATCTGCGGCACCCAGGAGGTCCACAAGGAGCTGGAGGCCCGCCTCTCCGCCTTCCTCGGCCAGGAGGACACGATCCTCTACTCCTCCTGCTTCGACGCCAACGGCGGCGTCTTCGAAACCCTCCTCGGCCCCGAGGACGCGGTGATCTCCGACGCCCTCAACCACGCCTCCATCATCGACGGCATCCGGCTGTCCAAGGCCCGCCGCTTCCGCTACGCCAACCGCGACCTCGCCGAGCTGGAGACCCGCCTCAAGGAGGCCACCGAGGGCGGCGCCCGCCGCAAGCTGATCGTCACCGACGGCGTGTTCTCCATGGACGGCTACGTCGCCCCCCTCCAGGAGATCTGCGACCTCGCCGACCAGTACGACGCCATGGTCATGGTCGACGACTCGCACGCCGTCGGCTTCGTCGGCCCCGGCGGCCGCGGCACCCCCGAACTGCACGGGGTCATGGACCGCGTCGACATCATCACCGGCACCCTCGGCAAGGCCCTCGGCGGCGCCTCCGGCGGCTACGTCGCCGCCCGCGCCGAGATCGTGGCCCTGCTGCGCCAGCGCTCGCGCCCGTACCTCTTCTCCAACTCCCTCGCCCCGGTCATCGCGGCCGCCTCGCTGAAGGTCCTCGACCTGCTCGAGTCCGCCGGCGACCTGCGCGAGCGCCTCGCCGCCAACACCGCGCTCTTCCGCACGAAGATGACCGAGGCCGGATTCGAGATCCTCCCCGGGGACCACGCCATCGCCCCCGTCATGATCGGCGACGCGGCGGAAGCGGCCCGGATGGCGGAGCTGCTGCTGGAGCGCGGGGTCTACGTGATCGGCTTCTCGTACCCGGTCGTACCGATGGGCGCGGCGCGCATCCGCGTACAGCTCTCGGCGGCCCATTCGACGGCCGACGTGGAGCGCGCCATCGCCGCTTTCATCGACGCTCGCGCGGCTCTTGCCGCTGCTCAGGGCTGACATCATAGGGGGGTGATCGACCCCCGCCGGCTGCGCATTCTGCGGGCCGTGGCGGACCACCGTACGGTGACCGCCGCGGCCGCAGCGCTGTACCTCACCCCCTCCGCCGTCTCCCAGCAGCTCGCGGCGCTGGAGCAGGAGACCGGGCACGCTCTCCTGACGAGGAGCGGCCGAGGGGTACGGCTCACCGCCGCCGGCGAGATCCTGCTGACCCACGCCCACGAGGTACTGGCCCAGCTGGAGCGCGCGGAGGCCGAACTCGCGGCGTACGCGGGCGGCGCGGCGGGCGAGGTCACGGTCGCCGCGTTCGCCACCGGCATCGCCGAGGTACTCGCCCCGGCGATCGCCCGGCTGGCACTGGACCACCCGGGCATCCGACTGCGGGTCCGCGACGCCGAAGGCGACCAGAGCCTGCCGATGCTGCTGGACGGCGAGGCGGACGTCGCGCTGGCCGTGGAGTACCGCGGCTGGCCGGGCGCGGACGACCCCCGGCTCTCCGTCCTCCCGCTGTACGCCGAGCCCTTCGACGCGGTCCTGCCGCCGGCCCACCGGCTGGCCGGCCTGCCCGGGATCGCCCTGGCAGACCTCGCCGACTCCGACTGGGTGGGCCAGTACCCGGCCAACCCGTGCCACGACGTGACCCTGCTGGCGTGCGAGTCGGCGGGCTTCCAGCCGCGGTTCGTGCACTCCTCGGACGACTTCCGGGCGGTCGTCGCCCTGGTCGGCGCGGGCGCGGGCGTCGCCCTGATCCCCCGCTCGGCCCTCCGCGGCATGGACCTCAAGGAAGTCCAGATCCGCCCGGTCACCGGCCCCTCGGCCACCCGCCGCGTCTTCGCCGCCACCCGCCGCGGCGCCGAATCCCACCCCCTGATCGCCCCGGTCCTGGCCGCCCTGTCCCGCGAGGCGGGGCGCTTGCCGACGCACTGAGGGCGGGGCGGGCCGAGCGCCGCTCCGCGGTACGTTCCCGTACCCTGCCCCGAACCGGCCCCGCCTTTCCCCGAACCGGCCCCGCCTTTCCCCGAACCGGCCCCGCCTTTCCCCGAACCGGCCCCGCCTTTCCCCGAAGCCGGGGGCTTGCACCCCCGGCCCCCGTTGCGGGGCTGCGCCCCGCACCCCCGGGTGCACGGGCTCCGCCCGCACCCCGCCGGGCGGTACGGACCCTGGGCACGGCTGCGCCCCTTTGCCGCGCTCGGGCGGGGCTTCGGGGCGCACGGCGCGGGCGCGCTTCTCTGCCCCCTGCTCGGGGCCGGGGTGGGGTGCGGGGGTGTGCCACCCACCCCTGGAGGCTTCGGCCAGACGGAACCCGAACGCCGGGACGGGGGCTGGTGAGCACGGCGCGGGTCGCTCCCTTGCCCCAGTGCGGCGCCGTTGCCGGGGGCCGGCCCCCGGACCCCCGCGCCTCAATCGCCGGCGGGGCTGGATGTGCCCTGCGGGCACCCCAGCCCGCACGGGCGCGAAGCGCCCGGGGCACATGGGTTGCCGGCCCGGACCCCGCTGGGCGGTACGCTCCCGGCCTCTGCCGGGGCAAAGCCCCGCTCTCCAGCCCCGGCGGGGGTGAGCTGAGGGGCCCGGGCCGTGGCCCCGCTTTCAGCCCCGCCGGCGTTTGAGGCACGGGGTCTGGGGCGGAGCCCCAGTTGTGGGAAGGGGCGGGTAGGGGAAAGGCTCCGCGCAGCGGCCCACCGGGCCGCGACCCCGCTCAACTGCTGGAGCGGCGGCCGACCGGGGCGCGCCCTGGCCGGGCCGGGCCTGTCTGCCGGGCGGGGCCAGGGGGTTGCCGGGGCTTCGCCTGGGCGGAATCGGAGAGCAGGCGGGGGGCCTTCCCGGCAGTCCCAGTGTCATTCCGTGTCCGTCCGCCCTGTCAAGGGCGCTCCCTTCGGTCGCGTCGCTTCGCGATGTCGCTGCGCTCCACCCTTGACAGGCCGGCCGGCCCCGGAAAGACAAGGACTGACGGGAAGCCCCGAAAGAAGGGCA
>NZ_JBFBAV010000005.1:0-260504 GCF_040689505.1 Streptomyces sp. NPDC051211
TTCGTCACCGGCTGGACGTACTGGCTGTTCTGGGTGGTCACCGCCCGCGGCTCCGGGGACATCACGGTGGAACGCTCCGGGGACGCCCGGGCCGAGAACGGCGACGCCGACAGCGGCTACCGCGGGCAGTAGCGGATTCGGCGGAGGAGCCGAATGTCCCCGCTTCAGAAGGCGTTGCGGCGGCGCAACCGCAGCGGCCGGCCGTCCGGGTCGACCAGGGCGTGGTGCAGCGGCGTCGCCACCACCCGCTGTGGCCAGGGAAGTTCCGGGGGTACGTACCCGCGCAGCCGGCCCGGGGGCCGCGGACCGCGGCGGCCGCCCTCGTGCCAGGCGTCCAGCGCGGCGGCGGCCTCCTCGAAGGCGCGGAAGGCGGCCACGGGGTCGCAAAGCTCCTCCTCCGCCCGCTGCCCCGCCGTGTCCGGGGCGGCGGCCGCGATGTCCAGGTGCTCGTGCATGAGCTCCAGGCGCAGCTCCCTGGCGAAGGCGCGTGCCCCGTCCCCGAGTCCGGCCGGGTCGTGCGGCGGCCGCGGGTCCGTACGCCGGTCGATTACGGCACAGCTGAGTTCCGAGTCGTGCGTCCACGAGCGGAGGTTGACGTTGTCGGAGCCGATGGAGGCCCACACGTCGTCGATCACGCAGACCTTGGCGTGTACGTAGACCGGGGTCCCGGCGTGGTTCTCCAGGCCGTACACCGCGACCCGGTCCCCGCCGACGCGGCGCAGCGCGTCGAGGGCGGTGATCCGCCCGATCAGGTTCATTGGGAGGGCGAGCCGGCCGTCCTGGTCCGGGACGGACGGGATGACGGCGATCAGGCGCAGCTGCGGCTGCGTGGCCAGCGCCCGGGCGAAGCAGGCCACCACCCGGGGGGACCACAGGTACTGGTCCTCCAGGTAGATCAGCGTGCGGGCCCGCCGGAGCGCCTTGAGGTAGCCCCGGGCGATGCTGCGCTCGCCGTCGGGGGCGAAGGGGTAGCCGCGCAGCAGCCGGTTCGGATAGGTCCGCAGCAGCTGCACGGTGTGCGTGCCGCAGGGTGCCGGATCGGGTGCCTGGGGCGGGAGCCTGTCCGCGATGGTGTCCTCCCGGTGCAGCAGCTCCCGCAGGCGGGTGAGCGGGCTGCGGGAGAGCGGTGACGGGTCCTCCCACCGCTCGCGGAAGACGGCCTCGACGTCGCCGACGACCGGGCCCCGGAGGGCGAGTTGGACGTCGTGCCACGGCGGGTACGGACCGTAGGCGGCGGCCAGGGGCAGCGCCTGGTGGTCGCCGCGGTGGGCGGAGTCGTCGTTGCGGCTGTGGCAGAGGTCGATTCCGCCGACGTAGGCGACGTCCAGCTCCGGGCGGCCGGGGTGGCGCAGCACCACCATCTTCTGGTGGTGGGAACCGCCCGGTCGAACCCTCATGTCGAGCAGGCACTCGCCTCCCGCCTCCTCGATCTCCTCGCCGAGGTGGCGGTTCTCCTCCTCGCTGAACCGGAAGCTGTCCAGGTGGGAGCGCCACAGCAGCCCTTTGACGATGACACCCCGGTGGACCGCCCGCTCCAGGACGGCGCCGATCTCGGTACCGGGCCCGCCGAGCCGCTCGTCGGGATCGCCGCGCCAGTCGGTGAAGAGGAACAGGTCGCCGGCGTGCATCGCGCGGATGGCGGCGAGGAGCTCCGCGAAGTACACGGCGCCGTGGACCAGCGGCCGTGCGTCATTCCCCTCGGACCAGGCCGCCCCGTCCGGGCGGCGCTCGTCCAGGCGAGTCGCGGTGTTGCCGCGTTCGCCGGATACCAGGAGCCAGTCGGCGTACGTCACGGCATGAGCCCTCCACCGAGGCGCCTACCCACCGCCCGCCCGAGCATGCCCCCGCCCCCCGCTTGCCCGAAGGGCTCAGGGGGGCTGGGGCAGGAATCGGGGGGCTGGGGGCTGGGGGCAGGGGCAGGGGCAGGGGGCTGGGGTGCCGGGTCACGGTGGATCCTGCCGGAGCCGTCGCAGCTCCTCCTCCACCTCCGCATCCTCGCTGAGGACGTACAGCTGCCGGATCCGCAGGTCCTCGTGGTCCAGGGCAAGCCCGTGGTCGGTGCGAGCCTCGGCCTCGGCGTTCTCCACCTGCTCGGTGAGGCCGCCCCGTACCGTGCTGCCGATCGTCCGGAGCCGATCGACGATGCGTGCCAGGGCGTGCGTGGTCTCGGCGGCACGGAAGCGCCGCCCCAAGGATTCCACGTCCCGCTCCAGGTCGGCGCGGTACTGCTGCAGGACGGCATCCACCTCGAGGCACAGGCGGATGGTCTCGTCAGCTTCCTGAAGTCCGGCCTGCCATGCCGCCATGTCCTTGCGCAGGCGGATGGATCTCCGCACGGCGTCCCGGACTCCGGGGGGCAGGTCGGCCGTGTCCTTGCTCGCTGCGGCAAAGCCGGCTGCGAGTTGCGTCAGCTCCCGCTCGGATTTCGATGCGTCGACGATGCGCCGGCCGAGGCGATTGCGCTCATAGGTGGCCTTGACGAGCTCCCCTTTCAACTCGTTTTCCAGCTGGTTCAGTTGCGCGATCCCACCACGCACCTGAGATCCGCTCTGCGGATCGCTTCGATCCAACGCCTGAATCAGGTTCACGACACGCTCGGCCACTCCCAGCACGTCTCCCACGCGCGCCGGGATCCCGCCGGTCCCGTTCGTCATGTCCGCCACCCCCTCAGAATTGCCGGTCGCGCTGGGAAATCTGCCGAATCGCATCGGCCAGCGCGTGCAGATCCTGCTTCACCGACGTCACACTGCTGCTGTTTCCGCGGTGCTCCACCATGGCGACACCCAGGCTGTAGTGCAGGGAAGCCGCTGCCTCGCAGATTCCGTTCAACTGTTGGGCCTGTGCTTCCAGCGACTTGCGGACCGCCGCATCCAGCGCCTTCCAGTCCTCTCCGAAGTACTGGGCGAGAGAGACCAATTTGACCGCCATCGCGCTGAGCGCCGACATCGCGTCCTCGACATTGGCCCGCACCTGGTCCGTGATGTCCTTCTGCACGCCCGCCGCATCGGCCACGCCCGCGCCCTGGGACAGGGCACCCAGCCATTGGGCCGTATGGAGCACCGGCGTCCGGACCGGCCAACCGGGCAGCTGACCGACGAGTTCCTGGATCTTCTGCTGGTCGCCTTGCCGTGTCGTCCAGGCGACTTCGGTGCCGACGGAGGAGGGGTCCTTGATCCGCTGCTGCCGAGCGGCTTCTGCCTCGGCCGCCTCCTCGGCCTGTTTGTTCTTCTTGGCCTCTCGGACGAATACCCAGACGCAGTAGCAGATGACGCCCAGAACGATCAATTCCACAGGGACCCCCGGAAAGCCGAGTTCGCACGGCGGGGCCCCTCATGCTGGCAGGCGGGTTTCATGAGCACCAGGCGCATGTGTCACCAGCCTTGCGCGAATGCGCCCGTGCGCCCTCCCCGCACGCCCCCCGGTGGTGGGACGCTGCGGCGATGGACACCAGCCTGCACTGCTCGATGGACAACGGTGCGTGGACGGACCTGATCACCAACGCCACCCTGCTCGCCGGTGAGGAACGGGACGATCCCCGACCGTGGCTGGGAGAACTGCCCGGCGGAGCCCGGCACGTGGCCATGTACGTCCACGAATCGACCCACCACTGGTGCTTCGACTCCCTGGTGGGCAAGGCGCTGTTCGCCGTCGCGGCCCGGGCGGACACCAACGCCCGCCTGCATCTTCTGCGCCGCGCCGCCGACCCGGAGCGGGACGGTGGCGGTGGCGGTGGCGGTGGCGGTGGCGGTGGCGGTGACGGTGACGACGACCCGTGGCGCGTCCTGGATGACCGCGTACGGTTTCACGTCGCCGTCCGTCTGCTGAGGCCGCTCGCCGAGGGACTGGCGCTCTTCGCGGAACACGATGCGGTGCCCCGGGTGCAGAGCCGGGTGGGCAGCCACCTCGCCAAGGACCTGGCCTTCTACTTCAGGGGCGCGGCCGGCCTGGTCTCCGACGACCTGGTCATCGAGCCGTTCGCCACCCTGGCCGCGGCCGGCGGCATCCTGCGCGACATGCGGCTCAGCCCCGCCGGCGTGGCGTCCAAGGCCAGTCTCCTGGCGCAGCCGCTGAGCTCCGGGGAACAGGGCTACCTGCCCGGCTACCTCGCGGTCAAGAGCATGTGGTGGCAGCTGAGCAGCCTGGACAGCCGGCTCATCACCGAGACGGATCTGGTGCTGACCTATCTGCGCGGCTACTTCTACGAGGATCCCGGCCTCGTCGCCCTGCTGCTGGCCCCGCCGGAGCCCGATCCGCGCGCGAGCGCCAACCGCATCGTGGACCACCTGGCCCGCAGGATCGCCGACATCGAGCGGGTGACCGCCGAGGACGTGACGGCGTTCGAGGACTCGGTGGAGCGGTACGTGAACACCGGAAGGTGGGAGCCGGGTGTGGGCATCCTCGTCGACCCCGACACCCGCACGCGCGCGATCCCCCTCTTCACGGAGGCGGTTCGCGCCCTGGGCGAGGGACCGCGACGGGAACTGCTGGGCGAGGAGACGGTGCGAACCACGCAGGGCCTTCTGCGGCGCGTCTGGGACAGGCGGCCCTACCTCACCGTTTCCTCCGTGCCCGTGACGGTGCGCGTCCTCGCCGGAGGAGCCGGCGCCGACATCGTGTGGCGGGAGGAACACCTGTTCCGCGCGGCGCCCTCGGACCTGACACCGCACACCCCCGCCGGTACGTACGACGCACGGCTGGAAGTCGTCCTCACGACCGCGATGAGGGGAAGGGACCTCATGTGCCGGGGCGCCTTCGTCACCGCGCAGGGCCGGCTGCTCTCCTGCACCATGAACCGGCACAGCTCCACCGACCTGCGGCAGACGATGCTGGACATCCATCAGGAGCGGGACGAACTCATGGCCGCCGGGAAGCAGTTGTCGGGCTTCGCGGACACCCTGCTCGCAGAGACGGCAGATCTGAGTGAGCTTTTCGACCACATCATCGGGCAGGCCGTCGAGGTCACCGACTCCCTGTACCGGGATACGGCCCTGTGGCCGTCACGCGATCAGGCATCGACCGAGCGCTGCGCGAGCCTGATGGCGAAGCAGGGCATGGTCCCCGTACTCGGCTCGATCAGACTGCTCACCTCGCTGGCGCTGCTCGGTCTCGCGACCGGCCTCCACGCCGACCGCTCCCGGGTCGCCGAGGTCTTCGCCTCCCAGGGACTCGACCTGGAGTGGACGCTCGACGCCTTGGACGCCCGCTGGGACTCGCACGGCTATCCGCCGCGGGCGCCCCGATCCGCCCACCTGCTGCTCAGCCTGGTGTGACAGCGCCGGCCCGAATCCTCGCGGAAAGGTCACAGATGACCCACACCGATCCCCTGCCCAGCGCCCGGGCCGCCGAAGGCCCGGCCGTGATCATCGAGGGACTCTGGCTCGTCGAGTTCCTCGAACTGTCCGAGGGCCTTCCTCCCGGCACCGTCCACCGGCAGCCGCGTGTCGCGGACGACGGCCGAACGCACCGGGACCTCGGCACCGTCGTCGCAGTGGTCACCCTGACGAGCGCCGTGCTCCAGTCCCTCACCGCATGGCTCCAGGCACGGCAGACGCGGCAGACGCGGCAGACGCCGCAGACACAGAGGAGGACCGAGCAGCAGACCGCTGCACAGGGCCGGGGTTACATCATCGAGCACCGGGCCGACGGCACCGTGGTCATCACACTGCCCCGGCTCGACGGCACGGACGAGCCCTCCTCGGGCACGCCCGCCGTCCCCCTGCAGGACCTCCGCGCAGGGCTCGAACAGCTCCTCGGTGACCTGGGAGGAGGGACGGGTCAACGCTGATAGGTGCCCACCAGGGTGCCGGAGGCCAGTGCCCTGCCCTTGAGCTCCCGGTGCACCGCATCGGAGCCCGCCCGGCCGTGCAGCGGGAGCGGCTCGGACAGGGCGTACAGGCGGAAGAAGTAGCGGTGGGCCCCGTGCCCGGGCGGTGGCATGGGCCCGCCCCAGCCCACGCGGCCGAAGTCGTTGGGCCATGCGTGGCCGCCGGAAGGCACCTCTCCCTCGGCGACGCCGGAGCTGCCCGGGTCGATGCCGGTGACCAGCCAGTGCAGGAAGGTCCCTCCCGGCGCGTCGGGGTCCTCGCAGACCAGGACCAGCTCCGCCGTTCCGTCCGGGGCGGCCGACCACGCCAGGGGCGGCGAGACCTCGTCCCCCTCCCCGCTGAAGCGGCGGGGGATCGCCTCGTGGTCGCCGAACGCCGTGCTGCTGAGCTCGATTGCGGTCATGGGCGCCGATCTACCCGGTGAGCAGTCCTCGCAGCACCGGGCGGGCGCACAAGCACCCGATCGGCGCACCGGGGGCGCGGCGGGCCCCCGGCCTGCGGGAAAACCTCGGCGACGGGTCACGAAGCGGTGCTTAACGGATATACGTACCGGTCATGTTCCTTGGCTACTTCTGAGTCACCTACGCGGTCATGTAGCGTCCGGAAGCGCATGATCCGTTTCAATGCTCCGCCGTGAGGACTCATGACCGCCGCCTTCGACACCCCGATCACCGCATGGGGCCACGCCCCCGAAGCCCGAATACCAGAGGGAGGAGCTCTGGCCCCTTGAGATTCCGGATCAATCGCCAGAACAGCACATTCACCCTCCCGTTTCCGAAAGGCCCGGAACCCGCCCCTGCCCCGGCCGCGGCCGCCGTACCCGTTGAGCCCGAGGCCGTCGAGCCGCCTCTGTCGGCTCACGAAATAGACCTCATACGCGCCTCCGTCTCGGTGGTCGAGCCACTGGCCGCAGACATGACGGTCTACTTCTACGCGATCCTCTTCGCCCGCTATCCCGAGGTCCGCCCGATGTTCCCGCCGGGCATGGACACCCAGCGCGGCCGCCTGCTGCGCGCGCTGCTGCGCATCGTGGACCTGGTCGACGACCCCGAGAGCCTGGTCCGTTTCTGCGGCCACCTCGGACGCGATCACCGCAAGTTCGGCACGCTCAGCGCGCACTTCCCGGCCGTGGGCGAGTGCCTCCTCGCCTCTCTGGCCCGCTACGCCGGCCCCGCGTGGACCGCGGAGATCGCCGCCGCCTGGACCAAGGCGTACGGCGCAGTCGCCGGCGTCATGATCAGTGCCGCCGAGGAGGACGCGGCGGACCGGCCCGCCGTGTGGCCCGCCACGGTCGTGCACCGGGTCTCACGCGGAAACGGCATCGCCGAGATCACCGTCCGCCCCCACATGCCCTACGCGTACGCCGCCGGACAGTACGTGAGCATCGAGACTCCGTGGTGGCCGAAGCAGTGGCGCTACTACTCCCCCGCCAACGCGCCCCGCGAGGACGGCACCCTCACCTTCCACGTGCGCGCGGTGCCCGGCGGCTCGGTCAGCAGCGCGCTGGTGCACCAGGCGACGGTCGGCCAGACGATCCAGCTGGGGCCCCCGATGGGAGACATGGTGCTGGACGCCGCGGACCACAGCGACCTGCTCTGCGTGGCCGGCGGCACCGGCCTCGCCCCGATCCGCGCGCTCGTCGAAGAGGTGGCCCGCCGCGGCGGCCGCCATCACGTGGACCTGTTCCTCGGCGCCCGCACCGGCGCCGAGCTGTACGGGGTGGACGACATGCTCCGGATGGCCCAGCGGCACCACTGGCTGACCATCAGGGGCGCGGTGTCCCACGAGTTCATCCCCGGGATCCGGGGATCCCTGCCGGAGGTGCTGGCCGAGTACGGCCCCTGGTTCCAGCACGACGTCTACCTCAGCGGTCCGGCCCCCATGGTCATCTCCGCCAAGGAGACGCTCACGCTCAGCGGCACCATGCCCGACCGCATCCATCACGACCCGTTCGAGACGCCCGTCCTGTCCCTTCCCTGAGCCATGCGCTTGCCCGTCCTGCCAGGAGAACACCCGTGACTTCGCCCCAGGCGCCCTTCGGATCAGCAGGCGAACACCGGCTGCAGCAGCAGCTGGGCACCGCCGACCGCGCCGCCCGGTTCTACGATCGGCAAGTGCGGCCCTGCCTCACACCCGAGATGCAGGACTTCATAGGCCGCCAGGCCATGGTCTTCCTGGCCACCGCCGACTCCCACGGCGAATGCGATGCCAGCTTCCGCGCCGGCCCGCCCGGTTTCGTCCACGTGATCGACGACCGTACCCTCGCCTACCCCGAATTCCGGGGGAACGGTGTGCTGGCCAGCGCCGGCAACATGACGGAAAACCCCCACCTCGGCATGTTGTTCGTGGACTTCACCCACCACCACGTGGGCCTTCACGTCAACGGTGTGGCCCGCCTCTACACGGACAGGGGCCTGCGCTCCCTGCACCCCGGCCTGCCCACCGACGTCGCGCCCGGTCGCAGCCCCGAGATGTGGGTCCAGCTGAGCGTCGAAGAGGCGTACATCCACTGCTCCAAGTACATACCCCACCTGGAGCCGGCCCCTCGTGCCACGAGCCATGACGGCACGCGCCCCAAGGACTCGGACTACTTCACCGGCGGCGAAACAGGTGGCGGGCCGATCAGGAATCGAGAAGCGTCGACCCTCAGGCCTCATCTAGGTTGACACTCGGACCGGGCGACGCCCGCGGAGACCGCGAAGGCGGCCCCGTACCAGAGGGAGAGACGATGAGCAGGGCCACGAGGACGGGCACGCAGTCGCCTGCGACGCTGCACGCTGCCGACAGCCACGACATGATCCGCGTGCACGGCGCGCGCGAGAACAACCTCAAGGACGTCAGCATCGAGATCCCGAAGCGCCGGCTGACGGTGTTCACCGGCGTCTCCGGCTCGGGCAAGAGCTCCCTGGTGTTCGACACGATCGCCGCGGAGTCGCAGCGGCTGATCAACGAGACCTACAGCACCTTCGTACAGGGCTTCATGCCGACCCTGGCCCGCCCGGAGGTCGACGTACTCGACGGGCTGACGACCGCGATCGCCGTCGACCAGCAGCGGATGGGCGGCGACCCCCGCTCCACCGTCGGCACCGCCACCGACGCCAACGCGATGCTGCGCATCCTCTTCAGCCGCCTCGGCAAGCCGCACATCGGCCCGCCCAGCGCGTACTCCTTCAACACGGCCTCGGTTCGGGCGAGCGGTGCCATCACCGTCGAGCGCGGCGCCAAGACCAAGGCCCAGAAGGCCACCTACGAGCGCACCGGCGGCATGTGCAACCGCTGCGAGGGCCGCGGCAAGGTCTCCGACATCGACCTCACCCAGCTCTACGACGACTCCAAGTCGCTGTCCGAGGGCGCGTTCACCATCCCCGGCTGGAAGTCGGACAGCCAGTGGACCGTGCAGCTCTACGCCCAGTCCGGGTTCGTCGACCCGGACAAGCCGATCAGCAAGTACACCAAGAAGGAGATGCAGGCCTTCCTCTACGGGGAACCGGTCAAGATCAAGGTCAACGGCATCAACCTCACCTACGAGGGGCTGATCCCCAAGATCCAGAAGTCGTTCCTGTCCAAGGACAAGGAGGCGATGCAGCCGCACATCCGGGCCTTCGTGGAGCGGGCGGTCACCTTCACCACCTGCCCCGAGTGCGACGGCACCCGGCTCAGCGAGGGGGCCCGGGCGTCGAAGATCAAGCGGATCAGCATCGCCGACGCCTGCGCGATGGAGATCCGCGACCTGGCCGAATGGGTCCGCGGTCTCAAGGAGCCCTCGGTGGCGCCGCTGCTCACCGCGCTGCAGCAGACCCTCGACTCGTTCGTGGAGATCGGCCTCGGCTACCTCGCGCTCGACCGGTCGGCGGGCACGCTCTCGGGCGGCGAGGCGCAGCGCGTCAAAATGATCCGCCACCTCGGCTCCTCGCTGACCGACACGACGTACGTCTTCGACGAGCCCACCATCGGCCTGCACCCCCACGACATCCAGCGGATGAACGACCTGCTGCTGCGGCTGCGGGACAAGGGCAACACGGTGCTCGTCGTCGAGCACAAGCCCGAGGCCATCGCGATCGCCGACCATGTCGTCGACCTCGGCCCGGGCGCGGGTACGGCGGGCGGCACCGTCTGCTTCGAGGGGACCGTCGAGGGGCTGCGGGCCAGCGGCACCGTCACCGGCCGCCACCTCGACGACCGGGCCGCCCTCAAGGAGACGGTGCGGAAGCCCACCGGCGCGCTGGAGATCCGCGGCGCCACCTCCAACAACCTGCAGGACGTGGACGTCGACGTCCCGCTCGGGGTGCTGTGCGTGGTCACCGGCGTCGCCGGCTCCGGCAAGAGCTCACTGATCCACGGCTCCGTCCCCGCCTCGGCGGGCGTGGTGTCGGTCGACCAGGCGCCCATCCGCGGCTCGCGACGGAGCAACCCGGCGACGTACACCGGACTGCTCGAGCCGATCCGCAAGGCGTTCGCCAAGGCCAACGGCGTGAAGCCGGCGCTGTTCAGCGCCAACTCCGAGGGCGCCTGCCCCACCTGCAACGGCGCCGGCGTCATCTACACCGACCTGGCGATGATGGCCGGCGTCGCCACCCCCTGTGAGGACTGCGAGGGGAAGCGGTACCAGGCGGAGGTGCTCGAGTACACCTTCGGCGGCAAGGACATCAGCGAGGTGCTGGCGATGTCGGTGACCGAGGCCGAGGAGTTCTTCGGCTCCGGCGAGGCGCACACGCCGGCGGCGCACCGCATCCTGGGCCGGCTCGCCGACGTCGGGCTCGGCTACCTCAGCCTCGGCCAGCCGCTCACCACGCTGTCCGGCGGCGAGCGGCAGCGGCTCAAGCTGGCCACCCACATGTCCGAGAAGGGCGGCGTCTACATCCTCGACGAGCCGACCACGGGCCTCCACCTCGCCGACGTGGAGCACCTGCTGGGCCTGCTCGACCGGCTCGTCGACTCCGGCAAGTCGGTCATCGTCATCGAGCACCACCAGGCGGTCATGGCGCACGCGGACTGGATCATCGACCTCGGCCCCGGCGCCGGCCACGACGGCGGCGAGATCGTCTTCGAGGGCACTCCCGCCGACCTCGTCGCCGACCGCTCCACCCTCACCGGCGAGCACCTCGCGGCGTACGTCGGCACCTGACGGTCAGGGGGCCGTTCCGGATCGCTCCGGAACGGCCCTGATCCGGCCTGGTCGGCAATCCACCCACCGGGTCGTCAGTGCAGGTCGGCCGGGGCGCGGGTGTCGTCGAGGAAGCCGCCCGACTGGTGCTGCCACAGCTTCGCGTAGGCGCCTTCCGCGTCGAGCAGCTCCTGGTGCGTGCCCTGCTCGACGATCCGTCCGCGGTCGAGGACGACGAGCTGGTCCATGGTGGCGACCGTGCTCAGCCGGTGCGCCACCACGAGCGCCGTCCGCCCGTCCATGAGCCGCCACAGCGCGTCCTGGACGAGGATCTCGCTCTCGGAGTCCAGGGCGCTGGTCGCCTCGTCGAGCAGCAGGATCGGTGCGTCGCGCAGGATCGCCCGGGCGAGGGCGACCCGCTGGCGCTGTCCACCGGACAGCTTCACCCCTCGCTCGCCCACCATGGTGTCGAAGCCGTCCGGAAGCGCATCGGCGAACTCCGTGACGTGCGCCGCCTCGGCCGCGCGACGGATCTCGGCGTCGGTGGCGTCCGGCCGGGCGAACGCGATGTTGTCCCGCAGCGTGCGGTGGAACATCGCCGGGTCCTGGGGCACGTAGGCGATCAGGCTGCGCAGGTCGGCCTGACACAGCCTGCTGATGTCCTGCCCCCCGATGAGAATCCGGCCCGCGTCGACGTCCGTCATCCGCAGCAGCAGCCGGCTGAGCGTGGTCTTGCCGCCGCCGGACCGGCCGACGAGACCGATCTTCGTCCCACTGGGCACGGACAGGTCGAGGCCTTCGAAGAGCGGCGCCGCGCCCGCGTGGGCGAAGGTCACCTGTTCGAAGCGGACGTCGGCGCCCCGCGAGAGCAGCGGCTCCGGCGAGGCCGGGTCCAGCACCTTCGGCGGTGTCAGCAGCAGTTCGGTGAACTGCGCCGCCTCCGTCATCGAGCTCTCCAGGCGGCGGTAGATCTGGTTGAACTCGAACATGATCCGCGTCGCGTTGGCGTAGTAGGTGAAGGCGACGATGATCGCCTCCACGCCGCGCTCCCCCGCCCCGAGGGAGAGGGCGAGCACCAGGCCCAGCGCGTTGGTCAGCACGGACATGGGCGCGACCAGCGTGTCGATCCGCAGGTTGCCGTAGTCCCACGAACGCAGCGTCAGCCGCCGCGACTCCGCCACGCGGGACCGGTGTTCGGCGGCCTCGCGCTCCTCGGCGGCGAACGCGCGGACCGTGTCCATGTTCATCAGGCTGTCGGCGACGTGTCCCGAGACCCGGGCGATCGCCTCCTCCCGCTGGGCGACGAGTGCCTGGCGGCGCCGGATCAGCGGAGCGACGCACAGAGCCGTCACTGCGATCATCACCAACAGCCCGACCACGAGCAGCGGTTCGTACTGCCACAGGACCACCGAAGCGAACACCAGCGGCACGAAGCTGCCCATGACCGAGAACGTCAGGGTGTCGACGAACTCCTCGAAGCGGGAGGCGAAGCTCAGGACCCGCTTGGTCAGCGACCCGGCGAAGTTGTCGTGGAAGAACGCGGCGTCCTTGGCGAACAGTTCGTCCATGCCGGTCACGTACAGTTGCTCGATGCCGCGGGCGTCGAGCCGGTTCAGGCAGTGCAGTCCGATGCGCCACAGCGCCTCGCCGAGCAGCAGGACGCCGGTGAAGCCGAGGACGTAGGGCAGCATCGCGTCGAAGCCGGTTCCGCCGCCCCCGACGATGTTGCCGACGAGCTTCGCGACGACCAGCGGCGCGATGTAGTTGATGCCGATGTTGCCCAGCGCCGGGAGCAGCATCGCGGGTACCGTCAGCCGGCGGAGCCGGACCAACTCCCGTCCGTAGTAGCGAAGTGCGAGGAGTACCGGACCCCGGCCCGGCGAACCTTTGCTCGATTCAGGCGAATCCATGCCAACCCTGCTTTGTCGGACCCCGAAGGACAAGGTCGCAGTGTCCCGTGACGGTGCCCGTGGCGTCCAAGCGTTTTTCGCTAGCCGCCCAGCGTCGCGGGGGTCGGGCCGTCGGGGCGGACGATGATGCTGTACGCGGCCTTGGCCGGGGTGGAGCGGAAGCACGGGGTGTGGGCGGGCAGCAGGTGTTCGAGGAGGACGGTGGACTCCCTCAGGGCGAACTGCAGGCCCAGGCAGGCCCGGGGCCCGATGCCGAACGGGAGGTAGCTGCCCGGGTGGGCGGGGCGCCGTCCCGGGGTGGTGAAGCGCCCCGGATCGAACCGCCCGGGGTCTTCCCAGAGCCCGGGGTCCCGGTGCGTGAGGTAGGGGCAGACCAGCACGTCGGTGCCGGCCTCGATCCGGTATCCGGCGAGGACGTCGTCCTCCGCCGCGCAGCGCGGCAGTATCCAGGCGGACGGGTAGAAGCGCAGCGTTTCGTGGACGAGCGCCTGAACGGCCTGCCGCCGCTCCGGTGAGCCCTCGGCGCCCGCGGCGAGGGCCTGTTCCCGCGCCTGCGGGTTCCGGTCCAGCAGGAGGTAGAGCCAGGTCAGGGTGGTGGCGGTGGTCTCGTGACCGGCGACCAGCAGGGTGACCAGCTCGTCGCGGATCAGCCGGTCGGTGTACTCGGGGCGCGTTCCCGCCGCCTCGAGCAGGACGTGCAGCAGGCCCGGTCCGTCGGGTCCGGCCCGGCCGTCGCGGGCGGCGGCGACGGCGTGGCTCGCGACGGCGTCGATCCTGGCCAGCTCGGCGGCGACGGCTCCTCGGGCGGCGGCGCCGTCGGCGGGCAGGCTGGGCAGCGCGGCGACCACGGCGGGCACGGCGGCCAGTTCACGCGCCGTCGCCGGGTCGAGGGGATGTCCGGTCAGGGACCGCCAGATGGTGTCCAGGGCGAAGCGGCGCATCTCGTCGCCGACGTCGAGGACCTCCCCGCTGCGGGCGTACGCGGCCCAGCGCGCCGCGGCGGTCCGTGCGGCCCCGGTGATCCGCTGCTCGTAGCGGCGCATTCCCCGGCCGGTGAACTGGGACTGGAGCAGCCGCCGCTGCCGCTGCCACGCCTCGCCCGTCGCGGCCAGGACTCCGTCGCCGATCAGCAGCCGGGCCCGGTGCGAGCGCTTCACGTACCGGTCGGGATGGAGGGCGAGCACGTGCTGGACGGCCGGCGGGTCGGTGACCAGGACGGTCGGGCGCGGACCGAGCCGGAACGCGGCGACGCCGCCGAGCCGTTGGCGCGCCTGGGCGAAGAGGTCGATGAGCTCTCCTCCGCCGGCCTGCCACTGCCCGACGAGCGCGGGATCCAGCTCGGGGACCCGGCGGCCTTCCGGGGGCCGGCTCGGGAGGGATGCGGGGCGGGCGTGGGTGGCCACGGGCGTGCTCCTGTTCGGCGGCTGTGCGTCGTCACGGGCCGGCTGCCGGCATCACGCACTGTAGGGGAGCAGCAGCGCTGGGCAACACCCCGCCTCGCCACTCCCCCCGCTCCAGGGACCTCCCTGAACCCGTGACCCCCGTGCACACACGGACCCGCCGCAACACACCGCTCAAACCAGTTCGGGCTGCGGCTCCCGTCGCGGTTCGGGCAGACTCACCGACGCGGCCTGCCGCTCCCACAGCTTGGTGGTCCGTACGTAGCCGTAGACCACCGAGGCCATCGCCAGCACGACCAGCGGCCCGAACACCCACGGATGTCCGGCCATCTCCATCGACAGATAGCGATAAGACACCAAGAGCACGGCGAAGACCGCGGCGCCGTAGGCGACCAGCCGGATTCCCGGCCGGTCCCAGCCACGGGCCTGCGAGCGCAGCGCCGTCTCGATCGTGAGCGTGAACACCACACCGGCGACGATGTCCGCGCCGTAGTGGTAGCCGAAGCCCAGCGTTGCGCCGAGCGTGGCGATCAGCCAAAACGTTCCTGCCCATCGCAGGGCCCGCGGCCCCTTGCGGGAATGGACGAAGATCGCGGTGGCCCACGCCGTGTGCAGACTGGGCATGCAATTGCGCGGGGTGTCCTCGTCGAAGAGCATCGGCTGCGGGGTGCCGACCGGCGGCGGCGTGTCCGGCCAGAGGTCGGCCACCGCCCACTGCCCGCCATCGGCGCCGTAGGCGAAGATCGGCCCGACCACCGGGAAGATCATGTAGATGCCCGGGCCGAGCAGACCGATGACCAGGAAGGTGCGCACCAGGTGATGGCCCGGGAAGCGGCGCTCGGCCGCCACGTGGCGCAGCTGGTACAGGGCGACGACGACGGCCATCACCGCGAGCTGGATGTAGACGAACTCGAGGACGCGGAAGCCGACCGTGCCGGTGGCCTCGACGATCCGGCCCGCCACCCATGACGGGTTGCCCAACGCCTGATCGGCGGTCGCCACGTACTGGTCGAGCACCGTGGGGCGGGTCTTCGTCGTGAGCAGCAGCCAGGTGTAGCCGGTCTTACGGCCTGCCACCAGCAGCAGGGCCAGTCCGACGCCCTTCAGCAGCAGGGCACGCTCGCGGCCGGTGCGGCGGGTGAGGGCGATGACGGCACAGGCCAGGGTCACCCACAGCGCGCCGGTGCCGAACATCATCTCGGCGCCGACCGCCCACCGGACGAGCCAGAAGACGAGGTCGATGCCGATCGCGGCGCCGACGGCGATGAACCGCTGCCGCCAGGTGAGCACCACCATCATCAACGCCATACTGGCGTACAGCACCGTCCCCGATTGGGGGGCGAATATCACCTCTCGCGCCTGGACGGTGATCGGACCCGGCACGCCGTACCGGCGCGCGGCGATCTCCAGCGCTATGAGGAATCCGAGGGCTACCACACTCACCGCTGCCCACAGCATGACGCGTGGTTGACGCCATGCAGCGGACTTGATTCCGCCGTTTATTCGCGAAAGCACTCGCGTTCCCGTAGTCAATTGTCAGCCGATTTTCATATTTCAACGTGATCGTTGTTAACTCGAACATGCTAGCGGAACGGATGGGTTTCGCTGAGGCGCGCAGCCAAGGAGCACCTAGAGGCTGCGAGTGCCCCGTCGCCCCCGTCGCTTCACTCCCAGAACGGCGAGCGTGGCGGTGCGCAGGCAGGTCGCCGCTTCTTCCACCGTCATTCGGCCCGCCCCGACTTCGTCCCCCGCGGCATGCCCGAGGGCGGTGATCGCGGCCACCAGCCAGGCAGCGGGCGAAGCGTGGTCGAACTCACCTGCCGCCTGCCCCTTTTCGATCAATCGGGTCAGCCGGGCCGCGACGGGTTCATGCCGGGCCCGGTCGGATTCGGCGCCGACGGAGGTGTTGCCGAGCTGCAACAGCACCGGGTGCTGCTCGAACAGTCGCCAGCCGATGTCCTGCAGCCGTAGCAGCGCCTCCAGGGCGGACCGCTCGTTCGCTTCCGCCTCGTCCATCGCGGCCATGGCCTCTCCCGTGATCCGGTCGGCCACCGCCTCCAGCAGGGCGTCACGGGTACCGAAGTGTGCGTAGACGGTCTGGCGCGTGACCCCGGCCGCGGCAGCGATGGCCGCCATGCCGGCATCGTGCCGCTCGGCGAGCAGCCGAACCGCGGCGTCCAGCACCGCGACCCTGCTCCGCTCGGCGTCGGCACGCCGGGGCCGAACGCGCGAAGGACCCTCCGAGCTCTCTGAAGCAGACAACTATTACATCCTTGTCAGAAATCAATTCGTATGCATATCTTACATCCATGTAAGCGATCGTCACGGGGTGCGGCCCCGCCCGTCCGGCTGGAGCGTCATGAAACCTCTCGGAGGGCAACCGCCCGAGCAGTTCGTCGCCGATTTCTTCACCACCTTCACCGAGGCCGTCGTCCACGGTTCGGAGGAGGCCGCCGACCTGATGGCCAGGTACTACACCCGCGATGTGGTCCAGGTCGCCGACGGTGTACGGCTCGACTGGGACCGGCTCGTGGCCCACCTCCGACCCGTACGCAGGAACCTGACCGCGTTCCGCTTCGAGGTGCACGAGGCGCTCGCCGACGGCAATCGGATCGCGGCCCGCTTCACGATCCACGCCCAACTGCGCAAAGGCGGACCTGTCACCACACAGGTGCACATGTTCGCGGAATTCACCCCCGACGGCCTGCTACGACGAGCCGAGCAGCTCACCCGAGCCGTCGACCCCGCCGAACCCACCGAGCCCGCCGAACCCACCGAGCCCACCGAACCCACCGAGCCCGCCGAACCCGCCGAACCCGCCGACCCCGAGCTGCAGAGGTAGCCGCATGCGCATCCGACTCGTCCAGGGGCTCGCCCTGCTGTCCACCGGCGCCCTCGCCGGCGCGTTCGGCTACGGGGCGGCCAACCTCGTCCCCACCTTCGACGCGGTGCCGCTCGAGATGAGGCTGTCCTTCCACGCCCGGCTCATGGAGATGAACGGCATCACCATGCAGGGCGCCATGGCACTCTCCGCACTCAGCGCCGCGACCCTCGCCGTCATGACCCGGGGCACCGCACGACGACTGGCCGGCGGGGCGGGGCTGCTCGCACTGGCGTCGTTCCTGATCACGCGGCTCGGCAACGTCCCCATCAACGGCCGGATCAAGCAATGGGCCGCCACCTCCGCACCCCCCGATCACGCCGAGATCCTGGCCCGTTGGGAAGCGTTCAACTACGCGCGCACGGCCGCCGCGTTCGCGGCATTCGCGCTGCTGATCGCCCTCTCCCTCAGCCGGCGCCACACGGCCGCGCATTCCCACGAGCACCCCTGATGAGCTTCAGCCGACCTCGATGCCGATCACGCAGGTGTCGTCGTCCGTGTCGGACCGGCTTTCGGCGAGGAGGCGGTCCAGCCGACCGTCCAGATCCCCGGCTCCGGCGGCCGCCGCGTTCATGAGATGGCCGAGCGAGTCCTGAACCGAGCAGTCCCGCCGTTCCACCAGCCCGTCCGTGAACAGCAGCAGGGTGTCATCCGGTTCGAGCTGCACCTCCCGCTCGACGTACGTGACATCGGGCAGGGCTCCGAGGAGCAGGCCCTCGATGAGCGGGAAGGCGTCGGCCTCGCCCCCGCGGACGAGCACGGGCGGCAGGTGGCCCGCGCGGGCCCAGCGCACCACCCTGGTGCTCGGGTCGAAGAGGCCGCAGACAGCGGTGGCGGTCACGTGCTCGGCCAGGTGATGGGTGACCGTGTTGAGCCAGGACAGCAGCTGGGCGGGGCCCGCGCCCGTGACGGCGAGGCCACGCAGGGCATTGCGCAGTACGACCATCCCGGTGGCCGCCTCGATGCCGTGACCGGCCACGTCGCCCACGGACAGCATGATCAGGCCGGAGGGCAGGACCACGGTGTCGTACCAGTCGCCGCCGACGAGCGACTCGGTCTCCGCCGGCCGGTAGCGGACGGCGACCCGCAGGCCCGGAGCCTCGATGGCCGGTGGCGTGGGGGGCATGATGGCGTGCTGGAGCTGGAGGGCCAGTCGGTTGCGTTCGGCGGACTCGGCCTCGGTGTGGGCGAGCTGGTCCCTGGTCGCGGCCAGCGCCACCTCGGTCCAGTGCTGCGCGGAGATGTCCTGGTAGGCGCCGCGTACGGCGAGCAGCCGCTGGTCCGCGTCGAGGACGGGCTCGGCGACGACCCGGATGTGGCGGGTGATTCCGTCGGGCCTTCGGAGCCGGAAATTGACGGAGGCGGGACGCCGGTGGCGGAGCACCGCCCGCAGGAAGCGGCCGAGGGCGGCGGAGTCGTCCGAATGGGCGTGGCCGGGCAGTTCCCGCAGTCGTACCGGGGGCGCGGTGGGCGGGAGACCGTGGAGCGCGTAGAGCTGAGCGTTCCAGGTGGTCTCTCCGGTGGCGAGGTTCTCCTCGAAACCGCCGATCCGGCCCAGGCGCTGGGCGTGCTGGAGGAGGTTGGCCAGCCGGGCCGTCTCGTCCTCGATCCGCCAGATCAGCAGGACGGCGGCGCCGTGACGGCTGACGCTGATGTCCGCGACCGAGGTGAGCGGGATCTGGTCGACGAGCGCGGTCAGGCTCATGCGCTCGGCCCTGAACGGCTCGCCCGTCGCGTGCACGCGCTCGATGACGTCGAACAGCCCGCTCTCGACGGCGGCCATCGGATAGGCCTCCAGCAGCAGCGCACCGTTGACGTCACCGCGCGGCCGTCCCACCGGATCGACGAACCGGCTGCCGACGTGACGGATGCGGAAGTCGCTGAGCCGGCCCTCGGGGTCGAGGACCGGAGTGAGCACCACGGCGGGATCCTGCAGCCCCTCGGCGAGGTTGATGAGTTCCGCGACGTCCGGGAGCACCGCCTCGGTGGTCGTGAGGTCGCGCGGGGGCGAGGCGTCCATGGTGCGGGCGCACAGCTCTGCGAGGGCCTCGACCTGGCGCTCGATCTGGGGGCGCTGTGGCGCCAGGGGCTGCGGCCAGCAGATTTCGAGGACGCCGTGGATCCGTCCGCCCGAGCCCGTCGGTACGGCCATCCGTCCGCCGTCGGGCCATTGGAGGTGGCCGATCGAGGGCAGTCCTTCGCGTTTGAGGCGGGCGAGGGTGACCAGCCGGCGCTCCCGCAGCGCGAGGCGGGCGACGGTGGCGACGCCCGGGGGTACGTGGCGCCAGCGGGCGGCCTCCCTGGACGGGAAGCCGGCATGGCCGGCGAGGGCCAGCGAGCCGTCGGGCACTGCGGTCCACACGGCGACGGCGACCGCCCCCAAAGGGCCCAGGGCGTTCGTCAGGAGGGACTCGGCGACCGCCTGGGTGTCGGCGGCGGCGGCCAGCATGCCGCTCTCGGCGGTGCGCAGCCGGACCGACACCGTGGACGGCTGCTCGGCCGGGTCGTCATCCGTACCGGTGCGCTCGACGAACGCGGCGGCGATCTCGCTGACGTGGTCGCGGGACGCCTGGTTGACGATGTCGGCGGCGAGTTCGAGGGGGGACATGCCGCTCTCGCGGCACAGCACGTCGAGCTGCCGTGCCGCCGCGGCCGGGGTGCAGTTCAGCTGCCCTATCAGGATGCCCTTGGCCAGTTCCACCAGGGCCCGGCCGTCGGCGGCCGCTTGCGCCTCCAGGACCTCCCGGCGCAGCCGTTCGACGGTGGCGACGAGGCGCCCCAACGGGGTCGGGGCCTGGTGCGGGATGGGTGTCGCGGCCTGGTCGCCGACCGGCGTCCCCGGCGGGCGCGCGCCGTCGTGCCGTTGGGTGTCCCCGGTCATCGGGTGAGCCAGTGCCGGACACGGGCGATGAGGTCGTCGGCATCCACCGGCTTCGTCACGTAGTCGCTGGCGCCCGCGGCGAGGCTCTTCTCCCGGTCCCCGGGCATCGCCTTGGCGGTGACGGCGATGATGGGCAGGGCCTCGTACTCCGGCATCCGCCGGATTTCGGCGGTGGCCGCGTAGCCGTCGAGTTCGGGCATCATCACGTCCATCAGGATGAGGTCGACACCCTCGTTGCGGGTGAGGGCGTCGATGCCCTTGCGGCCGTCCTCTGCGTGGAGCACGCGCATGCCGTGCAGTTCCAGGGCCCCGCTGAGGGCGAAGAGGTTGCGTGCGTCGTCGTCGACGACGAGGACGGTGCGTCCGGCCAGGTCACCGTCCTCGAGCACATGGGCGGCCTGCTGACGCTGCGTGTCGCCGTGTACGAGGGGCAGCGCGTCCCCCGGCTGCTCGGTGGACAGGTGGAGCGCGATGCGTTCGCGCAGCTCGTCCAGACTGGACAGCAGTTCCACCTGGCCCGATGCGGCCCGCGCCCGCACGGCCTGGTCCTGCACGGTCCCGGCCCGGGGGTTGTTGTGGGCGAGGACGGGGAGCGAGGAGAGGGCCGGGTCTCCGTCGAGCGCGTCGAGGAAGCGGAGCGCTTCGCCGTCGGGCATGTCCAGTTCCAGGACGACGCAGTGGAAGGAGCCGGATGCCAGGGCGGCCGCGGCCTCCTGCCAGCTCGTGGCATTGACCACGTGGATGCCGTCGTGCTCCCCCGCCGCCCGGTGGCGGGGGGCGACATCCCGGTCGGCGCTCTCGGCGACGAGGGAGAGCAGGCCGTTGGGGCGTTCCTCGATCACCAGCAGGCGGCGGGGCGGCCGCCGCTGCGCCGGGAGAACGGGCGCGTCCGAACGGCTCGGACCGGCCGCCTCGGACGTGTCGCCGGGTGAGAGCGTCACGGGGGCGTCGGTGTGGAGGGCGTCCTCGTAGTCCGCGCGGTTGACCGGCAGGTAGAGGGTGAAGGTGCTGCCCTGGCCGGGTGTGCTCTCCGCGGTGACGGCCCCGCCGAGGAGCTGGGCGATCTCGCGGCTGATGGAGAGCCCGAGGCCGGTGCCGCCGTACTTGCGGCTGGTGGTGCCGTCGGCCTGCTGGAAGGCTCCGAAGACGGACTCCAACTGCTGCTCGGGGATGCCGATGCCGGTGTCCCGTACCCGGAAGGCCAGAACGGGCCCGCGCCGGCGGAGCCCGGCGGGGACTTCGGGGGTTTTCGCCGGTTCGATCCGGAGCTCGACGCCGCCGCGTTCGGTGAACTTGACGGCGTTGGACAGGAGGTTGCGCAGGATCTGGCGCAGCCGCGAGTCGTCCGTGAGCAGGTCTTCGGGGGCGTCGGGGGCGGTGGTGACGGTGAAGTCGAGGCTCTTCTGCGTGGTCATCGGCCGGAAGGTGGCGTCGACGTATTCGAGCAGCTGGGGCAGGTGTACCCGCTCGGGGTTGATGTCCATCTTTCCGGCCTCGACCTTCGACAGGTCGAGGATGTCGTTGATCAGCTGGAGCAGGTCGGAGCCGGCCGAGTGGATGATGCCGGCGTACTCGACCTGCTTGGGGGTGAGGTTGCGGGTGGGATTCTGTGCGAGCAACTGGGCGAGGATGAGAAGGCTGTTGAGCGGTGTGCGCAGCTCGTGGCTCATGTTGGCCAGGAACTCGGACTTGTAGGTGGAGGCCAGCGACAGCTGTTGTGCGCGGGTCTCCAGTTCCTGCCGGGCCTGCTCGATCTCCAGGTTCTTGGCCTCGATGTCGCTGTTCTGGCTGGCGAGCAGGGCTGCCTTCTCCTCCAGCTCCGCGTTGGAGCGCTGGAGTTCCTCCTGCTGGACCTGGAGTTCCTCCGAACGGGCCTGGAGTTCGGCGGTCAGCCGCTGGGACTCGCCGAGGAGCTCGTCGGTCCGGGCGTTGGCGACGATCGTGTTGACGTTGGCGCCGATGGTCTCCATCAACTGGGCGAGGAAGTCGCGGTGTACGGGGGTGAAGGCGGAGAAGGAGGCGAGTTCGATCACTCCGAGGGCCTGGTCGTCCACCACGATCGGCAGGATGATCAGGCTGCCCGGGGTGGTGCTGCCCAGCCCGGAGGAGATGACGTAGTCGCCGGGGACCTGGTCGGTGGCGATGATCCGGTGGCTGCGGGCCGCCTGCCCGACGAGGGACTCGCCGAGGGCGAACCGGGTGCCCTGATCGGCGTGTGCGGGACGGCCGTAGGAGCCGACGAGGGTGAGCACGGTGCCGCCGGGGCCGTCCTCGGCGAGGTAGAAGGCTCCGTACTGGGCGGCGACGAGCGGCGTCAGTTCGTCCATGACGAGCTCGGCGACGACGGCGAGATCCCGGTGGCCCTGCATCAGGCCCGAGATGCGGGCCAGGTTGGACTTGAGCCAGTCCTGCTCCTGGTTGGCCCGGGTGCTCTCCCGCAGCGAACCGACCATGGAGTTGATGTTGTCCTTGAGTTCGGCGACCTCACCCGAGGCGTCGACCGTGATCGAGCGGGTCAGGTCGCCCTCGGCGACCGCGCTGGCGACCTCGGCGATGGCCCGGACCTGGCGGGTCAGGTTGCCGGCCAGCTCGTTGACGTTCTCGGTCAGGCGCTTCCAGGTGCCGGAGACGCCCTCGACCTCGGCCTGACCGCCGAGTCGGCCCTCGCTGCCGACCTCGCGGGCGACCCGGGTGACCTCGGCGGCGAAGGCGGAGAGCTGGTCGACCATCGTGTTGATGGTGGTCTTCAGCTCCAGGATCTCCCCGCGCGCGTCCACGTCGATCTTCTTGGACAGATCTCCGTTGGCGACGGCCGTCGTGACGAGGGCGATGTTGCGGACCTGGCCCGTGAGGTTGTTCGCCATGGAGTTGACGTTGTCGGTGAGGTCCTTCCAGGTGCCGGCCACATTGGGAACCTGCGCCTGTCCGCCGAGCCGGCCCTCGGTGCCGACCTCGCGGGCCACCCGCGTCACCTCGTCGGCGAACGCGGACAGCGTGTCGACCATCGTGTTGATGACCCCGGCCAGCGCCGCGACCTCGCCCTTCGCCTCCACCGTGATCTTCTGCGAGAGGTCGCCGCGGGCGACGGCGGTGGCCACCTGGGCGATGGACCGCACTTGACCGGTGAGGTTGGACGCCATGACGTTGACGTTGTCGGTCAGGTCCTTCCAGGTGCCGGAGACCCCGCGGACCGTGGCCTGGCCGCCCAGGTTGCCCTCGGTGCCGACCTCGCGGGCCACCCGCGTCACCTCGTCGGCGAACGCGGACAGCTGGTCGACCATCGTGTTGATGGTCTCCTTCAGCTCCAGGATCTCCCCCCGCGCGTCCACCCGGATCTTCTGCGTCAGATCGCCCTGGGCCACGGCGGTGGTGACCTCGGCGATCGAACGCACCTGTGCGGTCAGGTTGTCGGCCATGACGTTGACCGACTCCGTCAGGTCCTTCCACGTACCGGAGACGCCCTTGACGTCCGCCTGGCCGCCGAGCCGGCCTTCGGTGCCGACCTCACGGGCCACCCGCGTCACTTCCCCGGCGAACCCGGAGAGCTGGTCGACCATCGTGTTGATGGTCTCCTTCAGCTCCAGGATCTCCCCGCGCGCGTTG
This sequence comes from Streptomyces sp. NPDC051211, assembly GCF_040689505.1. Lineage (NCBI taxonomy): Bacteria > Bacillati > Actinomycetota > Actinomycetes > Kitasatosporales > Streptomycetaceae > Streptomyces > Streptomyces sp. NPDC051211. The sequence continues at coordinate 23,605 of NZ_JBFBAV010000005.1, forward strand.
ACGGTGATCTTCTGCGAGAGGTCGCCCTTGGCCACGGCGGTCGCGACCTGGGCGATGGAGCGCACCTGGGCCGTGAGGTTTCCGGCCATGAAGTTGACCGAATCCGTGAGGTCCAGCCAGGCGCCGCCGACTGCCGGTACGTCGGCCTGGCCGCCCAGCGTCCCCTCGGTGCCCACCTCGCGTGCCACCCGCGTCACCTCGGAAGTGAACAGCGACAGCTGGTTGACCATCCCGTTGAAGACGGTGGCGATCTCCCCGAGCAGCCCGTCCGCCCCGTCGGGCAGCCTGGTCCGGAAGTCCCCGTCGCGTACGGAAGTCAGCCCGGCCAGCAACTGGCGCAGCTCCGACTCGCCGATCCCGCCCTCACCCGGCAACGGTCGCGCCGCACTCAGTGAATCCGTGCCCGCCCGCTCGGCCATCCACCAACCTCACTCTCGATAACAACCGCTCCGGTACGCGGGACAGGACGAGCCCCCTGGCTCGGGGCACGCCGGAGCGCCCGGTTCCGCCGGGGTCCGTCTGCGCCGCAGTATCGGTCCGGTGAAGGCTAACGCCGCCGAAGGAACGACGGAGCACAGTCGATCACACCGTGCGGGGCACCTGGCGTCACTGCCGTGGAACGGTTCGGCGGTCGGCTGTTCGCTCCGCGCCGGTTCACGCCCCGAGGGCGTCCTCGACGCTCGCGTGCAGGGAAAGGACCGTATCGGCACCGGTCACGGCGAAGAGCCGTTGCAACTGCTCGCCGGGGGCGGCGATGCGCAGGGCGGTGAGATGGTGCATCCGCAGGAGCAGGTTCAGGAACGAGGAGTCCCCGAAGGTGACGGATCCTACGTCCAGAACCACGAGCGGGTGGCGGCCGGCCGCGGAGGACAGCGCCTCTTCCAGAGGGCCCAGCGTGTCCTGGTCGATCTCCCCGTGGGCGGCCACCACCCACCCGGCCGCCGCCGGGTAGCCGTCCCCGACCACACCCCGCTGGTCTGCGTCCCCTGCTCCGGTCATGTGTGCCTCCCCGGATCGCCGCCTGTACGTCCAACTCAAGGGAGTATGCCTGCTCGTTCCGGCGGCGGCGGCCGCCCCCCGGGCTCGGTCGCCGCCGCTTCGGGCGCACGGCACGCCGTCCGAGGAACAAACCGATGGCCACTGAAGGCGTGTAGCTCCGCGAAGCGGGGGCAGAAGCGCCCCGGCAGCCGTCAGTCAACCGGGAGGGAGCGGCCACCATGTCTGACTCGGCCACCGTCGTAGGCCCTGTTCGTTCAACAGACGTGCACATCCCCGCATATGACCGGGGCGCCGCGGAAACGCCAATGCAGGACGCGGACCCGTTCCGGGTGGACCACCCCCGTGAGATGGCGCCGGCGGACGCACGCGAACTGTCGCGGCTCTTCTTCGGGCGGCTTCGCACTCTGGAGGAGGGGACGCGCGAGTACCAGTACACGCGCAACACCCTGATCGAAATGAACCTATCCCTCGTCCAGTTCGCCGCGCGACGGTTCCGCGCCCGCGTGTTCGGCGGCGGTCTCGACATGGACGACATCATCCAGGTGGGAATCATCGGCCTCATCAAGGCCATCGACCGCTACGACGCCGAGCGCGGTGTCGAGTTCTCCACCCTCGCCCTCCCCTACATCATCGGCGAGATCAAGCGCCACTTCCGCGACACCACTTGGGCCGTGCACGTTCCGCGCCGCCTGCAGGAGCTGCGTACGGAGCTCGCCAAGGCCCAGGAGGACCTGACCGACGTCCTGGGCCGAGCGCCGACCGTCAAGGAGGTCGCCCTGCACCTGGAACTGTCCGAGGACGAGGTCATCGACGGGCTGGTGGCCGCGAACGGCTACACGAGCAGTTCCCTCGACGCCACCGGCGCGGACAGCGACGTGCCGTCCGAGACGAGCCGGACGACCCGACCGCTGGCGGAGCGCCTCGGCGAGGTCGACCCCGCCATGGAACTCTTCGAGGAGTTCCGGACCCTCGCGCCCCTGCTGGAACAACTGGACGAACGCGACCGGCGCATCCTGCAGATGCGCTTCGGCCAGGAGAAGACCCAGGCCGAGATCGGCGCCGAACTGGGCATCTCCCAGATGCAGGTCTCCCGTCTCCTCTCGCGAACCCTGGCCCGGTTGCGCGCCGGCATGCTCGCGGTATAGGCACGGGCCATGACGTCCTTCGTCCACCCCGCCCTCTTCTACCGGGACCTCGCCGAGTACCTGGCCGGGGTGGGCGCTTTCGTACGTGCCGCCCTGGCGGCCGACGAACCGGTCCTCGTCGCCGTGCCGGGCCCGCACCTGAACGCCCTGCGCGAGAGCCTCGGCTTCGCGAGGACGGCGGAGATCGCCTGGACGGACATGACGGAGCTCGGCCGCAATCCCGGCCGCATTCTGTCCGCCTTGCAGGACTTCGCCGACCGGCACCCGGGCCGGGCGGCCCGAATGGTCGGTGAGCCCATCTGGCCCGGCCGCTCCCCCGCCGAGGTCCTGGAGGCCACCCGGCACGAGGCCCTCATCAACACGGCCTTCGCCGGCCGGCCGGCCACCATCCTGTGCCCCTACGACGTACGGCGGCTGGCGCCCGCGGTGGTGGCCGACGCCCGGCGCACGCACCCCACGCTGGTGGAGGACGGCCGGGACCTGCCGAGCCCGGCTTACACCGACGCCTCCAGGGTCGGTGCGGACTGTGACCGGCCCCTGCCCGAACACGACGGCGAGGTGCTCCGGCTCGACTACTCCCACGGGGAGCTGGCCGAAGTGCGCGAGTACGCCGGGAGCTGGGCCCGCGGAACAGCCCTGGCCCCGGCGCGGCGCGGCGATCTCGTCCTGGCCATCAGTGAGGCGGCGGCCAACTCCCTCGCCCACGGGGGCGGGAAAGGCACCCTCCGACTGTGGACCACCGGCGGTGCCGGGGCGGGAGTGGTCGCCGAGATCCACGACGGCGGCCGGCTGGCGGACCCCCTGGCCGGACGCCGCCGTCCTTCCCCGGCATCGGCCCACGGCGGCCGTGGCCTGTGGATGATCCACCAGCTCTGCGATCTGGTCGAAGTCCGGGCCACGGACGGCGGCTTCACGCTGCGGCTCCACATGGCTACACCCTGAGAACGGGGGTCCCCTACACTGTCACGGGCATACGCGGGTGTCGCCGGGCCGCTGGGGGGCGTACGGAAATGGAGACCATCGGACCGGAAACGGGCCATCCGGTAAGTGCCGGCCTTCCCACCGGAGGGCAGCGCCGTCGGCTCGCCCTGGCGGGCGTCCGCGGCCCGGTGGCCAAGGGCCGCGACTTCACGCGCCAGGCCCTCCGGGACTGGGGCTGGGACGGGACCCGGACCGCCGAAGACACCCTGCTCCTCGTGTCCGAGCTGCTGACCAACGCGTCACTGCACGCGGACGGTTGTCACGAACTCGTGCTCACGGCCGGGGAGGCGGGCCTGCGCATCGAGGTGTGCGACGGCACGACGACGCTGCCCCGCCGCGACCCGGCCCCGCGGCGCGGCATCCCGGGCGGCCACGGCCTGCACATCGTGGAGCGTCTGTCCGATCGCTGGGGCGCGCGCACGCATGAACACGGGAAGGCCGTCTGGGCCGAGATCGAGGCCACCCGGCTGACGTCCGGCAGGCCGGCCGGCGCGCCGCCCGGATGACGGTCGACGGTGGGCCCGCGCCAGGCCGGGCTCGTCACCGTCCAGCCGATCGACGCGACCACCACCACCGCTGACGAGGCTCCGGCTTCGGCTCCGGCTGCCGTTGTCGTACGGCTCCGGGGCCGGCGGGGAGCCCGGCCTGTCGGCGGGTCCAGCGGTGCCACCAGTGCCTGCGGCGCGGGTGCACGGCCCGGCCCAGCCGTAGGCCGATCAGCAGGTAACCGAGCAGCGCTCCGGCCGTGTTGAGGATGACGTCGTCGATGTCGAAGACGCGTCCCGTGACGAGGGCGCCCTGCGTGAGCTCCACCAGAGTCATCAGGCAGACCGTCACGGCGGCGACCCGCAGCAGCCCCCGGGCCGAGGGCAGGAGCACGGGCAGGAGCACACCGAACGGCAGGCCCAGCAGCAGGTTCCCGCCCAGCTGGCGGACCGCCTCGGCCGTCGACGCGCCGTCCAGGTAGGCGCCGATCGAACGGCCGGGTCGGACATTGCTGTGCACGAGGGCTTCCGAGGCGGCGGACGGTTCCAGCGTCAGCCGGGCCAGGACCAAGCTGAACAGGACGGTCCCGATGAAGGCCGCCACCATGGCCAGCGCCCGGACGGCCGGGTGTGCCGGACGCCGCCGCCTCCCGGTGGCCGGTACGGCCCCTTCCCCCGACTCCTCAACGCGCCGCCGTGCGTGCCTCCATGTCATGCATGCGCGTCTACCCCGTGGACCGCCCCCTATCCGCGCACCCCCGGCGCATGCGCAGGACCCTGTCGGGCACGCGCACAACGTGACCGACATCCCCCGCACCGCGCCACGTCGAGCCAGTCCACCCGCCGCCACCCTCGTGACGCGCACCCGCGCCGCCTTGCGGCGTACGGCCGTCCGCGTCTGGACCGACAATCTCGCCGACCAAGCGGCCGCCCTCACCTATTACGCCGTACTGACACTCCTGCCCGGGCTCGTCATCGCGGTCTCCCTCGTGGGGCTGCTGGGCGAGGCGACGAGGAACCGGCTGATCATCGAGCTCACCTCGTACGCACCCCCTCAATCGGCGCAGGTGCTGCGCGACGCGCTCGCCGGCCTCTCGGCAGAGCCGTCCTCGGTATGGGCTCTGTTGATCAGCGGCTTTCTCAGCGCACTGTGGTCGGCGTGCAGTTACCTGGCCGTGTTCCGCCGTGCCCTGCACACGATGCACCGGGTGCCCGACATGCGGCCTCCGCTCCGTGCGGCCCACATGCTGGTCATCAACGCGGTGCTGGTGCTGGTCCTGCTCGTCGTCGGCGCCGTGGGACTGGTCGTGTCCGGGCCGCCGGCCCGATGGGTCGCACGGGTCGTCGGCGAGAGCAGCCCGGACAGCATCGCGCTCCTGCGCTGGCCCGTGCTGCTGGTGGTCGTCACCCTCCTGGTGCTGGTCCTCTTCCGTACCGGCCCGGCCCAGAGCCGGGGCACCCGCCGCGGCCTGCCCGGCGGCGTACTGTCGGCCCTGCTCTGGCTGGCCGCGTCGGGGCTCTTCACGCTCTACACGGAGCTGGACACGTACGGCCGGCTCTACGGCTCGCTGGCCGGCGTCGTGGTCTTCGTCGTCTGGCTCTGGCTCGCCAACCTGGCCCTGCTCACCGGCGCCCAGTTCAACGCCGAACGGGCGCGGGAGCCGAAACCGGGATGACCGTTCACAGGTTCCGCAGGGCTGGCAGCAGTTTGGCCTCCGCCCATTCCAGGAAGGGTCGTTGCCGGTCCCCGCCGATCTGGACGAGGGCGACCTCGGTGAATCCCGCCTCCGCGTACGGGCGTACCGCGTCGACGAAGGCGTCCACGTCGTCGCCGCACGGGATGGCCTCGGCGACGTCCTGGGGACGAGTGTGCTCCGAGGCTTGTTCGAAGCCCGCTGGGCCGGGGAGTTCCGAGTTGACCTTCCAGCCTCCGAGCGACCAGCGGAACTGGTCGTGCGCGCGGGCCACCGCGGCGTCGCGGTCGGTGTCGTAACAGACAGGGAGCTGGCCGATGCGTGGTTTGCCCGCGCCGCCGTGCGCGTCGAAGTCCTTCAGGAGCTCCCGTTTCGGCTCCGTGGCGATCACGAGATCGCCGTGGCGGCCGGCGAGCTCGCAGGAGCGGGGCCCGGAGACGGCGATCCCGATCGGGGGCAGCGGGTCGGGCAGGTCCCAGAGCCGGGCGTTCTCGACATCGAAGTGGGCGCCGTGGTGGCTGACGCTCTCCCCGGTGAACATGCGCCGGATGATGTCGACGGCCTCCTCCAGCATGTCCAAACGCACGTGCGCGGCCGGCCAGCCGGCGCCGACGATGTGTTCGTTCAGATTCTCGCCCGAGCCCAGGCCAAGACGGAACCGGCCCCCGGACAGGATCTGCATCGTCGCCGCCTTCTGCGCGACGACCGCCGGGTGGTAGCGGAAGGTCGGGCAGGTCACGTACGTCATGAGCGGGATCCGGGAGGTGGCCTGCGCGGCGGCGCCCAGGACGCTCCAGGCATAGGGGGCGTGGCCCTGTGACTCCAGCCAGGGGAAGGAGTGGTCGGAGATGACGGAAAAGTCGAACCCCGCCTCCTCCGCACCGACGACGTGGGACACCAGCTCCCGCGGTCCGGCCTGCTCGGTCATCATCGTGTATCCGATTCGCACCATACGGGGCGCTTTGCCGCGGTCATGTCCCGCGAAACCCTCCGCGGAGCAGAACCCTCCCTACGGCCCAGCCGTCGTGGGGCCGGGCTCAGGCCTGCGGACCGCTCAGGCGCCCCCGGGCCGCCCGTAAAGGGGCAGCAGAAGTGACGAGCCGTCTCGTTCTGGATTTTCAACGGTTTGAGGCCGGGGCAGACGGCCATACGCGACAGGAGGAAGTCATGGCCAACACATCTGACAACGGCACACAGAAGAAGGCAGACGCAGGGAAGCCCCCGCGCCCGGCCGAAGTGATCCTTACGGCGATGCAGCAGCTCTCCCAGCTGCTGGGCCTGCCGGCGGAGGCGGTCAGTTCATGTGAGCGCGCCGAGGACGGCACCTGGAAGCTCTCGGTCGAAATCGTCGAACTGCCACGCGTCCCGGACACGATGACGCTGCTGGCCTCGTACGAGGTCGAAGTCGACGGCGAAGGCGAGCTCATCGGCTACCGGCGTACCCGCCGCTACGAAAGGGGTCGCGCGGACCGCCGCTGAAGCGGCATCTCCCGGCCCTGCCCCGAAAAGAAAGGGAACCGGAACAGTGACTGTCGTTCCTGCCCAGCCCGCGCCCGCCGCCTCCGGTGGCGGATCCAGCGGCCTGTACGACGTACTCGAACTCGTCCTGGACCGCGGTCTGGTCATCGACGCCTTCGTACGGGTCTCCCTGGTCGGCATCGAGATCCTCAAGATCGACATACGCGTCGTCGTGGCCAGCGTGGACACCTACCTGCGGTTCGCGGAGGCCTGTAACCGCCTGGACCTGGAGGCCGGGCCGCGCAAGAGCCCGGGCCTGCCCGACCTCGTCGGCGAGATGACCGAGTCGGGGGCGCGCGGCAAGACCAAGGGCGCCCTCAGCGGAGCCGCGCAGACCATCTCCGACGCCTTCAACCAGGCCCGTGAGGAGGGCTCGGAGGAGAAGAGCGAGAGTCGGCCGCGCCGGCGCACCACCACCCGTCGGGAGGAGAAGGAATGACCACCTACGTCTACGGCATCGCCCGCGCCTCGCAGGAGCTGCCCGACACCATCGAAGGGATAGGCGAACCGCCGCTGCCGGTCCGCACCGTACGAGCCGGACAGCTGGTCGCCCTGGTCAGCGACGCGCCCGCGGAGCTCAAGGCGAAGCGGCGCGACCTCCTGGCCCACCAGAGGGTGGTGGTCCAGGCGCAGGTGAGCGGGCCCGTCCTTCCGATGCGCTTCGGCGGCGTCTCCCCCGACGACGAGTCCGTCGGCGCGATCCTCAGCGAGCACCACGACCGCTACCTGGAGCGCCTGAACGTCCTGGCCGGCCGGGACGAGTACAACGTCAAGGCCAACCACCACGAGGAAGCGGTCCTGTACGCCGTGCTCGCGGCCGACCCGCAGCTCCGCGCCCGGCACGAAGCCAACCGCGCGGCGGGCGGCGGCAGCCACGAGGAGAAGCTGGCGTTCGGCGAGCTCGTCGCCCGCGCCGTCTCCGCGCGCGAGCGTACCGACGCCGCCCTGATCGAGGAGGCCCTCGCGCCCCTCGCGGAAGGGGTGCGCCGAGGCCCCGAGAGCGGCGGCTGGCTGGCCAACCTCTCGTTCCTCGTCGACCGCAGCCGGCGGGAGGACTTCCTCGCCGCCGTCCGCGCCCTGCACGAGCGGCACGAACACGTTCAGGTGCAGGTGACCGGACCGCTGCCGCCCTACAGCTTCGCCGACGCGGGCTGAGCGCCGTGGGCCTGCTGAAGGAGGTACTGCTGCTGCCGGCCGCTCCGCTGCGCGGGACGGCGTGGGTCCTGCGGCAGGTCGTCGCGGAAGCGGAACGGCAGTACTACGACCCTGCCCTCGTCCAGCGCGAGCTCGCACGGCTGGTCGCGGCCTTCGAGGCAGGGGAGATGGACGAGTCAGAGTTCGACCGCCGGGAGGACGAACTCCTGGGCCGACTGGAAAGCGGGATGCGACTGCAATGAACAACCGCATGGCAATGGGACTCGCCCTGAGCGCCGGCTACGTACTGGGCCGCACGAAGAAGGCCAAGCTGGCCTTCGGCCTGACCACCCTGGTGCTCGGCCGCAAGCTCGCACTCAACGGAGCTTCGGTCGTGTCCTTCCTCGGCAGCCGCCTGGGAGACAACCCGCAGGTGAAGGAGATGCGCGAGCAGCTGCGCACGGATCTGCGCGGAGTGGGATCGGCGGCCGCCGACGCCCTGGTCGACCGTCGGCTGGAGGCGGTGGCCGACCGGCTGCACGAACGCACGCTGGGCGTCCAGGACCGCCTCGCCGGCCTGACCGGGCGCGACGACGGCGAGGCCCGGGCCGCCGATGACAAGGCCCAGGGCGACGGGGGCGACGGCGACGGGGGCGACGGCGACGGGCGACCGGCCCGCAAGCGGGCAGCCGCCCGAACGGGCAGCCGCCGCACCGGTTCCTCGACGGCCAAGAGCTCCGACAGGACGGGCGGCGGCGGCAAGGGCACCGGCAAGCCGGCCGCCCGACGCACCACGAAGCGGTCCGCCCGCACCGGCCGGGCAGGTGACGGCGATGCCTGAGTCCACCCTGGCACGGCTCCAGGACAGCCCCGCCGCCGACCGGGCCAAGGAGGAGCTGGAGCGCTACCTGATGGCTCAGGCCGAACGGCTCCTGGCGGGCGCCGGCCGGGCCATGGGCCGCTCCGCCGCCCACTTGAACGCAATGGCCGACGGCAGCAGCCCCGGGCTGAAGGCGCTGGCCCTCGACGCAGCCCGCAAGATCGGCAAGGGGCGCGGGCCCCTCCGGGCGGTCATCGAAGCCGGCGCGAAGCAGGCCGGGGAGAAGACCGCGAACACCCTGCGCGCGCGGCTGGGCAGAAACGGCGGCGGGCCGGGCCGCGGCCGGCCCACCGTCATCCTGGAATCGGTGGACGTGGGCGTGCCCGTCGAGGACGCCTACAACCAGTGGATCCGCTACCGCAACTCTTGCGGCAACCGGGCGGTCCACGTCACCGAGCAGGTCCCCGAGGAGTGCATCGCCTGGACCTCCGAGGGCCCCCGGGGCACCACCCACGGCGTGGTCACCTTCCACGAGCTCGCGGTCGACCTCACCCGCCTCCTGCTCGTCGTCGAGTACCACCCGCAGGGCGTCCTGGAGAAGACGGCCGACCTCTGGCGCGCCGAGGGCCGACGGGTGCGTCTGGACCTGAAGGACTACGCCCGTTTCCTCGCCTTCGAGGGCGGCCGGGCCGACGGCCGGCGAGGTGACCTCCACGACGGCGCCGACAGCGAGGAGCCCGACGAGATCGACGCGGAGGACACGACCGACCTCTACGACGACGAGTACGAGGACGAAGCCGAGGAGGTCGACGCAGCGGACGGGCAGGCGGAACCGGAACCGGACTGGGAAGCCGACCCCGAGGAAGAGCCGGAGGCCTCCCGGCCGGCCGGGCACCGCGGAAACCGACGGCCCGCATGACCATGCCCTCCGGCCTGCCCCGGCCCTACGACGACAACTCCAGCGCCAACCTCGCCGACATCCTCGAACGGGTCCTCGACAAGGGCGTGGTCATCGCCGGCGACATCCGCATCAACCTCCTCGACATCGAACTGCTCACCATCAAGCTCCGCCTGGTGGTCGCATCGGTCGAACGGGCCAAGGAGATGGGGATCGACTGGTGGGAACAGGACCCCGCGCTCTCCTCCAAGGCCCGGCACCGCGAACTGGGCCGGGAGAACGAGGAACTGCGCCGGCGCGTCGCGGAGCTGGAAGCACGCCGGGAGGAGCACCCGTGACCGACGAACTGCTCTACGTCTACACCGTGCTGCGCACCGCGACACCACCGTCCCCGCCCCTGGCGCTCGATGCCCGGGCCCGTCTCGGCACGGGCCTGGAACTCGTCGAGCACCAGGGGCTCGTGGCAGTCGTCGAGCCCGTCGACCCGGCCCACTTCGACGAGCAGCCGCTGCGCGCACACCTGGAAGACCTCGACTGGCTCGCCGGCGTGGCCCGGGCCCACCACGAGGTGGTCGCCCGCATCGGTCGCCTGGCCACCACGGTTCCCTGCCGGCTGGCGACGATCTGCCGAGGCCGGCAGGGAGTCCGGCGGATGCTGGCCGAGGCCCGCGAACCCGTCGGCGAGGCACTGGACCGGGTCGCGAACGCGGAGGAATGGGGCGTCAAGCTCTACGCCCAACCCGCACCCGCCGACCCCCCGCCGCCCGACCCCCGCGCGTCGGCCTCCGCCGGCGCCCCTTCGGGCCGCGACTACCTGCGCCGCCGCCTGAGCGACCGCCGCGCCCAAGCCGATCGCACCGGCGAGGCCCAGCGCGCGGCCGAAGCCCTGCACGAGCGTCTCACCCTGCAGGCATCCGGCGCGGTCCTCCACCCACCCCAACAGCAACAACTGTCCCGGGCACCGGGACAGAACGTCCTCAACGCCGCCTACCTCGTTCCCACCGCGAACCGGCAGGCCTTCCTCGACAGCGTCCCGGCGGCCGACGACCTGCCGGCAGGGGTCAGGGTGCAGGTCACCGGCCCCTGGGTGCCCTACTCCTTCACCCACACCACCGCCGCGCCGGCCCAGTCCTCGTGATCGCGGACCAGGACGTCGCCCTCGTCGACCTCCTCGACCGCCTGCTGGCGGGCGGGGTGGTACTCGCCGGTGACATCACCTTGCGGATCGCCGACATCGACCTCGTACGAATCGACCTCAAAGCCCTGATCAGCTCCGTGAACGACACCGTCCCCCCACCCTGGAAGCAGGGAACCGTATGAGCCGCCCGCAGAGAATCGACCTCGACCCCGACACCGTCGAACGCGACCTCGCCTGCCTCGTCCTGACCGTCATCGAACTCCTGCGGCAGCTCATGGAGCGCCAAGCACTTCGCCGGGTCGAGGCCGGCGGACTGACCGAGGAGCAGGAAGAGCGCCTCGGCCTGACCCTGATGCTCCTGGAAGACCGCATGGAGCTCCTCCGCAGCCGGTTCGGACTCCGGCCGGAAGACCTCAACATCGACCTCGGCCCCCTGGGAAAGCTTCTGTGAACCCGAGGGGTTTATCGCACGGAGTTCCGGTCACACGCGAGACATGACTGAATCGGAGAAGCGCACCAACAACCGCTCGGCATCGCGGAGTTCCTCCAACGGAACCCAGTCCCGCTCCCGGGCCGCGAGCGCGGCCCGCGACGGAGCGAAGGCGGCTTCCAAGACGGCGGACGACACCGCAGGCACCGTCACCGCTCTCCCCGCCCCGCTGGCGGAGAAGACCGCGGCCGCCGCGAAGGCCGTCCGGGGCACCGTCGGCCGAGCCGGATTGATCTGGACCGCCGTACGGGCCCGCAAGGCCCTCACGGCCGGCGCCGCCACCGCCGGAGCCGCCCTCCTGACCACCGTCTACACCCTGGGCCACCGCGCAGGCCGGCGCCGGCGCGGACCGATCTCCAGGCTCACCGGCGGCCGCGTCTGAACCCACCGTGCACGTCCTGCGCAAGATCGCCGGGCATGGCTCGCTCACGACCCTGCAGCCGGTCCCCCGAAATGATCAAGGGGCCGTTTCGGATCCCTCCGGAACGGCCCCTCCCGCATGGGCGAGGTGGACCGGGGCGCCGATGAGGGCCGCGAGACGGCCGGCCCGAGGGGCGGAGCCGGGTACGGCGGCCCGGCCCGCCCACCGTGCCGGAGCGCCCTTCCCGGTCTAGCGTTGAAGGGAGCCCGCGCGGGGCTCGTACGGCACGGCACCGTAGGCCGCCGTCGGCGCGCCAATGGGCAGGTGAGGCCATGACCAGCACGGCAGGCTCGGTCGGCACCGATTACGACGTGATCGTCGTAGGCGCGCGCTGCGCGGGATCACCGACGGCGATGCTCCTTGCCCGCCTCGGGTACCGGGTCCTCCTGGTCGACCGGGCGACGTTCCCCAGCGACACCATCTCCACCCACCTGATCCATCCGCCCGGGCTGGCCGCGCTGGACCGCTGGGACCTGCTGGAGCGGGTGACCGGGACCGGATGTCCCGCCATCGACACGTACGTGTTCGACCTCGGCCCCTTCAGCATCGCCGGCTCCCCCGCCGGAGAGGGCTTCGACGTCTCGTACGCACCGCGCCGGACCGTCCTCGACAAGATCCTCGTCGACGCCGCCGCCGAGGCCGGCGCGGAGGTGCGGGAGGGGTTCACCGTCGGGGAGATCCTGTTCGACGGAGACACGGTCACCGGCGTCAAGGGCCATTCCAAGGACGGCGGGTCCGTCACCGCCCACGCCCGGATCGTCATCGGGGCGGACGGCCTCCACTCGTCGGTCGCCAAGGCGACCGGTGCCGTCGGCTACGCGGAGAAGCCGAAGATCAACGCCTACTACTACACCTACTGGGCCGGGCTGCCCATGCAGGGGACGTTCGAGGCGTACGACCGCGGGGACCGCGCCTTCGCCGCCTGGCCGACCAACGACGACCTGACGATGGTCATCTGCGGCTGGCCCATGCGCGACTTCGAAGCCAACCGGGACGATGTCGAAGGCAACTACCACGCCACCCTGGCCCGGGCGCCGGCCTTCGCCGAACGGGTCTCGACGGCCACCCGGGCCGAGCGGTTCGTGGGCACGTCCATCCCCAACTACTTCCGCAACCCCTACGGCCCGGGCTGGGTCCTGGTGGGCGACGCAGGCTACCTCAAGGACCCCATCACCGCTCAGGGCATCCAGGACGCCTTCCGGGACGCGGAGCGCTGCACGCGGGCACTCGACGACGTACTCTCCGGGCGCCGGCCCTTCGAAGAAGCCATGCAGGAGTCCCAGGAGGCGAGGGACGCGCAGGTCAGGAGCATGTACGAGTTCACAGCCGAATTCGCGACCATGGAACCGCCGCCCCCTGAGATGCAGGAGCTGCTCATGGCGGTGTCCCAGAGCCCCGCGGCGCGGGACGAGTTCATCCGGGTGACGGCCGGGGTGACACCGCCGGAGGAGTTCTTCGCCCACATGCAGGAGCGGATGGACGCAGCCGGTCCCCAGAAATGATCAAGGGGCCGTTTCGGATTGCCCTGAAACGGCCCCTGACCTGCAACTCTTTTGTCGGCCTGTCAGGGCATCGTCCCGCCTGCGTTTCGGATCAGCCGCTGGAGGACCTTCAACGCGGTGATGTAGTCCGCGTCATCGATGCCCTCGTGGAGGGCGGCGCGGATCGAGGGGGCATTGCGTGCCAGGTCGGTCCGGGCCTGTTCCCCCTCTTCGGTGATCCACAGCCGGTCCTTGTCGTCCCGTCTCAGCCAACCGCGCTCGACCAGCACCGCGGACTCTGCCGCCAGGTCGTCCTCGGGCCGGATGTAGAGGCTCATGGCCTTCCGCAGTTCGGGCAGGGTCATCCCCTCTCCGTCGGGCGAGATGTCGTTCGCCGACAGGTTGCGCAGCAGCCAGAACTGTGGCTGCGTGTAGCCCTTCTCGAGCTGCCGCGCCCGGGTGAACGCGATCAGCGCCTCGTAGGCGACACCGGTCCAGTAGGCAGCGGGTTGTCCGGCGAGTTCGGCATCGGACATCTGCTGAGCCGTCATGAGTCTGATCCTTTCGGGTACTTCGGATTCGAGCGGAGGAGCCGGTCGGGACAGCCGAACGGCTCCGGACCTCCCGAGCACGGTTCCGCCTGAATGATCAACATATACTTCGGCCGCTCGGCGACCGCAGGGGCGTCGGGAGAAGACGCGGGGGCGAGATGGAGCTGCGGGACATCGAAATCTTTCTGCTGCTGGCCGAGGAGTTGCATTTCGGCCGAACCGCCGAGCGGCTCCGGGTCTCCCAGGCCCGGGTCAGCCAGGCCGTCAGGAAGCAGGAGCGGCGCATCGGCGCAGCGCTGTTCGAGCGCACCAGTCGCTCCGTACGCCTGACCGAGGTCGGCCGCCAGCTGCGCGACGACCTGCAGCCGGTCTACGCGGGCCTGCACGAGTCCCTCGAACGGGCCCGGCTCGCCGCCCGCGGGGTCACAGGTCGGCTCCGCATCGGCATGATGCCGTTCAACCTCGTCGACCTGCACTGCTACTGGAAGGAATTCCGCTCGCGGTACCCGCAGTGGGAGCTGGAGATCCGCCAGCTGGGGTACCTCGATCCGTTCGGTCGGCTCCGCAACGGCGACCTGGACGTCCTGGTCGGCTGGCTTCCCGTGGAGGAGCGGGACTTCACCGTGGGCCCGGTCTTGATGACGGACCCGCGGATCCTTGCCGTGGCCGCCGACCACGAGCTGGCCCAGCTGACGTCGGTGCGACTGGAGATGCTCGCCGACTTCCGGCACGCCATGCCACCCGACATCCCGCACTACTGGGAGGACGGCTACATGCCGTTCAACACGCCCCGGGGCCGGATGATCGAGCGCGGCCGACCCACGATCAACGCGGAGGACCTGATCAACGAGGTCGGCATGGGCGAGAGCATCCACGGCTTCCCCAGCCACGTCACCCGACACTGGGGCATGCCGAACATCCGCTGGATACCCGTCCCCGACCTGGCGGCCCTGTCCTACGCCCTGGTCTGGCGGACCGAGGCCGAGAACGGGCCGATCCGCGCTCTCGCCGACACGGTCCGCGAACTCGGCGCGTTCCGGTTCTGATCCCGCGTCGCGCCCTCAGCAGCAGCCGGACAAGCGGGCGGGCTCGTCACACACGGGTGGGGCTCGTCGACCGTTGGGCGACCTCGTCGATGGCGGCGGCCACGAGGGCGGGGTCCCGGGCGAGGATCTGCGCAGGAGGGCTGGACGTGGTGGCGAACACTGTCACCTGGTCATTGTTCGCCGCGGCGTGCGTGGCGGCAGCCCACACCCTGCCCCTCAGCTCTTGCGACTCGCCGGGATGCCGTCCGCACCCGACGATGAACACGGTCGGACAGCGCAAGGCCGCGAAGTCGGGTGAGAGTCCGCCATTGACCTCGTCTGTCGCAATGACGACCTCCGCCCTCTGCCGGGGGGACATCCGGACTGCCCCACCGAGGAAGGGCGCGACGCGCCCGATCCAGCCGAATCGTCGGAACCCCTCACGCACACGGTCCTTGCCGGCCTCGTCGAACAGCGAGACCGGGTAGGCCCCGTCGACGAGAACCAAACCGCCGACGAGCTCCGGGAACTCAGCCGCGTAACACACCGCGATCGTCGCACCGTGGGACCAGCCGACCAGGACCGGCCGCTGGAGCACCGTCGTCTCGATCACCCGGTCCACGTCGTCGATCGCGCCACGCACCGAGTAGTCGGCACGAGCACCCGATCCGCCGCTCGTCCGACCGTCGAACCTGACGGTGCGGTACCTGCCACCGAGGCGATGGATGACCTTGTCCCACTGCTGCCACGTCGAGAAACCTCCGTTCAGGAAGAGCAGCGGGGGTCCGTCGCCGAGGGAGTCGACACCGAGCAGGCGGGTGTCGACCGCCGCGATCGTGAACTCTCGTGACATGCGGGCGGGCCTTTCGTGTATCAGGAGTGGAGTCGGCCGGTTCCGGTCGGCGCCGGGCGCTCGGGGGCGGGTCAGCCGGCGGCGGCCGGCGCGAGCCCGCCCGCGGAGCTCGTACCGACCAGCGGGAACAGAGAAGCCGATGGACCGGGGTGAACCGCCCCTGGCACGAAAAAGCCTCCTCCAGCGCCACCGCGTGATCAACGCCGACTTGATGCGTTGATCGATAACTCAGCGGTTATCGCGGTACGCGAACGGCCGGCGGGGCCCCCTGGGCCTACGCATGCCGAGACGCGTGGTTCGCCGACGCCGGCGTCCAGGTGCATGTTCCACGGAAGATCGCCGGGCCCGATCGTCATCGCCCGCTGACGGCCAAGGCTGGTGGTCCCCAAATGGTCCCCAAGAACGATCAAGGGGCCGTTTCAGATTTCTCTGAAACGGCCCCTGATCTGCGACTCTTTCGAGTCGGGACGACAGGATTTGAACCTGCGACCCCTTGACCCCCAGTCAAGTGCGCTACCAAGCTGCGCCACGTCCCGATGCTCCTGTCACCTGGGGGTTACCCCGGGTGGCGGTGCATGAAGAACATTACCCCACGCCGAGGGGTGCGCACGCACCGGTGATCGCGAGGGGCAGGATGGGGCTGTGAACGGACGGGATCGGGATGCGGAAGGGCGCGCGCGGAGTGCGCGGCCGAGGGACGGATTGGGGCGCCCGCTGCCCTACGGCGAGGCCGGGGTCGAGCGGCAGCCCGAGGGGGTGGTGCGGGAGCCGGCGGAGACCGTGCGGGAGGCGCAGCGACTGCTGGACGCCGGGATGCCGTTCCATGCGCACGAAGTGTTCGAGGACGCCTGGAAGTCGGGTCCGCAGGCGCAGGCGGCGCTGTGGCGGGGGCTGGCCCAGCTGGCGGTCGGGCTCACGCACGCGGCGCGCGGCAACACGGTGGGCGGGTCCCGGCTGTTGCGCCGCGGGGCCGCCGGCATCGAGGGCCTGGGCGGTTCGTACGGGATCGATGTGCCCGGGCTGGTCCGGTGGGCCGGGGAGCTGGCCGACCGGGTGGCGGCCGGCGAGCGGATCGACGCCGCGGCCGAGTCGCCCCGGCTGCTGGGCGCGCCCTAGGGGTGTCCTGCCCTGGTCGGCAAGACACCCCTGGGCCTCCCGTCGGGGCCCGCGCCGGACGCGGCCGGGTAGCGTGCGGGGCAGTCGAGCGGAGGGCGGGTTCCATGCGCGCTGTGGTGTTCGAGCGGTACGGGGAGCAGGCCGAGGTCCGGGAGGTCGCCGATCCCGCGCCACCGGCGGCCGGGGTGGTGGTGCGGGTGGAGGCCACCGGACTGTGCCGCAGCGACTGGCACGGGTGGATGGGGCACGACCCGGACATCGTGCTGCCGCACGTTCCCGGGCACGAACTCGCCGGGGTGGTCGAGGCGGTGGGGCCCGGGGTCGCCAACTGGCGGGTCGGGGACCGGGTGACGGCGCCGTTCATCTGCGCCTGCGGCAGCTGCGTCGACTGCGCGGCCGGCGACCACCAGGTGTGCGCCCGGCAGACGCAGCCGGGTTTCACGCACTGGGGGTCCTTCGCCGAGTACGTGGCGCTGGACCACGCCGATGTGAACCTGGTGGCCGTGCCCGGGGAACTGTCCTACGCGACGGCCGCCGGGCTCGGCTGCCGGTTCGCGACGGCCTTCCGGGCGGTGGTCGCCCAGGGGCGGGTGGCCGCGGGCGAGTGGGTGGCGGTGCACGGCTGCGGCGGGGTGGGACTGTCCGCCGTGATGATCGCGGCGGCGGCCGGCGCACGGGTGGTCGCCGTCGACACGGCACCGGCCGCACTGGACCTGGCACGGAAGTTCGGCGCCGCGCACTGTGTGGACGCCTCCTCGGCCGGTGACACCGCGGCGGCGGTACGGGAGTTGACCGGCGGGGGCGCGCACCTCTCGCTCGACGCCCTGGGCTCGCCGGGCACGGCCGCGGCTTCCGTCGCCGGACTGCGCCGGCGGGGACGGCACGTCCAGGTGGGGCTGCTGCCGCCGGCGGCCGGCGGGGCGGTGCTGCCGATGGAGAAGGTGATCGGCTGGGAGCTGGAGATCCTCGGGAGCCACGGCATGGCGGCGCACGCCTACCCGCCGATGATGGAGCTGGTGCGGGCCGGGACACTGCGGCCGGACCTGCTGGTCACCTCGACGATCCCGCTGGACGCGGCCCCGGCGGCCCTCGCCTCGATGGGCACGGCCGCGGGCCGCGGGGTCACGATCATCCTGCCGGGATCGGGCGCGCCGGGCTGAGCCGACCGGCCGCTCCCGCCCTACACCGTGCCGCCGCCGCTCTGCTGGGCCGCGGTCGCGGGCTGGAGCAGGTCCCAGCGGTTGCCGTATAGGTCGGTGAAGACGGCCACCGAGCCGTACGGTTCGTGCCGCGGCTCTTCGAGGAAGGTGACGCCCTCCGCCGTCATCCGGGCGTGGTCGCGCGCGAAGTCGTCCGTGTAGAGGAAGAAGCCGACCCGGCCGCCGGTCTGGTCGCCGACCCGGGCGCGCTGGGCCTCGTCCTTGGCGCGGGCCAGGAGCAGGGCGGCGGCCGTTCCGGTGGCGCCGGGCGGGCGGACCACGACCCAGCGGGAACCGTCCGGGCGCGGGGTGTCCTCGGCCAGGTCGAAGCCGAGGGCGCGCGTGTAGAAGTCGATGGCCTCGTCGTAGTCGTTCACGACCAGGGCGGTGAGGGCGATGTGTGAGGGCATGCCCCTATTGTGCGTGGAGGAGGACCACGTCCAGGGTGCGGGGGCCGTGGACGCCCTCGACCCGGTCGAGTTCGATGTCGCTGGTGGCGGAGGGTCCGGAGATCCAGGTCAGCGGGCGGGTGGGGTCGAGGAGCGGCAGGGCCTGCGGGATCGAGTCCACCACCTGGCCGGGTACCCGCACGACGCAGATGTGGTGGTCGGGGATCAGGGTGATGCGGCGCCGTCCCTGGTAGGGGCCGCCGTCCAGGACGATCGTCCCGGTTTCGGCGACGGCCAGGGCGCAGCCGGTGAGCACGCTGTCCGCCCGGTCGAGTTCGGCGGCGGTGGATTCCGCCCGGTCGGGCAGCCAGGCGACGTCCACGCCGGCCGTCCACCAGGCCGGCAGGGCGGGCGGTACGAGCACGGTCCGTGCGTCCCGTTCCGCCAGCAGCCGGGCCACCAGGGTCGGGAGCCCGCCCCGGTCCGTGCGGTGGACCCGGGCCCGGTACTCGGCCAGGTGGGCGGCGAGCAGGTCCGCCGACTCGGCCGGGGTGCGGGTGCCGTGCACGGCCAGGTAGTCGCGGGGGATGCCGGTCTCCGGCCCCGGCTGGGGTACCGCCCGGCGGATCCGGGCCAGGATGCGGTCCTTGCTGCTCATCGGGTGTCTCCCCGTCCGCCGGTCGGGTCGCCGGTCCGTGCGTCCATCCGTACGCCGGCCCGTTCGCCGGCCCGTTCGCGGGCCCACCAGTCGCGGAAGGACTCGGCCGGGACTTCGGGAAGTTCACGGGTGTCGGTCCAGGCCCGGCCGGGCCCGCCGGGCAGCCGGTGCGGCCGCAGGCGGCGCGTACGGGACAGGATCCGTTCGGCGGCGCGCAGCGCACCCGGGTGGTCGAGGAGCAGGCGGGCGGCGCGCATCGCGGCGCGTTCGGCCGTGTGCCCGCGAGCGGGACGGATCCGGACGCGGATGCCCTCCCGGGTCACCGGTCCGCCCTGGACCACCCGTTCGCGCAGGTGGACGAGGACCTCGGGGATGTCGATGGCGACGGGGCAGACCTCGTAGCAGGCCCCGCACAGGGTGGAGGCGTAGGGCAGTGAGGCGTCGATCTCGCCTGCCGTACCGCGGAGTTGGGGGCTGAGGATGGCCCCGATCGGCCCCGGGTAGACGGATCCGTAGGCGTGGCCGCCCGCCCGTTCGTAGACCGGGCAGACGTTGAGGCAGGCGGAGCAGCGGATGCAGCGCAGGGCCTGCCGCCCGGTCTCGTCGGCGAGGGTGTCCGTGCGGCCGTTGTCGAGCAGGACCAGGTGGAAGGCGCCGGGCCCGTCGCCGTCGGCGGTGCCGGTCCACATGGTGGTGTACGGGTTCATCCGCTCGGCGGTGGAGGAGCGCGGCAGGGTCTGGAGGAAGATCTCCAGGTCGCGGAAGGTGGGGATGACCTTCTCGATGCCGACGACGGAGATCAGGGTCTCCGGGAGGGTGAGGCACATGCGGCCGTTGCCCTCCGATTCGAGCACGACCATGGTTCCGGTCTCCGCCACCATGAAGTTGGCGCCGGAGACGGCGACCTTGGCGCGCAGGAACTTCTCCCGCAGGTGCAGCCGGGCGGCCTCGGCGAGCGCGGCCGGGGTGTCGTCGAGCCCGTCCGGAGCGGGGCGTCCCCACGCCCCCATCTCGCGGGCGAAGATGTCGCGGATCTCGCCCCGGTTGCGGTGGATGGCGGGGACCAGGATGTGCGAGGGCCGGTCGTGGCCGAGCTGCACGATGAGTTCGGCGAGGTCGGTCTCGTACGCGGCGATGCCGGCCGCCTCCAGCGCCTCGTTGAGGCCGGTCTCCTGGGTGGCCATCGACTTGACCTTGACCACCTCCCGCTCGCCGGTGGCCAGGACCAGGCCGGTGACGATGCGGTTCGCCTCGGCGGCGTCGGCCGCCCAGTGGACGGTGCCGCCCGCCTCCGTGACGGCCGCCTCCAGCTGCAGCAGGTAGCGGTCCAGGTGGCGGAGGGTGTGGTCCTTCACGGCCCGGCCGGCGGCGCGCAGCCGGTCCCAGTCGGCGAGTTCGGCGACGGCCCGGGCCCGCTTGTCCCGGATGGTGTGGGTGGCGTGCCGCAGGTTGGCGCGCAGGGTGGCGTCCCGTACGGCCTCCCGGGCGGCGGCGGGAAAGGCCGGGAAGGCGGCCGGGGCGGCGGCGGGGAGGGCGGGCATGCCGAGGAAGGTTCCGGTTCCGGTCACGGCAGCGGCTCCTCCTCGGTGGCGGCCAGGATCTCGGCCAGGTGCAGGGCGCGCAGCGGCGAGCCCTGCCGGCGCAGGGTGCCCTCCAGGTGGGCGAGGCAGGAGTTGTCCGCCCCGCACAGCACGGAGGCGCCGGTGGTGGCGGCGCTGCGGAGTTTGTCGGCGGCCATGGCGGCGGACACGTCCGGGTTCTTGACGGCGAAGGTGCCGCCGAATCCGCAGCACTCCTCGGCGCCGGGCAGCTCGACCAGCTCCAGCCCCTTGACGGCGGCCAGCAGCCTGCGCGGCCGGTCGCCGAGGCCCAGTCCGCGCAGGCCGTGGCAGGACGGGTGGTAGGTGACCGTGTGCGGGAAGTACGCGCCGACGTCGGTGACGCCCAGGACGTCGACGAGGAACTCCGTCAGTTCGTACACGCGGGGCGCCAGGTCTGTCGCGAGCGCGGTGAGCGTGCCGCCGCGCCCCTCGGCCGCCGCCTTGGCGCCGATCCGCGGATAGTGCTCGCGGATCATGGCGGCGCAGGACCCGGACGGGGTGACCACGTGCGTGTACCCGGCGAAGGACTCCGCGGTACGGCGGACCAGCGGCTCGGCCTCGTGCCGGTAGCCGGTGTTGTACTGGGGCTGGCCGCAGCAGCTCTGCCCGGCCGGGAAGTCGACCTCGACCCCGAGCCGCTCCAGCAGCCGGACCACGGCGATGCCGGTGGCCGGGTACAGCGCGTCGTTGACGCAGGTGACGAACAGGGCGACGCGCATGACCGGCAGAATAGCCGGGTGAAGAAGTTCTCAGTGATCGGTATAGGCGCGGGCGACCCGGACCACCTCACCCTCCAGGCGGTCAAGGCGATCGGCGCGGCGGACGCGTTCCTCATCCTGGAGAAGGGGGAGGAGAAGGCGGATCTGACCGGACTGCGGCGGGCCATGCTCGAAGAGCACGCCCGGCCCGGCCACCGGCTGGTGGAGGGCCGGGACCCGGACCGCGACCGCACCCCGGCCGAGTACGCGCCCACCGTGGACGGCTGGCGCAGCGCGCGGGCCGGGATCTTCGAGCGGTTCATCGACGAGGACCTCGCAGATGGCGAGACCGGGGCGTTCCTGGTGTGGGGCGATCCGTCCCTGTACGACTCCACCCTCGCGATCCTGGAGGAGGTGCGGGACCGGGGCGCGGTCGAGTTCGAGTACACGGTGGTGCCGGGCATCAGCAGCGTGTCCGCCCTGCTGGCCAAGCACCGGACGAACCTCAACCGGGTGGGCCGCCCGGTCCAGATCACCACCGGCCGGCGGCTGGCCGAGGGGTGGCCGGCGGACGTGGACGACGTGGTCGTGATGCTGGACGCGCGGCACGCCTTCACCCGCCACCTCGACCAGGACCTGTACATCTACTGGGGTGCGTACGTCGGCACGGCCGACGAGATCCTGGTCCAGGGGAAGCTGGCGGAGGTGTCCGGGCGGATCGAGGAGCTGCGGACCGAGGCGCGGGCCCGGAAGGGCTGGATCATGGACACCTACCTGCTGCGCCGCGACTGAGCCGGGCGGGCCGCCGGGCGGGCCGCAAGCCGCCCGGCTCAGCCGGCCCGCCCGGCTCAGCCGGCCCGCCCGGCTCCAGCCGGCCCGCCCGCCCGTCGGCCCGGCCGCCGTTACGCGGTGGGGGTGCTGCGCGCGTAGGTGAGGAAGGCCGCCCCGGACTTCAGGACGGTGTGGTCCGTGAGGTCCCAGCCGCACGGGTCGAAGGCGGCCTTGTGGGAGAAGAGCGGTATTCCGGTGCCGATGGTCATCGGGCTCAGCTTGACGACCATCGTGTCGATCTCGGAGTACAGCGCACCGGCCAGTTCGGCTCCGCCGACCAGCCAGATGTCCTTGCCGTCCTCCTGCTTCAACTGCCGCACCGTCTCCACCGGGTCGTCGGCGACCAGTTCCACGCCCGGGTCCGGGCTCTCGGTCAGCGTCCGGGAGAAGACCAGGTGCCGCAGGTGCGGGTAGGCGTTGGCCAGGCCCGCCTTGAGGCCGATCTCGTAGGTCCGCCGCCCTTCGACGACGGTGTCGAAGTGCGTGCCCTCGGCCGTGACGGACAGCGCGGCACGGGCCGGGGCCGGCAGGGTTTCCGGGTACTCGGTGATGATGTGCCCGATGTAGTCCTCGGGGATCGACCAGAACCCGTCCGGGCCGGTGGGGTCGGCACCGTCCGGTCCCGCGATGAAACCGTCGAGGGTGGACGCGATGTAGTACACGAGCTTGCGCACGGACGACCTTCCGTTGATCTGTGGACAGCAGCGATCGATGTGGATCTCAAGATCATCACATGGCCGCCGCGGGGCGGAAAGAGACTCCCTAGACGCCGCGCGCCCCGTCGATCCGCTCGCGGAGCAGGTCGGCGTGGCCGTTGTGCCGGGCGTACTCCTCGACCATGTGGATGAGCACCCAGCGCAGGGACACCGTGCCGCGCCAGGCGTCCTTGCCCTCGACGTCGAGGTGCGGCGCCTCGACGGCGAAGCGGTCGGCGAAGGCCGCCTCGGTGCGCCAGGCCTCCCACGCCTCCGCCACGGCCTCGGGGTCGGACACCGCGCCGTCGAAGTCCCGGTCGGGGTCGGTCTCCGAGGAGAAGCGGGGCGGGGCGTCCTGTCCGGCGAGGACCTGGCGGAACCAGCGGCGCTCCACATCGGCGAGGTGCCGGACCAGGCCGAGCAGGGAGAGCGTGGAGGGCTCTACGGACCTACGCGCCAACTCCGCTTCCAGGCCGGCACACTTCAGCTCCAGGGTCCGGCGCTGGTCGGCGAGGAAGCCGGCGAGCATGAGCCGCTCGTCGCCGGTCGCGGGCCCGTTGAACCGCCGGGCGGGCCCGGCCTCGGCGAGTACGTCCGATCGTCTGCTCTTCATGGTCACAGCCTGCCCGATCACCCCGGGGTCAGGCCAGCAACTGGGGCAGTACCGCGGCCAGTTGCGCGTACTCCTCCGGGCGGTTGTAGATCTGGCCGCAGACGCGGATGCCGCCGCCGCCCGGCCAGGGCCAGATCAGCACCCGGATGCGGTGGCGGGCGGCGATCTCCTCACGGAGCGCACGGGCCGCCTCCTGGGTCTCGGCGACCCCCGGCGGCAGCCGCAGGGCCTGCATGGCCAGCCCCTCGGTGTGCGGGAGCGGGCGGAGCCCGGGGATCTCCGCGAGCAGGGCGCTGCCGTGGGCGGCGAGGGCGGCGTTGTGGGCGCGCACCTTGGCGGCGTCGAGGCGGGCGAGCAGGTCCAGGCCCTCGGGGGCGGCGAGCCAGCCCGTGTAGTCGGCGGTCGCGCGGTACTCGACGGAGCGCGGGAAGCCGTGGTGGTCCTCCCAGGAGGGCACCAGGGACCGGATCCGGGCGCGATGGGCCGGGGCGACGGCGAGCACGGCACTGCCGGCGGGGGCGTAGCCCCATTTGTGGAGGTTCCCGAACCAGAAGTCGGCCCGGCCGGCGAGCGGGTCGGCCAGCATGCCGGGCACGTGGGCGCCGTCGACGACGGTGGTGACGCCCCGGTCGGCGAGCTCTGCGAGGAGCCGGGGCGCGGCGATGATCCGGGCGGTGGGCGAGCTGATGTGGTCGAGGAGGGCGACCTTGGTACGGGGGGTGAGAGCGGCGAGGACGGTCTCGCGGACGGCGTCCTCGTCGGGGAGCAGGGGGTCGAGGGCCACGGTGGTCACGGTGGCGCGGCGGGCCGCGGCGGCGACGACGGTGCCGTAGCCGTGGTCGGTGACCAGGATCTCGTCCCCGTCGGCGAGGGGCACGGCGTCCAGGGCGATGTTGGCGGCCTCCGTGGCGTTGGAGACGAAGGCGAGGCCGTCCGGATCGGCCCCGAGGTGGGCCGCGATCCTGGCGCGGGCGGCGGCGATCCGGTCGGGGGCGGCGAGGAAGAAGGCGTCCGGGTCGGTGTGGGCCTCTTCGAGCAGGGCGGCCTGGACGTGCTGCACGGGGAGGGGCACCGCGCCGAAGGAGCCGTGGTTGAGGTGGGCGACGTGGGGGGTGAGGCGGAAGAGGCTGGGGCCGCCGGGGAATTCGGTGACGGTGGGGACGGTGGTCAAGGTGCGATGCCTCCGGGGGTGGGGACGGCGGGTGCGCGTGCGGGCGGTGGCCCTGCGGGGCTTCTTCCCCCTCCCCGCCCCTTCCCGAACTGGGGCTCCGCCCCCAGACCCCGATCCGGCGCTCCGCGCCCGTGCGCTCAAACGCCGCGCGGGCTGGATTGCGCAGCAATCCCAGCCCCGCCGGCGTTTGAGGCGCGGGGTCTGGGGCGGAGCCCCAGTTACGGGAAGGGACGGGGAGGGAATAGGCCCCGCGCAGCGGCGTCGGCGTCGGCGTCGGCGTCAGCAGCAGGTCGGGACGTCCCGGGCGCTGGTGGCGCCGTAGTACTGGAGGTCCTGGACCTCCACCGAGCGGTCCACCGGATACGGGAGCTCCACCTCCGCGCCGGTCCTCCCCCCGCGCACGACCTCCGCCGCGCTCGTCCCGGTACGCAGCGGCAGCAGCTTGGCGTGGACGCCGGCCGGTGCGTCGTGCCGGCCCTCGACCGAGCCGACGGTGGTACGGACGGTCGCCGGGGCCGTGAGGAAGCTGAGCACCTCCACCGTGTCCCGGGGGGCGGCGCTGCCCCGGCGCAGCGACATGACGAGCGACTGGTCGCCGGTCGGGTCGGTGGAGGCGAACTGGGTGCGGGAGGTGAGGTAGAGGGTGTCCCGGACGATCTTCGGCCAGGCGCCGGTCTTGAACCGGGTCAGGTAGTAGGAGCTCAGGTCCAGGTAGGTGTGCCCGTTGTGCAGGGAGGGGGCGAACTGGCTTCCCTCCGAGTAGTCGTTCCAGGTGGTGAGCTGCACCCAGTCCGCGCCGTCCTCGATGGCGCGGGTCCAGGTGGCGCGCAGGGTCGCGGTGTTGCCGGCCTCGTCGTAGATGCCCTGGTTGGGGCGGGCGTCCTGGACGGACACCGGCTGCATCCAGATCTTTCCGGCGGCGTGGGCGCGCCGGACGTCCCGGGTGGAGCTCTCCTGGCCGGTGTAGCTGCGGCTGCCCCACTCGGAGAAGCCGTAGCTGATCGGGGCGAACGATCCGTTGTGCGCGCCGAAGTCGAGGAACAGCGGCACGAACGCGGTGCGGATGCCGTGCCGGGACTTCAGCAGGTCCAGCACCTGCGTCCACCAGGCCACGCTCTTGGCCTCCGCCTTGAAGGGGGAGACGACGAGCCGGCCGTCGGCGAGCCGGTGCGCGGCGGGAGCCTTGCCGATCCGGGCGAGGGTGTCGGCGAGCACCGCCGGGTCGTCCGTCTTCAGTGAGGTCATGTCCGGCATCAGCATGATCCGGAAGCCGGGGTCCACCGAGTGGGCGGCCTGCATCAGGAGGTTGGACCGCTCCCAGTTCTTCCCGGAGAGGGACAGCAGGTCGAGGGTGAACCCGTCCAGGCCGGCCGCGCGGGCGGTGCGGACCTCCTGCTGGAGGTTGGCGAGCTCCCAGTTGCCGTCCTTGGGCGGCACGGGCAGCGGGCGGTCGCGCAGCAGTCCGCCGTACGCGCCGTGCTTGCCGCTCTCGCCGTCCGGGTCCAGGTAGTTGCGGGTGTAGTAGTCCGCGTCCGCGCTCGCGTTGTCGAGCGAGAGCGGGTACGGGGTGAAGTAGTGGGCGAACACCAGCTTCTTGGCGGACCGCAGGGTGGCGGTGGAGGGCATGTCGAAGGGCAGGGCGCCGGCCGGCCGGCGCGTGGCCGCGTCGCCGTCGCCGGTCCCCTTCCCCGGGTCTGCGGTGCTCCCGCCGCCGCCGGGTTTGCCCTTTGCCGGAACGCCGCCGCTCGCTGCGGGAGCGGCGGCGGTGCCGGGAGCGGGGCTTCCGGGCGAGGTGCTGTCGCCGGGCGGCTGGGGCTGGGGTGTGCGTGCTCCGGAGGCGGAGCCGGCCGGCCCGGCGCCGGCCGCGAAGGGGTCCCAGACGATGCCGGCCGCGACGCACGCACCCACCAGCAGGCAGGCCGTGACCAGGAAGGACAGCACCGGCCGGCGAGCGCGGAAGCCCGCGCGGCGCCGATGCGTTAACGGTCTCTGCCGCCGATGCCCGCTCATTCTCCGGCCCCTCCCTGGAATATGCCCGCGTGTGGGGCTGGACAGCAGTAGAGCGGATTCCCGTCCTGCGGACAACCGTTCCCAGGTTCTGCGGCCCTGGCACGTACGTCACACGCACCACGGGAACTACGCCGGTCCCTTTGCCACGGCTAACCGGGCCCTGCCCGCATCAGCTGCGGGCGGCCGCGATGTTCACGTTCTCCAGGACGCCCAGGGCGTCGGGGACGAGGACGGCCGCCGAGTAGTAGGCGCTGACCAGGTAGGACATGACGGACTTCTGGTCGATGCCCATGTAGCGGACGTTCAGGCCGGGTTCGTACTCCTCCGGGATGGCGGCCGGGCGCAGGCCGATCACCCCCTCCTGCTCCTCGCCGGTGCGCAGGGCGAGGATGGAGCTGGTGTGGCCGTCGACCACCGGGATCTTGCCGCAGGGCAGCAGCGGAATGCCGCGCCAGGACGGCACGGTCTTGCCCTGCACCTCGGTGGTTGCAGGGGTGATGCCGCGCCTGTTGCACTCCCGGAAGAACGCGGCGATGGCCTTGGGGTGGGCCAGCAGCAGCTTCGTACCGCGGCGCATGGTGATCAGGTCGTCCAGGTCGTCGGGGGTGGGCGGGCCGGACCAGGTGTTGATGCGCTGGCCGTAGTCGGCGTTGTGGAGCAGCCCGAACTCCCGGTTGTTCACCAGCTCCCACTCCTCGCGTTCGCGCATCGCCTCGACGGTGAGCCGGAGTTGCTGCTCGAACTGGTTCATCGGGTCGTTGTAGAGGTCGGCGACCCGGGTGTGGACCTGCAGGACGGTCTGGGCGAGGCTCAGTTCGTACTCGCGCGGACTGAGGTCGTAGTCCACGAAGGTGCCGGGGAGTTCGCACTCGCCCTGATGCCCCGAGACCAGCTCGATGGCGGCCTCGCCGCGCCGGTTGACCGGCCGGCGGCCGTTCTCGACGTACCGCTCCAGATGCGCGCGGAGCTCCGCGGAGCGGTCCAGCACCTCCTGGATGACGCGCCGGCGCAGCACCATCACGGTGCCGGCGGTGGCCGCCCGGACGGAGTAGTCCCAGCGCGGCTCGCTCCGGCCGAGGGACTCCTCGCCGAGCTGGTCCCCGTCGGCCAGCACACCGAGGGTGTCGGTGCCGCCGTACTGGCCGCGGGCCTGCTTCTCCAGCCGGCCGTGGGCGACGACGAACACCTCCTCGACGGGGGTGCCGGCCTCGACGAGGGTGTCGCCGGCCCGGATCTCGCGGGAGGTGAACCGGGCGGCGAGCTCCTCCAGCACCGACAGGTCGGTGAAGCCCTTGAGGCTGGGCAGCTCCACCAGGGTGGGCGCGAGGATCCGGACGTCGTCCGCGCCGCTCTGCACGAAGGAGACCCGGCCCCGGCCGACGGCATGGGTCAGGCGGCGGTTGACCCGGTAGGTGCCGGCGCCGACCGGGGTCCACGGCAGCATGCGCAGCAGCCAGCGGGAGCTGATGCCCTGCATCTGGGGGACCGACTTGGTGGTGGTCGCAAGGGTGCGGGCGGCCGCGGTGGACAGGCTCTGCTGCTGCGGCGGCGGGGTGTCCGGGGTGGTCATGCGGGGGTCCCTCCCTGCTGGTAGCGGGCGGTGGTGCGGTGCCATTCGAGGTTTCCGCCGAGCCAGGCCCATACGTCGGACAGGTAGCGGGCCAGCGGCGGGAAGCCGCCCGCCGAGAGCAGGGCGGCCTCCTCCTCGAAGGCGTGCATCAGCTCGTCGTGGATCTCGGCGGAACGGCCCACCGCCTCCTCCCGCGAACAGCCCTCCTCGGCCTCGATCAGGGCCGGCAGGTTGTAGTTGACGGCGGCGCCGCCGTCCTCCCGGTGCATGGAGTAGAGGTCGTTGACGATGACGCTGGCGCTGGCCGCCTT
This sequence comes from Streptomyces sp. NPDC051211, assembly GCF_040689505.1. NCBI lineage: Bacteria > Bacillati > Actinomycetota > Actinomycetes > Kitasatosporales > Streptomycetaceae > Streptomyces > Streptomyces sp. NPDC051211. The sequence goes on from NZ_JBFBAV010000005.1 coordinate 52,100, forward strand.
CAGCACGGCGCCGCGGACCCGGGGGTCGGCGTACACCTCGACGGGCAGCTCGTAGCCGCCGGCCGGGTCGAGCATCACCAGGCAGGGCATGAAGCTGTTGTCCTGGCGCACGGCGAGGAATTCGGGCACCGACGGGGTCCGCCCGGCCACCCGCCAGCCGGCCTCGGCGGTGTAGCCGGAGAACAGGGCGGCCATCTCCTGGCGGTAGCGGGTGAGCTGGGCCCGGCTGGCGTACCGGGTCAGATGGCCGGTGCTTGCACGCAGGGCGACCAGCACCGGGTCGGCGCGGAGGGTCTCTTCGTGGCGGGCGGCGTAGCGGGCGGGCAGCCGGGCGGGATCGATGGCGGCGAAGGCGAGGGAGAGGTGGGTGGCGATCTCCAGGGGGACGGCGCCGGCGCTCTCGTCGTCGCAGTAGTAGTCGTCGGTGGCCCACTGGGCGAGGGTGCACTTCGCCGCGGCGAGGAGCCGGTCGGGGTCCTCGACGCGGGCGAAGGTGAGCATGTACATCCGGCCGAGGGAGAGCGCCCGGACCTCGTCCAGCCGGCCCTCGTACAGGCCGGTCTCCTCGGCCCATTCGAGCAGCCGGTCGTCGACCACGGCCGCGAGGGCGGGGTCGTCGCGCTGGGGCGGCGGACAGTACAGCTCGGGCACCCGGGACCGCGGCTCCGGCCGCGCCGGGGGCGCGACCCGGAGCGACCCGGTCCCCGGCCCGGAGGGGCCGCTCTGCAGGCGGGCGAGCAGGTCGTTCTGCATGGGTACGACCCTGGGGGGCGGGCGGCCCCGGCGGTACCGGCGGGGCCGCCCGGGCTGTTGAAAATCCGGGCGGGTTGAACCCCGGCACAGGTGTACGACCTGTACGTCCCCCTCCCGGCGCCGCCCCACCCGGCGGCGGCCGGCTCAGCGGGCCGGCGGTGCGCTGTCCCCGGGCGCCTTGGCCGTGATCATCAGACCGGCGACCAGGGCCGCGAGCAGCATGCTGCCGGCGGCCCACCAGAGGGTGGTGGTGTAGCTGCCCAGCAGGTCTGCGGCGAACGACCCGGACGACACCGACGCACCGTCCAGGTAGGCCGCGATGACGCCGCTGAGCAACGCCCCGCCGATCGCGCCGCCCAGGTGCTGGGCGACGGTGACGGTCGCGGAGGTCGCGCCGGAGCGCTGCGGGGCTACGCCGGCGGTCGCGGTGGCGAGGACCGGCACGAAGGCGACGCCGAGGCCGAGTCCGAGGAGGACCATGCCCGGCAGGGCCCCGGTGGCGTATCCGCTGTCCACGTCGAGCCCGGTCAGGAGCAGCAGCCCGCCGGACGCGACCACCAGGCCCGCCACGGTCAGGATGCGCGGCCCGACCCGGTGCAGCAGGCGGCCTGAGAGCTGGGTGGCGCCGACGACCATCGCGCAGGTCATGGGCAGCATGCTCACGCCGACAATGGACGGGGGGTCGCCGAGGACCTGCTGGAGGAAGAAGGGGACCGTCGGGAACGAGGCCACGACGCCGACGCCGGCCAGGAGCATGACGAGGACGGAGCCGAGGCGCGCGCGGGCCGGGACGTCGTCCGGCGTGGCGAACCGGCGCGTCGTCCTCGTGTGCCACCAGAGGAAGACCGCGAACAGGACGACGCCCACCACGAGCAGGGCCAGGACCAGCGGGTCGTCCCAGCCTCGCGTGTCGGTCTCGGTGAGGGCGTGGACGAGGGCGAGGGACGCGCCGGTGCCGAGGGCCAGGCCGAGCGGGTCGAAGCGGGCACCGGTACGGGCCCGGGGGCTCTCGTGCACCAGGCCGGCCGCGCCGGCGAGGGCGAGTACGGCGACGGGGACGGCCACGTACAGGGCCCCGCGCCAGCTCAGGAACTCCAGCAGCCAACCGCCCGTGAGCAGGCCGAGGGCCGGACCGGCGGCGGCGATCGCGGCGTAGACGCCGAAGGCCTTGCCGCGTTCCCGCGGATCGGTGAAGCCGGCGGCCACCAGTGCCAGCGCGGCCGAGGTCAGCAGCGCGGCGGAGGCACCCTGCGCGGCGCGCGCCCAGATCAGCACCGTGAGGTCGCCGGCCGAGCCGGCGAGCGTGGCGGCCAGGGCCGTCCCGGCCAGGCCGACGATCAGCATGGCCTTGCGCCCCACCAGGTCACCGAGGTGTCCGCCGAGCAGCAACAGCCCGCTGAAGGCCAGCACATGCGCCCTGTACATCATCTCCAGGTCGTCGCCGTGCAGGCCGAGGTCGGCATGGAGGGACGCCACCGCGATGTTGAAGGTCGTCGCGTCGAGCAGCACCAGCAGCTGCGCGAGGGCGATCACCACCAGTCCCCACCAGCGCCTGGGGTGCGGGGTCACCGCGCCCTCGGGGTGGGCCGGGGGCGGGGGTTGGGGCCAGGCGCCGGGGGTTGGGCCCGGCGGCGGTCCGAACCCCTGTGCGGGGCCGAACTGTGCCGGGGCCGTCGGGGCGTACGCGGGCGGCGGGGGCAGCGGCTGCTTGGGGAGCTGGGGCCGGGGCTCGGGCCGCGCGGACGGGACGCGGGGGTCCGGCTGCGCGGCGGGGCTTTCCTCGGCGGAGGCTCGGGCGGGCGTTGCCGGGGCGTAGTCCAGCAACCGGGCGGCATGGCGGCCCAGTTGTGCCAGAACCGCGCCCGGCAGCCACTCCGCGGCCTGATCCGTCGCCGTACGCTCGGCCACCTGCCGGGGGGTGGGCCGCTTGGCCGGGTCCTTGTCCAGGCATTCGCGTACGAGACCCACCAGCGACTCCGGTACGCCGGTCAGGTCCGCCTCCTCCTCGGCGACCCGGAAGAGGTGCGCGTTCAGGCCGGTGTCCGCGGCGCCGAAGAGGAGGCGCCCGGTGGCCGCGTAGACGAGGACGGCGCCCAGGCAGAAGACGTCGCTGGCGGGGGTGAGTTCCAGGCCGCGGACCTGTTCGGGCGACATGAAGCCGGCGGAGCCGATCAGCGTGCCGGTGCGGGTGAGCAGGCTGTCCCCGGTCAGGCTGTCCATGGCCCGTGCGATGCCGAAGTCGATGACGCGGGGGCCGTCGACGGTGACGAGGACGTTGGACGGCTTGAGGTCGCGGTGGATCAGGCCCGCCTCGTGCACGGCCTGCAGGGCGAGGGCGAGGCGGTTGGCGAGGGTGTGGACGGAGTGCTCGGGCAGCGGCCCGAAGTCCTCGGCGACCACGGTGTGCAGGTCGGGCCCCGGGATGTACTGGGTGGCCACCCAGGGAACGGCGGCCTCGGGGTCGGCGTCGAGCACGGCCGCCGTCCAGCTCCCGCCCACCCGCCGAGCAGCCGCCACTTCACGGGCGAAGCGCTTGCGGAAGTCCGTGTTGCCGGCGTACTCGGCCTGCACGACCTTCACGGCGACGGTGCGTCCGCCCTCGGAACGGCCCAGGTAGACCAGACCCATACCGCCCGCACCCAGCCGGGCGATCAAGCGGTACGGGCCTATGCGGGTCGGGTCTTCGGTGATCAGCTGGTCCACGGGACCAAGGTAGGCCAACTGTCCGACAGGGGTGGGGCCATCAGGCGAATCGTGTGGACCCGGGGCGGTCCGGGGCCGCCCCGGGTCCGGCCGGAGTCAGGTGCGGTCCACCGGAGTCAGGTGTGCGGTCCACCGGAGTCAGGTGCGGTCCAGGAGGGTGCGGACCACCGGGGTGGTGCGCAGGACGCGGAGGCGGGCCCGCAGGCGGCGCACCGCCGCGGTGACCCGCGCCGAGTCCAGCTGTGGCGCCAGGTCCCACAGCTCGTGCGCCGTGGCGCAGGCCCGTTCCAGGTGCCCCCGGTCAAGGTGGAGTTCGGCGAGCCGTGCCGTGGTGACGGCGCGGGCCCGCCGTTCGCCGGCCGGCCGGTGCCGCAGCGAGGAGGCCAGGGCGGCGACCGCCCCCTTCAGGTCACCCAGCGCGGCCAGCGCCTCCGCCTGCTGGTGGGCCAGCGCCGCCCGGTGGTAGTCGCCGATCGGCGCGGTCTGGCCGGCCGCCCGCTCCAGCAGCCGGCCCGCGGTGCCCAGGTGGGTGAGCGCGGCCCGGCGGTCCCCGCAGGCGGCCTCGGCCACCGCCAGCTGCCCGGTCACGAACGCGGCCTGCAGCGCCGGCAGCCGGCCCGCGTCCCTGGCGGCCGCCTCGGCCAGCTCCACGGCCTGCCTGCGGTGGCCCAGGTAGTGCGCCTGCACGCTCATGGCGCGCAGGGCCGGTGCCGAGCAGCCCGGGTCCCCGGCCTCCTGCCCGAGTCGGAGCGCCGCCCGGTAGTAGGCCTGGGCGACGCCGTGCTGGTTGCTGTCGAAGCAGAGGAATCCGGCCGTGTAGGCGAGCCGCGCCGTGCAGCCGAGCAGCCGGTGCCGTACCGAGGGCGGTGCGGCGGCCCGCAGCCAGGGGGCCACCGTGGTGGCCAGGTAGCGGGTGAGGGCGGGCCGGGCCAGCCCGCTGCCGCACATCAGGTCGGTACTGCGGAACACCGGCAGGACCGCTTCCGCCGCCTGGATGTGGCGTACGCCGATCCGCTCGCCGGACTCCGGCCCGGCGGCCTCGCCGGGAGGCGGGCCCTCCCCGCCCGGTGGCCGCCAGGTGCTGGAGTACACCGGCACCTCACCCAGAGACGCCAGAGAGCTGAGCGTGGTGAGCGTGGAGAGAGGGGTGGCAGGGGCGGGAGGGATGGGCGAGGCAGGAGACCGCGCAGGCTCCGGCTCCGCTCGCGGGCGGGCCCGGGCGAGCCCGGTGTCGGCGGCGCTGATCCGCCGCCCGGTGCGCCGGGTCAGCGCCTCCGCGGCGAGCGCCGCGATGTGCGCGGGCGGCCGGGTCCCGGCCAGCCAGTGGGATACGGAGGTCCGGTCGTAGCGGAGGCTGAGGCCGGTCTCCGCCGCAACGCCGTTGACGGCGCGGGCGAAGTCCTGCCCGCTCCAGCGGGCTTCGGTCAGGAGGGTGCGGAGCTGTCCGTTGGGTTCGCGCATGGCCATGAAAACCGCCCGGTGCGTCGTACAAGCGTCCAGTGATTCAACACGGTCGGAGCTTCAACAGGGTGGGTCCGCGAAGGGTGTACCGGAGCTGCCCGCTCCGCCCCTATCCATGACATGTGTGCAGCGCGGCCCGCGGCCAATCCGGGCCCGCCGTGGCGCGCGGGAGCATTGCGCTCCGTCCTCGCGCGCCCCGCTCCCCCAGGAAGAACCGCCGAGAGGAGCACCCGCCATGACCGTCGATCCCACCTCCGAGGCCACCTCCGAGGCCACCTCCGTCCCCGCCACAGCCCGGCAGAGCCTCAGCACCGAGGCCGCCCGGAACCTGGCCACCACCACCAAGTCCGCCCCGCAGATGCAGGGCATCAGCTCGCGCTGGCTGCTGCGCATCCTGCCGTGGGTGCAGGCCGGCGGCGGCACGTACCGGGTCAACCGGACCGTCAGCTACACGGTCGGTGACGGGCGGATCAGCTTCGTCAAGACCGGTTCGGAACTACGGGTCATTCCCCAGCAGTTGCGCGAACTCGGCATGCTGCGGCACTTTCCCGACGACGAGGTGGTCCGGTCGATCGCGGACCGGTTCGTGAAGGAGGAGTTCCGCAGGGGTGACGTGATCGTCCGGGAGGGCGAGCCCGTCGACAAGATCTATCTGATCGCGCACGGCCGGATCGAGCGGTTCGGCCAGGGGGCGTACGGGGACGAGACGAGCCTGGGCGTGCTCAGCGACGGCGACCACTTCGGCCACCACCCCCTCCCCGACTCCCGCTGGGAGTTCACCGCCCGGGCCCAGACCGACGTGGTGACCATGACCTACAACCGGCGGGACTGGGACGCCAGCCTCAACAGCTCGGCCGCCCTGCGCCGGCACGCCGAGGCCTACCTGGAGGCCGAGCGCAACGGCCGCAAGGGCAGCGAGGCGGTGGACCTGTCGGCCGGGCACACCGGCGAGGTACTGCTGCCCGGTACGTACGTGAACTACGAGCTCTCGCCGCGCGAGTACGAACTGAGCGTGGCCCAGACCGTGCTGCGGGTGCACAGCCGGGTCGCCGACCTCTACAACGTGCCGATGAACCAGTCGGAGCAGCAGCTGCGGCTGACCATCGAGGCGCTCAAGGAACGGCAGGAGAGCGAGCTGATCAACAATCCCGAGTTCGGGCTGCTGCACAACGCCGACTACGAGCAGCGGATCTACGCCCGCACCGGCCCGCCCACCCCCGACGACCTGGACGACCTGATCAGCCGGCGCCGCGGCTCGCAGTACCTGCTGGCCCATCCGCGGACCATCGCCGCCTTCGGCCGCGAGTGCAGCCGGCGCGGCCTCTACCCGGACAACGTCGACTTCCACGGCCACAAGGTCCCGTCCTGGCGGGGGATCCCCCTGCTGCCCTGCAACAAGATTCCGATCACCCCGGAGCGGACCAGCTCGATCCTGGTGCTGCGGACCGGGGAGGACAACGAAGGGGTCATCGGGCTGCACCAGCTGGGCCTGCCGGACGAGTACCAGCCCGGGCTGTCCGTCCGGTTCATGAACATCAACGAGCAGGCGATCATCTCCTACCTGGTCACCGCCTACTACTCCGCGGCGATCCTGGTGCCCGATGCCGTCGGGGTGCTGGAGAACGTCGAGATCTCGCGCTTCGACAACTGAGGGAGGGAGGACCGGGGATGAGCACGCAGCCCACGCCCGCACAGCCCACACCTGCACAGCGCACGCCCGCACAGCGCACGCCCGCGCAGCCCTTCACGCTGCCGGAGTTCTACGTCCCGCACCCCGCGCGGCTCAATCCCCACCTCGCGCAGGCCCGGGCCCAGGCGCCGGAGTGGGCCCGGTCGATGGGGATGCTGGAGGGATTGGGCATCTGGGAGCAGGCCGACCTGGAGGCACACGACTACGCCCTGCTGTGTGCGTACACCCATCCGGAAAGCGACGGGCCGATGCTCTCGCTGGTCACCGACTGGTACGTGTGGGTGTTCTTCTTCGACGACTGGTTCCTGGAGGAGTTCAAGCGGACCGGCGACCGGGCGGCCGGCCGGGCGGCGCTGGACCGCCTGGCGCTGTTCATGCCCCCGGCGCCCGGGGCGGCGGCCGGGCCCGAGCCCCGTAACCCGGTGGAGGCCGGGCTGGCCGATCTGTGGGCGCGGACCGTGCCCGGGCATTCGGCGGACTGGATCGAGCGGTTCTCGGCGAACACCCGGCACCTGCTGAACGAGTCGCTGTGGGAACTCGACAACATCAGCATCGGCCGGGTCGCCAACCCGGTCGAGTACGTGGAGCAGCGCCGCAAGGTGGGCGGGGCCCCCTGGTCGGCCGGGCTGATCGAGCACGCGGTGGGCGCGGAGGTGCCGGCCGCGGTCTCCGGGGAGCGGCCGCTGCGGGTGCTGCGGGACTGCTTCGCCGACGCCGTGCACCTGCGCAACGACCTGTTCTCGTACGAGCGGGAGACCCGGCAGGAGGGGGAGCTCAGCAACGGGGTGCTGGTGCTGGAGCGGTTCTTCGGCTGCGGCACCCAGGAGGCGGCGGAGCAGCTGAACAATCTGCTGACCTCCCGGCTCCAGCAGTTCGAGCACACCTTCTTCACCGAACTCCCTGTGATGTGCGCGGAGAAGGGCCTGGACCCGGCGCAGGCGCTGGCCGTCCTGACGTATGCGAGGGGGCTGCAGGACTGGCAGTCGGGCGGCCACGAATGGCACCTGCGGTCCAGCCGGTACATGAACGGCGGCGGGGGTGGCGACGGCTCGCCCCTGGGACTGCCCGGGATCCCGGGACTGCCGGGGCCCTCGGGGCTGGGGGTCTCCACGGCCAACCTGAAGGCGCTGCTCGGTTTCACCGGCGGCGCGCAGCGGCTGCGGCAGTACGGCCGCACTCCGCGCCCCGTGGGGCCGTCGGTGATCCCCGAGTTCCGCTTCCCCTACCCGACCGTCCTCAATCCGCACCTGGAGGGGGCCCGCAAGCGGCTCATCGAGTGGAACCGGCGGATCGGCATGTTCGAGGAGGGGTTCTGGTCGGAGGAGAAGGCCGCCGACCACGACTTCGCGCTGTGCTCGGCGGGCCTCGACCCCGGGGCCTCGCCCGAGGCGCTGGACATCAGCGCGGCCTGGCTGAGCTGGGGTACGTACGCCGACGACATGTATCCCGCGCTCTGGGGCCGCGTCGGCGGCCTGGGCGGGGCCAAGCCGGCCACCGATCGGCTGCGGTCCTTCATGCCGGTGGACCTGGCCGAGCCCCCCTCGCCGCCGGTGACCGTGCTGGAACGCGGGCTGGCCGACCTGTGGCGGCGTACGGCGGCGCCGATGCCGCCGCGGGGCCGGGAGATGTTCCGGGCGGCCATGGACACGGTCCTGGACAGCTGGCTTTGGGAGCTGGACAACCTGGCGGCGAACCGGGTGCCGGATCCGGTGGACTACCTGGAGATGCGCCGGGCGACCTTCGGCTCGCCGATGACGGCCTCGCTGGCCCGGATGGCGCACATGGACGTCGTACCGCCGGAGGTATACGAGAGCGCGGCGATGCAGTCGCTGGAGGCTTCCGCGTTCGACTACTCGGCGCTGATGAACGACGTGTACTCGTACCAGAAGGACGTGGAGTACGACGGCGAGCTGCACAACATGGTGGTCGTGGTGGAGAGCTTCTTCGGCTGCGACTACCCGGCGGCGCTGGGCGTCGTCAGTGATCTGATGACCTCGCGGATGCGGCAGTTCGAGCACGTGGTGGAGCACGAACTGCCGGTCGTGTACGAGGACCACGGGCTGGACGCGGCGGCCCGCGCGGCCCTCGACCGGTGGGTGCAGGAGCTGAAGCAGTGGATGGCGGGGATCTACACCTGGCACGACGCCACCCGCCGCTACCGGGAGGAGGACCTGCGCCGGCACCACGGGCACCGGTCGACTGCCGCGCCCGGCGCCTCCACCGCGCCCTCGGGGCACTCGGCGCACTCGGTGCACTCGGTGCACACGGCGGCGCGGGGTGGTCCGCCCCTCCGGCCGCAGCTCCGCCCGCTCCCCCGGCCGCCGCACCGGTCACCGTGGTCGAAGATCTGACCGGCACCCGCACGGCTTTCCGGCGGAATGCGACATTCCCCTGGCCATCCTGCCCAACTGGCGGATAATCGTCCTTTACGCGGCCGGAAATGGCCGTGATGCCGCAGGTGGACACGCATGCATGGGGGGCATCGTGCCGATGACAACCTTGCCGGTCACCACCGAACAGCTGTCCGTCCTGCTCACCGCCGTCCGCCGAGGGCGGGTGGTGACCGTCACCGGACGGTTCCGGGAGCCGCGGAGCCTCCTGGTCCGGGAGATCGGGCAGCGGCTCACCTCGAACTTCTGCGACGGGGTGGCGGTGATCGGCCTGGAGCACGGCTCCGGGGTGCGCCGGCTCACCGCCGCCCTGGGCTGCGTGCCCGGGATGCCCTTCCTGCCCTGCGGCACCGCCAACGCCGCCTCCTACCTCGCCGAACGGGACATGCTGCTGGTCCTGGACGGCTCCGACCGGCTCACCCCCGAGGCCCGTCGCTGGCTCCGCGAGCTGCTCGCCGCCGCCCCGGGCCTGCGCATCCTGGCGGCCGGCCGGTTCCCCCTGGCCCTCGACCAGGAACGGGTCCACCACCTCTGATCCGTACTCCGATCCGGGCCCGGAAACCGGCCGGAGACGCTCGACACGCCCCCCGAACTCCTCTTCGTCAGCGAAGACTTGAGCGGCGCTCGTTGGAGTGGATCTTGAACGGTCTACGCGCGTCCGGTGCGCGCCGGGCTCCGGGCTGCCCCGAGGGTGAGCCCATGATCACCGAGCCCACTCCCACTCCCACTCCCCCCACGGCCGGCGCCCCCACCCGGCGGGCCCTGCTCGCCGGAGCCGGCGCCGGCGCCCTGGCCGTGGCCGGTGGGGTCGCCGCCGCGGCACCCGCCGCCGCCCCCACCGCCGCGGTCGCGGCCGCACCCTCCGCCGACTGGCAGACCTGCCTGTCGGTCGCCCGTGCCGTCCTCGTCCGGGACGAGGACGACGAACCGCTGGTGCCCCGTTACTCCGACATCCTGCTGCGCTCCGGGCTGCCCCGGAACCGCCGGCCGGGGAAGAAGGTGCTCATCGTCGGCGCCGGACCGGCCGGCCTGACCGCCGCCCACCTGCTGCGCTCCGCGGGCCACACGGTGACCGTGATCGAGGCCAACGCCAACCGGGTCGGCGGCCGGATCAAGACCTTCCGGGCGGGCGGACACGAGCGGTCCGCGCCCCCGTTCGCCGACCCCAAGCAGTACGCGGAAGCCGGCGCGATGCGCATCCCCGACAGCCATCCGCTGGTCACCGGCCTCATCGACAGCCTCGGCCTCAAGCGCCGCCGGTTCCACCTGGTCGACGTGGACGCCTCCGGCCGGCCCGCCTTCCGCACCTGGATCCTGGTCAACGGCATCCGGGTCCGGCGTGCCGACTACGCCCGCGACCCGCGTGCCGTCAACCGCTCGTTCGGCGTACCGGCCGCCTACGAGACCGTGCCTGCCGCGCAGATCGTCAGGGCCGCCCTCGCGCCCGTACGCAAGGAGATCGACGGCAAGGAGGGGCGCGCCCTGATCGAGGGCTGGGCCCGGGTGATCCAGCGCTACGGCCACATGTCGATGTACCGCTACCTCACCGACGAGGCCGGGCTCGACGAGCAGACGGTGGACCTGATCGGGACGGTGGAGAACCTCACCTCCCGGCTGCACCTCACCTTCCTGCACTCCTTCATCTCCTCCGCGCTGATCAGTCCGGACACCGCGTTCTTCGAACTCCCGGACGGCACCGGCACCTTGGCCGACGCCCTGTACTCCCGGGTGAAGGACCTGGTGCGGCTGGACCGGCGGGTCACCCGGATCGCGCAGGACCCGGAGGAGAAGACGGTCACCGTCGAGACGGTGTCGGAGGGCCGCGGTGACCGGCGGGTGGTGCGGCAGACCTTCACCGGCGACATCGCGATCGTCACCGTCCCGTTCTCCGGCCTGCGGCACATTCCGGTCACGCCCCCGCTGTCGTACGGGAAGCGGCGCGCGGTGACCGAGCTGCACTACGACGCGGCGACCAAGGTGCTGCTCGAATTCAGCCGCCGCTGGTGGGAGTTCGACGAGGCCGAGTGGAAGCGGGAGCTGGAAGCCGTACGCCCCGGCCTGTACGCCGCCTACCAGCTGGGCCGCACGGCTGCCGACGGCTCCCTGCTGGGCGCCCATCCGTCCGTACCCCAGGGCCATGTGACCGAGGCCCAGCGTTCGCACTACGCGGCCAGCCGGATCGTCGCCCGGGACCAGCCGGAGGCCGCACAGGTGATCGGCGGCGGCTCCACCACCGACAACCCGAACCGCTTCATGTTCCAGCCGTCCCACCCGGTGGAGGGCAGCCGGGGCGGAGTGGTCCTCGCCTCGTACAGCTGGGCCGACGACGCCCTGAAGTGGGACTCCTTCGACGACGCCGAGCGCTACCCGCGGGCCCTGGCCGGCCTGCAGGACGTGTACGGGCAGCGGATCGAGGTCTTCTACACCGGGGTCGGCCAGACCCAGTCGTGGATGCGGGACCCGTACGCGTTCGGCGAAGCCTCGGTCCTCCTCCCCGGCCAGCACACCGAACTGTTCCCGCACGTCCGCCGCCCCGAAGGCCGACTCCACTTCGCCGGCTGCCACACCTCCGTCAAGCCGGCCTGGATCGAGGGCGCCCTGGAGTCGGCGATCCGCACGTCCCTGGAAGTCCACCTGTCCGACTGACCCTCGCGAACCCGCCGGACGCGGGGCGCTGCCGATCCGAAGGCCGGCTAGGGGGTGTCCGGCGGATCAGGGCCGGATAGCCCGGCTCGTCTGGTGCCGTGGATTGCAAGGCGGAGGAGGGAGCCCATGCGGAGCATCGGCGACCGACGACAACGCGGCAAGCCGCGGTGCCAGACGGGCCGGGCCCGGCCCTGATCCGCCGGACACCCCCTAGGGGCGCTTGGTGAGGCGGGACCACAGGGCGCGCGTGGTGGGGGTGGTGTTTGCGGGGTGGTGGGGCTGCCTGGTTCGGAGTTGTTTCCAGGCGTCGCGGGGGCAGGGGCCCTGCGGGCGGTTCGTGAGGAACTTTCCGTAGGAGACCCGGCGGGGCTGCTGCCCGCATTCCACCCAGTGCGGGGTGTTGTCGTTCTCGTGCCAGCCGTGGTTGGGCAGCCGGATGAAGTCGCGCCGGCCGTCCTTGTTCTTGCTGGTGATCTGGAGGACTTCGGCGTGGAAGAGCCGGGTCCTCGTGATCACGCAGTAGTGGCGGAGCGTCTGGGAGGCGTCCTCGCGCAGCGGGACGTCGGCGAGCCAGATCTGGCCGGCGACCGGGCGGTGGCCGAACCTGGCACGGTACCGGGCCGCGCCGCGGGTGGGGGCGGCGCCGCCGTACTTCTGGTCCCAGGCGCGGAAGCCGCTGCGCAGGACGAGCACCGCCAGTCCGGCGGCACCGGCCACGGCCGTCGCCCGGATGTTCCACTGGTCGGCGGGTACGTCGGCGACCTCGCCGTCGGCCCACCGCGCGGCGAAGTACGCGGCGGCCAGCACCAGTGCGGCGCGGGCCAGGACCAGCCACGGGATGAACGGGCGCTGCTTGCTCGCGGCCGCGGCCACGGCGAGCGCTGCGGCCACCGGGATGGCGTACAGGACCAGGTGCTCCAGGAAGCCCTGCACCTGCTGCGGAGGCGTCTGCACCGCCAGCAGCTGCTTCATCGTGGTGGGAAGGGTGAGGAAGTAGCCCACCATCACCCAGCCGACGAGCAGGACGGCCCCCGCACAGCCCGTGCCCGCGCAGGACTCGTTGTTCCGACGTGCCATGCCCGTCCCTCCCCCTGATCCCGCGCCGAACGCTAACGCACGGCCGGGCGACCCGGCCACGGATTCGCGCAACGCCGGGCAACGGCACCGCCCGGCAACGGCTCCGCCCGGCAACAGCTCCGCCCCGGCCGGGCGGGTGCCGGCCGGGGCGGGGCGGGGTGGTTGCGTCCTACCGGGGCGGTCAGCCCAGGGAGGCGATGGCCTGGTTGAAGGTCGCGGACGGGCGCATGACCGCCGAGGCCTTGGCCGGGTCGGGCTGGTAGTAGCCGCCGATGTCGGCCGGGGAGCCCTGGACCGCGATCAGCTCGGCCACGATGGTCTCCTCCTGCTCGGTCAGGGTCTTGGCGAGCGGGGCGAACGCCTCGGCGAGCTGGGCGTCGTCGGTCTGCTTGGCCAGCTCCTGGGCCCAGTACAGGGACAGGTAGAAGTGGCTGCCGCGGTTGTCGATGCCGCCCAGGCGGCGCGACGGCGACTTGTCCTCGTTGAGGAAGCTGCCGGTGGCGCGGTCCAGGGTGTCCGCCAGCACCTGGGCGCGGGCGTTGCCGGTGGTGGTGGCGAGGTGCTCGAAGGAGACGGCCAGCGCGAGGAACTCGCCGAGCGAGTCCCAGCGCAGGTAGTTCTCCTTGACCAGCTGCTGGACGTGCTTCGGGGCGGAGCCGCCGGCGCCGGTCTCGAACAGGCCGCCGCCGTTCATCAGCGGGACGACCGACAGCATCTTGGCGCTGGTGCCCAGCTCCAGGATCGGGAAGAGGTCGGTCAGGTAGTCGCGGAGGACGTTGCCGGTGACGGAGATGGTGTCCTCGCCGCGGCGGATGCGCTCCAGGGAGAACGCGGTGGCCTCGACCGGGGACATGATCTCGATCTGCAGGCCGTCGGTGTCGTGCTCGGCCAGGTACGTCTTGACCTTGGCGATCAGCTGCGCGTCGTGCGCGCGGCTCTCGTCCAGCCAGAACACGGCCGGGACGCCGGTGGCGCGGGCGCGGGTGACGGCGAGCTTGACCCAGTCCTGGATCGGCAGGTCCTTGGTCTGGCAGGCGCGGAAGATGTCGCCGACGGCGACTTCCTGCTCCAGGACCACGTTGCCCGCGGCGTCGACGAGGCGGACGGTTCCCGCCTCGGCGATCTCGAAGGTCTTGTCGTGGGAGCCGTACTCCTCGGCCTTCTGCGCCATCAGGCCGACGTTCGGCACCGAGCCCATGGTGGCCGGGTCGAACGCGCCGTGGGCGCGGCAGTCGTCGACGACGACCTGGTAGACGCCGGAGTAGCTGCTGTCCGGGAGGACGGCAAGGGTGTCGGCCTCCTGGCCGTCCGGGCCCCACATGTGGCCGGAGGTGCGGATCATCGCCGGCATGGAGGCGTCGACGATGACGTCGCTGGGGACGTGCAGGTTGGTGATGCCCTTGTCGGAGTCGACCATCGCCAGGGCCGGGCCCTCGGCGAGCTCGGCCTCGAAGGACGCCTTGATCTCCTCGCCCAGGTGGGGCACGGAGTCCAGGCCCTTGAGGATGGTGCCGAGGCCGTCGTTCGGGGACAGGCCGGCGGCGACGAGCGCCTCGCCGTACTTCGCGAAGGTCTTCGGGAAGAAGGCGCGCACGACGTGACCGAAGACGATCGGGTCGGAGACCTTCATCATCGTGGCCTTGAGGTGCACGGAGAAGAGGACGCCCTCGGCCTTGGCGCGGGCGATCTGCTCGCTCAGGAAGGTGCGCAGGGCGGCGACGCGCATGACGGACGCGTCGACGACCTCGCCCGCCAGGACGGGTACGGACTCGCGCAGGACGGTGGTGGTGCCGTCGGCGGAGACGTGCTCGATGCGCAGCGAGCCGGCCTCGGCGATGACCGCGGACTTCTCGGTGGAGCGGAAGTCGTCGGCACCCATGGTGGCGACGTTGGTCTTGGACTCGGGGGTCCAGGCGCCCATGCGGTGCGGGTGGTTCTTGGCGTAGTTCTTGACCGAGGCCGGGGCGCGGCGGTCGGAGTTGCCCTCGCGCAGGACCGGGTTGACGGCGGAGCCCTTGACCTTGTCGAAGCGGGCGCGGATCTCGCGCTCCTCGTCGGTCTTCGGGTCGTCCGGGTAGTCCGGCAGCGCGTAGCCCTGGCCCTGGAGCTCGGCGACGGCGGCCTTCAGCTGCGGGATGGACGCCGAGATGTTGGGCAGCTTGATGATGTTGGCGCTGGGCGTCTTGGCCAGCTCACCGAGCTCGGCCAGGGCGTCGGCGATGCGCTGCCCCTCCTCCAGGTACTCCGGGAAGCTCGCGATGATCCGACCGGCCAGGGAGATGTCTCGGGTCTCGACAGTCACACCGGCGGTGGACGCGTATGCCTGGATCACAGGCAGGAAGGAATGCGTCGCGAGGGCCGGGGCCTCGTCAGTGTGGGTGTAGATGATGGTCGAGTCAGTCACCGGATGCTCCGCTCCACGTATGCGTCTCTCGTCTGCAACATTGCTCGACATCAAGATATCTCAGGCGCGGGACAACGAAAGCGCCGGTCCCGACGGGATCCGTCGGGACCGGCGCAGGGCGGCGCGAGGACCGGCGCCGATCCGGTGCGGGACCGGCGCCGATCCGGTGCGGGACCGGCGCGAAACCGGTGCCGGACCGGCGCGAAACCGGTGCCGGACCGGCGCGGATCCCGTGCCGGATCAGGCCGGGACGTGCCTCAGGCCGCGGTCGCGTACTTGGGGTTGGGGCCCCACTTGTTCTCTTCCGGGTCGCCCTCGGCGGCCATCAGGACGAGGATCACGATGGCGCCGATGGCCGGGATGAACCCGACCAGCGCCCACCAGCCGGACTTGCCGGTGTCGTGCAGCCGGCGGACCGTGACGCCCAGGCCGGGCAGGAACAGGGCCAGTCCGGCGATGAGCGTCAGGATGGGCAGGCCCCACGCCTTGGTGTCGATGATCATCAGCGGGATGAAGAGGATCGTGTTGAACAGCTCGAACAGCCAGAAGTCCTGGCGCCGGGCCCGGCCGCCGAAGACCGCGTACTGCTTGAGCACTCGCAGGTAGTACTTCATCTGTCCCCCCAGAGGACGTCCACGAGCCCGTCCTGGTGGAGCAGGCGGCCAGAATTTATGCCCCTGTTACTCGCGGGTCAAGCAATTCTCGTAGACCGATGATCAAGACTGCGGCGGCGGCCCGACCGGAGGCGCTGCCCGGCACGTGCCGACCTCGCGGCGGGCCTCCGTTGGAGGGAGTACGTACGGCCGTCCGGCGGCGGCCGCCCCGCCCCGTCGCCGGACCCGGCCGAGACTGGCCCCATGCGTCTGCTCCGAACCCTGGTCGCCACGGCGGTGGTGGCGGCCGCCGCCGCCGGGCCGTCTCCCGGATCCGCCTCCGCCGCGGCGGCGGCACCGGTCTGGTCCGCCCACCAGGCCGGCGCCTTCTGGACCCCGGAGCGGATGGCCTCGGCCCGGCCGGTCCAGCCCTGGCCGGCGGGCAAGCCCGCAGCTGCCGGGTACGGGCCGGACCGGGCGGCGGCCGCCGGGCCCGGCAAGGGCCGGGACTTCGACGGGATCCCCGTCGTCGGCCGGATGTTCGCCATGAAGGGCGGCGGCGCCTACTTCTGCACCGCCAGCGCCGTCGTGTCCCCGCGCCGCGACCTGGTGCTGAGCGCCGCCCACTGCCTGCTCGGCAGCGACACCCGGCAGGTGGCCTTCGTCCCCCGCTACACCGCCGCCCGGCCCCGGCCGCACGGCATGTTCCCGGTCCGGCGGATCTGGATCGACCCCCGCTACCGGAAGCAGGGGGCCGCCCGGGCGGCCGCCCTGGACGTCGCCTTCGTGCAGGTGGGCCCCGGCCCGGACGGGCGGCGGCTCCAGGACGTGGTCGGCGCCAACCGCCTGGTCACCCAGCCCGGCTACAGCCACTCCTCGGTCCGCCTGATCGGCCACCCGGCCCGGGCCGCGCGCCCGCGGCTGTGCGTCAACCGCACCACCCGTTTCACCAGCACCGACCGCGGCAGCCCGGGCTCCTTCCTCCGCATCGACTGCACCGGCTACCCCGGCGGCACCAGCGGCGGCCCGTTCCTCACCGGCTACGACCCGCGCACCCGCACCGGCAAGGTGATCGGCATCATCGGCGGCTACCAGACCGGCGGCAACAGCCCCGACACCTCCTACAGCCCCTACTTCGGCGCGGACGTCCGGCGGCTGTACCAACAGGCCACCGGAACCACGGCAGTTGCCGCCCGCAAGGACACCGCGTCCTGATATCCGCGAGAGCTTGACCTTCCGTGTGCACAGCCGGACCCGGGGCTGACCGGGCCGGGGCTGACCGGGCCGGTCAGCCGAGCCGAGAAGGGCTGGTGCCGGGGGTGGGGCGGGGGCGGATGCGGGCTGCCAGGACCGCCACGTCGTCCTCGGCGTGACGGGCGTCCAGGCCCGAGGCCGCCGCGTCCACCACCTCCGGCACCGTCGCCCCCGGCGGCAGCCGCAGCCCGGCCAGCCGGGCCAGCGACACGTCGATGTCCTCCCCACGCCGTTCCACCAGGCCGTCCGTGAACAGCAGCAGCGTCTCCCCCGGCGCGAGCTCGCGGCTGACCGCCTCGTAGCCGCCGAGCCCCGTGCCCAGCGGAGGGCCGACCGGCACCTCCAGCAGGCTGCCGGCCCCCTCGGACGTGAAGAGCGCGGGCGGCAGATGGCCGGCGCTGGCGAACATCGCGACCCGTCGCGCCGGATCCACCCGCACCAGCAGGCAGGTGGCCGGCCGGCGCGCACCGTCCTCGGCCACCAGCGCGTCCAGCTGCCGGAGCACCCGGTGCGGGGCCAGGTCCGTCGACGCGACGTCGCGCAGCGTCGAACGGTAGGCGTTCATGTCCACCGCCGCGTCCAGCCCGTGCCCCATCACGTCCCCGACCACCAGCAGGGTGCGCCCGAAGTGCAGCCGGACCGTCTCGAACCAGTCCCCGCCGACCAGCGCCCGCTGCCCCACCGGCAGGTAGCGGCTGGCGATCTCCAGGTTCGGGTGTGGCCGCCCGGGCTCGGCGACCAGCGCCCGCTGGAGGTTGAGCGCGGTCTCCTCGGTCGACGCCATTCGCCGCGCGTGCCCGAGGTGCACGGCCGCCAGCCGCGCCGCGAAGTGCACCGTCGCCGCCTCGTGGTCGGTGAACCCGCTGCCGCGCGCGCGGACCGCGAGCAGCGCCCCGTACACCTCGTCCCGTGCCACCAGCGGCACCGACACCACGTGCACCGCGGTGCCGCCGGCCAGCACCGCCCACTCGGCGATCGGATGCCCGCCGTCCAGGGCGCGGACCGTCGGCGGCGGCCCGCCCGCCTCGGAGTGCGCCTCCAGCAGCGCCGGCGGGCCGGCCGCCGCCACCCGGCGGAGCCGCCCGCCGCCCGCCTCGCCGGCCGCCGCCGGATCCACCGGGGCGGCCAGGTCCACCGGCACCGCCAGGTCCACCGCGGCCGCGTCGCACAGGTTCCGGAACAGGAAGCCGGCCAGTTCCCGGCAGGTGACCGTCTCGTCGAGGGTGGTCCCGATCCGCTCGGCGGCGTCCTCCATCGCCCGCAGCCTGGCGCGCAGCGCCCCGTACTCCCGGTCCGCTCCGCCCTCGTCCGCGCCCTCGCCCTCGCCCGCCAAGACACCTCCACCGTGCCGTCCACCCGCACCGCACTGCCCCGCACCGCACCCGCCGAGGGGGCCATTCCACCAGCCCGCCCCCGGCCCGTGCGCCAGCCGCGCGGTGCCCACCGGATAGCGTGGCCGGACCCCACCGGAGAAGAGGACCGATGCCCGCGCAGCCCCGCCTGCTGTACGTCACCGACCTGGCCTACCCCGCACGCGGCCGGCGCTACTGCGACGAGGACATCTTCCTGGCCTCACGGCTGCGCGAGCAGTTCGACATCGCCCTGTGCCATCCCCTGGACGCGGCCGCCCTGATGGACTCCTTCGACGCGGTCGTGGTCCGCAACAGCGGCCCGGTCCTCCACTACCAGGACCGGTACGACGAGTTCCGCGACCTGGCCCTCGCCCGCGGCACCCGTGTCTACAACCAGCTCACCGGCCGCGCCGACATGGCCGGCAAGCAGTACCTGCCGGACCTGACCGCCGCCGGCCTCCCGGTCATCCCGACCGTCGACCGGGCCGAGGACCTGCCCCTGCTGCCGGAGTCGCCGGAGTACGCGGTCAAGCCCAAGCTCGGCGCGGACTCCATCGGCCTGCGCTTCCTGCCGTACGAGGCCCTGGCCGCGGCCCTCGGCGAGGCCGCCCCGGGCGCCCTGCTGGTCCAGCCGCGCATCCGGTTCCGCTACGAGGTGTCCTTCTATTTCGTCGACGCCGAGTTCCAGTACGCGCTGTACGCGCCGCGCCCGGAGGAGCGCTGGGTGCTGGAGCCGTACCGGCCCACCGCCGACGACCTGCGGTTCGCACAGGAGTTCATCGACTGGAACACCATCGGGCACGGCATCCAGCGGGTCGACGCCTGCCGGACCCCGACCGGGGAGCTGCTCCTCGTCGAGCTGGAGGACCTCAACCCCTACCTCTCCCTCGACCTCCTCCCCGAGACCACCCGGAACGCCTTCGTCACCGCCTTCACCTCGGCCCTGCACCGACTGGTGGGGTGATCCGGGTGATCCGCCGCTGCCGGCTGCCGCCTCGGGGTGGTGACCGGGCGTCGGAAGCGCGCGCTCCACGGCCGTCGGTGCAATCCTGGACCAATGATCGCTAAAGGTGTGGAAGACGGCCCGATCCTCGTGGCCGTGGACGGCTCCGAGCACAGCCTGCGGGCCCTGGAGTGGGCGCTCCTGGCCGGGCGTGCGGCCGGCGCCGAGGTCGTGGTCGCGCATGTGGTGCCCGATCACGCGCAGTTGTGGCAGGCCCGCCGCGAGGCGGTGCTCGGCGAGCCGGGCCCGGGCGGGGAGGCCCCGGACCCGATCGCGGCGTACGTCCGTACCTCGCTGGAGGGACGGGAGGGACTCCCCCCGATCCGGTACGCCTCCCTCGAGGGGGCCGTACCGCAGGCGCTCAACAAGCAGGCGGAGCAGGCCCGGATGCTGGTGCTCGGGTCGCGCGGCCGCGGCGGGTTCGCCAGCCTGCTGCTCGGCTCGACCAGCCGGGCCTGCGCGACGACGGCGCCCTGCCCGGTGGTGGTCGTCCCGCACTCGGCGCGCGGCGCGGGCGGACGGGACGACACCGCCGAGGGGTCGGCGGGCCGGGTGGTGGTGCTCGGCGTGAACCCGTCCGAGACCGACGACCGGGCCATCGAGTTCGCGTTCGAGCAGGCCGACGCCCTCGGCGCCCGCCTGCTCGCGATGACGGCCTTCCACGATCCGGTCTCGCCGCTGCCGCTGATCGGCGTACCGATGCCGGCCGTCCCGGACGAGGACGTGGCGCCCCTGCTCCGGGAGATCGAACGGGCCCAGCAGGAGCGGCTGGCACCCTTCACCGGCACCTACCCGGCGGTCCGTACGGACAGCCTGGTCGGGCCCGGTGACGCGGCCGGCCAGCTGGTCGCCCAGTCGGAGACGGCCGACCTGCTGGTCGTCGGCCGCCACCGCCGCCGGCGGCACGCGGACTCCCTGCTGATGGGCTCCGTCGCCAACGCGGCACTGCTGCACGCGTCGTGCCCGGTCGCGGTGGTCCCGGCCGGGTAGACGGGCTTGCCGGACAGCCCCTACGGCCGGCGGGCGTAGCAGAACAGGTGGTCCTCGGGGCCGGCGAGTTCGCTGTCGGGCTGGAAGGTGGAGGTGGAGTGGTGGAGCACCTCCAGCCCGCAGTCCTCCCGGAGCCGGCGCAGGTACTCCTCGGTGGAGTAGCTGGAGACCCGGACCCGCCGGCCCATCCACTCGACCTCCACGTCGGCCACGTCGGCGGGCACGGTGGCCATCACGAAGTAGCCGCCGGGGGCCAGCCATCCGGTCATCCGCTCCAGCGCCTCGCCGACCTCGTCCCGGCCCATCACCAGCAGCGGGAAGAAGGCGCACACCGCGTCGAAGCTGCCGGCCCGCGCACGGTAGTCGCGTACGTCCCCCTGTTCGAACCGGGCGCCGGGCACCTGTGACCGGGCGAGTTCGACCATGGCCGCGGACACGTCGAGGCCGGTGACCTCGTATCCGGCCCGGACCAGCGTCTCGGCGACGGGGCGGCCGGTGCCGCTGCCCACGTCCAGTACCTTCGCCCCGTCGGGGAGCCGGGCGGTGAGCCAGTCCAGGGCGGCGAGCTGGCCGGGCAGCTTCCCGAAGGCCTGCTCGTACTCGGCGCCCATCCCGTCGAACAGTTCCGCCGCCGACTCCACCACGCGCGGTCGATCGTCCACCGCAGTCTCCTCCCGGCCCGGCGTCCGCCGCGCCGGTTCCCTAGGGCCGGTCGATGAAGACGCTGGTGGATTTTACCCGTGCGGTGGCCTGCGCGCCGATTTCCAGGCCGAGTTCCTCCACCGCCTCGCGGGTCAGCAGGGACACGATGCGGTGCGGCCCGGCCTGGATCTCGACCTGTGCGTCGACGGTGCCGAGTTTGACGGCGGTGACGATGCCGGGGAAGGCGTTGCGGGCCGAGGTGTAGGGCGTGTCCTCGCCCTCCGCCGCCTCCTGGGCGACGGCCACGCAGAAGGCCGCCAGATCGGGTCCGTCGACGATCCGGCGGTTGCCCTCGCGGCGGGTGGGGAAGCGGTCCGCGTCCGCCCAGCGGCGCGCCGTGTCGACGCTCACGCCGAGCAGCCGCGCCGCCTGACCGATGGTGTACGACTCCATGCGGGTCACCTTAGGTGCTGTTGCTCTCGGCCCGGTGCGCGAACCGGTCGGCCGCCCGGCGGTCGCGCTGCTCTTCGAACCGTTCCCGCGGGGGCCCTGCACCGACTGGCCCAGGAGGAGGAATCGGCCCGCCACTACGGCCTACGGCCTGTGCGCATCGCTCCTGCCGATCCTCAGTTGCAACCAGCTGGAGAGCCGGACGTCCGGGTCGTCGAGCTCGAGGCCGAACAGGTCGCGTGCGCGGCGCAGGCGGTACTTGAGGGTGTTGGGGTGCACATGGAGGCGCCGGGCCGCGTCGCCGATGTTGCCGACGGCGTCCAGCCAGGCCGTCACGGTGGCGGCGTAGGGGGTGTGGTGGGTGCGGTCGTGTTCGAGCATCGCCTCGATGCCCGGATGCCGCAGCCTCGGCCGTCGGGTGAGTTCGTCGGCCAGATGCGCGAGCAGGACCTGGGCGTGTACGTCGGCCAGGGCGGCGACCGAGGGGGCCTCGGGACTGCCGGTGGTCACCCGTAGCACGTCGTCGACCTCCGCCCGCAGGCCGGGCAGTTCCGCCACGGCCGTGGTGGGCCGGCCGACGGCGGCGCGCAGCAGCCCCGCACGGGGACGGGCGACCGCGGCGAGTGCCTGCGCGGCGAGCCGTCGCGCCGATTCGGGGTCGACGTCCGGGAGGAGCGTGTAGACGGCCCGGGGGCCGCCGGCGACCGCGGCGGAGGGACGTACGGCGGCCCAGTGGCGGCCGAGGTCGGCGCCGAGGCGGGTCAGCACCGCCCCCGCCTGCGGGGATGCACCCACCGATGCACCCACCGATGCGCCCACGGATGCATCCGTGGGCGCATCCACCGGCGCGAAGCCGAGCAGGGTGAACGGGGTGCCGGCCGACAGGCCGAGCCGGTACGCCGTCTCCGGCGCCGCAGCCGTGGCGTCCAGGGCGGCGCGCAGCGCCTGCTCACGCGTGTGCAACTCCAGGGCGGCCGCGCTGCGCAGGCGCAGGATGTGCAGGGCCGCGGTCGTGGCTCCGTCCCGCAGTGCCTGTTCCCCGGCCGCGTCGAGCGGCCTGGTGTCCGCGATCGCCCAGATCGTACCGAGGGGAAGGTCTCCCGCGCGGACGGCGACGGCGGCGCGCGGCAGCTCGTCGCCGGCGAGGGCGGGCAGGCGTACGACTCCGTGGGCGGCCAGCACCTGCCGGTACTGGTGGTGCTGCCGGTCTGCCTGCGGGCCGGGCTGGGCCGGGACCCTGCGGCCGAGGATGCCCCGGCGCCGCAGTTCGTCGATGCGCTGTCCCGGGAGCGTCGAGTAGGCGAGCACCCGGGCGTCCAGGTCCTCGATGGCCACCGACCCGCCGATGACGGCGGCGATGGCGTCGGCGAGGGCGTACAGCTCCTCGCCGGCCCCCTCCGTGACGCCGGCCTCGGGGCTTGGCGGATCCGACCGAATCATGCCGCGATGGTAGGCGATCGCGACAAGGCCGCGGCCGGGGTGCGGGCTCCAGCATGGTCCGGCCGGTCCCCGCCGCGGGGACCTGCGTACTCGCACCCGTGGAGGAACACCCATGGCCGTCCCGGTCACGCCCGCCGCCCCGCCCTCCCAGCAGGCACTGCTCGGACTGTTCCCGCCGGGTACGGCGCTCGCCCCGGAGGGGGAGCTGGTGATCGGGGGCTGCCGGGTGACCGAGCTCGCGGAGCGCTTCGGCACCCCGGCGCTGATCGTGGACGAGGCGGCGCTGCGCGGCCGTGCCCGCCGGTACGCGGACGGGCTCGCCGCGCGGTGGCCGAACTCGCGCGTGGCGTTCGCCTCCAAAGCCTTTCCCTGCACGGCCGTGTACCGGCTGCTCGCGGAGGAGGGGTTGAGCATCGACGTCGCGGGCGGCGGCGAGTTGGCCCTGGCGCTGGCCGGGGGTGCCGATCCGGCTTCGCTGGTGGTGCACGGCAACGCCAAGACGGACGCCGAGCTCCGGATGGCGGTGGGGGCCCGGGCCGGGACCGGAGGCGGGACCGCAGCCGGAGGCGGGAGCGGAACCGCCGGGGCCGCAGCCGGGGCCGCAGCCGGGGCCGCAGCCGGGGCCGGGGCCGGGGCCGGGCTGATCGTCATCGACAACCTCGACGACATCGACCGGCTCGAGCGGATGGTCACCACGGAGCAGCCCGTGCTCGTCCGGGTCACGCCGGGCATACGGCCGGACACCCACGCCGCGGTCGCCACCGGGCAGGAGGGGTCCAAGTTCGGCCTGACGGTGCCCCAGGCGCGGCAGGCGATCGCCCGGCTCCGCGGTAGCGACCGGCTGCGGCTGGACGGCGTACACGTCCACATCGGATCCCAGATCCTCGACACCGACCCGTTCGCCCGGGCAGTGGAGGCGGTGGCGGGCCTCGGCGCCTTCGCCGTCTACGACCTCGGCGGCGGACTCGGCGCCCGCTACACCTACGGCGACCACCCGCCGAGCATCGAGGAGTACCTGGACACGCTGGTGGGCGCGGCCCGCAGGGTGCTGCCCGCGGATGCGCAGATCGTGATCGAACCCGGCCGGTCGATGGTGGCCGAGGCGGGAGTGACGCTCTACCGGGCGGTCACCGTCAAGCCCGGCGCGCCGGGGTTCGTCGCCGTGGACGGCGGTATGGGCGACAACCTCGAAGTCGCGCTGTACGGACAGCGTTTCGAAGCCACCGTCGCCACCCGGGTGGGCGGCGGCGAGCCCTGGCACCTGGTGGGCCGGCACTGCGAATCCGGGGACACGCTCAGCGCGGACGTACGCCTTCGCGACCCGCGCCCCGGCGACCTGATCGCGGTCCCGGTCACCGGCGCGTACTGCTTCTCCCTCGGCAACAACTACAACGGCGCACTCCGGCCCCCCGTCGTCTTCTGCCGGGACGGCGAGGCGCGGGCCGTGGTCCGCCGGGAGACGTACGCCGACCTGATGCGCCGCGACCTCCCCTGACCCGCGGGGGACGGTCAAATTACCCGATACCGGATCATTCAGGATCGGAGGGCTCGGTGACGGGCGGAAGGCCCTGCATCTGCCGGTACTGGTCCATGATGGCCGTGATGGCCTGGAGGTTGTCCTTCTTCATCCCGGCCGCCCGCATCGCCACCGCGCGGACCCCGGACTGCCGGAGCGCCTCGATGGCGGCGAGCTCGCCGCGCACCGACTCGGCGACCTCGTCGTCGAAGAAGTAGGCGACCGAGACGCCGAAGAAGCGCGCCAGGGCGGCCAGGAGCTCGGGCGAGGGGTTGGCACGCTTCCCCGTCCGCAACTGCGACAAGTACACACCCCCGACCTTGAGTTCGGGGTTGGCCCGCTTCAGCTCCTCCGCCGCCTCGGCATTGGTCCAGTGCCTGCCCTGGGGGCGAACGGTCCTGAACAGGTCGTCGAGGCGCACTGCGAGCAGGGGCCGGTCGTCCGTCGCGGTCATGGTGAAGTTCCCTCCCGTACCCTCCCGAAATAGCCCTTGGCTATCAAGGAGTCTCACAGATTAGCGGTCAGTTGACAATTGGCCTGAACTCCGCCAACGTTGGAACCCGCCGATAGCTGCCAGCTAACTTGATGCACGGGGGTCGCCAAGTCAGCTGACGGTGACATCGGAGACCGGCCGCGCCCCCGGGGGGAGGCGGGCCGGTCAGGACGGGACGGGAGCCACCCGTCCGGCCCGACAGAAAAGCGGGGGAAAAGCGGGGGGAAACGGGGGAAACGGGGGAAACGGGGGAAACGGGGATGCCCGCCCGGTTTGACGGGGGATGCAAACCGGGCGGGAGTTCTCAACCCGCGGCGCCGAGCCTACTGTAGGCGGCCGCGACTTTCGTGAGCCAGGCGACTTCCGCGGTGAAGTTGTCCGTGTCGCGGTCGTCGAAATCGCCGGCGTCCTTGTTGTCACGGGGAATGGTGCCGGTTCGCTTGGCGTGCAGCGCCTGCCTGATCTGTGCCGCCTCGGTGAACGCTTGCCGGAACTCCTCGCTGGTCTGCCCGTCCGATCCGCCCGTTTCGCCGGTGGTGCGTTCGATGTACGGGCGCAAGTCCCGCCATCCGTCCCGTATTTCGACGACCCGCCGATGGAGCCGGTAGTCGAGGTCCCGGACCGAAGTGCCGGGCAGCTCCAGGGCGATGCCCGGGGAGGACTCGTACAGGTCCCGCCACAGCGGGTAGAGGGCCCGGTACGACCGGTACGCGCGGATCCACTCCCGGAGCCTGGCGGCCGCGGGGCCCCACGAAGGCATGGTCAGGCTGAGCGAGAGGACGACGATGCCGACCGCGTTGAGGACGGCAGCGGCGGCCTCCTTCCACACCGCGATGTCGATCCCGGCGGCGATGGTGAGGACGTTGACCGTCCTGACCAGGGAGTAGAGGAGCAGGATCACCGCCGCGGCGGACAGCATGCGCAGGGCCTGCCGCAGCGAGGCGTTGTCCGCCATCCGGACGTACGTACCGCACTGGCGGAAGATGGTGATGCAGGGGACCGCCTGAGAGGCGATGAAGGCCAGCAGGTACAGGAGCAGCAGCGGTTCGCCGCTGCCGTCGAAATCCAGCGGGGCCCGGACCGGACCGTCGGCGAGGAAGAAGAGGGCCGTCAGCAGCACCCCGAGGGCGCAGCCGGTGATCACCCAGAAACGCGTCTTCCGTACCGCCTCCTCGCCGGCGGCCGCCCAGCGCAGCAGGATGATCTGCGCGGTGATGCAGAAGGCGACCGCTGCCAGGTGCATGGCCAGGATGGCGAGATTGCCGACACCCAGGAAGCTGTCGCTCCGCATGGCGACGGCGCCCATCGTGAAGGTGAGGCACTGGAACAGCAGAGTCGTGATCAGCGTGCGGTAGGCACTGTCCTTCCAGCTGCGCCGTCCCTGGCACAGCCGGTAGACGAGCGCGGCGTACGACGAGAGCGCCGCGATGACGAAGCAGAGGGTTCTGATGGTGTTCACGGTCGGGCTTCCTGCAGGTGCCGGGGGTGCGGCGAACGGTTCAGCCGGCGTTCTCGGCCAGTTGCCGGCGCGCCGCGAACGTCCATGCGGGAACCGTACCCTCCGGCCACAACAACCTTGACCCCAGCCTCCCCAGCACCCGGCCGCGGGCCCGCCGGTCCCCCACTGGTTGACGAAACTACCGTTCGCGTCAGCCTGCTTCAACGGTCGGCCGGACCCGCGCAGCGGAAGCCGATGTTGCCCGTGGACCGTAGCGGCGTTCGCACGCCGGGTTGCTCCCACGGGCTGCGCCGTGGCTGCCGCCTCACCCGCGCCCGCAGAGGCGGCACGAAGATCACCCGCATCAGGCGCCTGTGGTGAGGCCGAGCGGGAACTCGACTGGGCGGGGGCTCGCCGGTCGGAAGGCGAGCCGTGTGCGGTAGTGCTATCCGTGGAAGGGCCATGCAACGTCGGCCGACGGAGACCAGGAGCACCAACGGACCATGACCGGCGACAGGAACACCGCCATCGGGCCGATCCGCCGTGTGGCCTCCGTCGGCACCGCCCTTCCGCAGTGAACCCCCGCTCGCCGGCCGAGCGGGCCGACCGTGGCCGGGCCGCCCGGAACCGTGTCCCTCGCTCGGCCCACGGCGTATGGGAGGCCGCCGACCGGGACGACCCGGTGGAAACCCTCAAACGGCAGGGCACCGACCGCGTACCGGAACTCCTTCCGCTCCGTTACGCCCGTATGGCCGCCGGACCGTTCGCCTTCCTTCGCGGGGCTGCAGCCGTCATGGCGGCCGACCTGGCCACGCGACCCCACACCGGTCTCACCGTGCAGCTGTGCGGCGACGCCCACCTGCTGAACTTCGGTCTCTACGCCTCACCCGAACGCACGCTGCTCTTCGACCTCAACGACTTCGACGAGACGCTACGCGGTCCCTTCGAATGGGACGTCGAACGGCTGGCGGCAAGCGTCGCCCTCGCCGCGCTGGGGAACGGCCACGGCGACGAGGCAGCCCGGCGTGCCGTTCTCGCGTGCGTACGGTCGTACAGGACGAACATGCGCCGCCTGGCCGGCCTCGGTGAACTCGCCGTCTGGTATGAACGGGTGGACGCCAACGACGTCCTGCCGCTCGTACGCGAACGCCACCGCGCTCGCGTACGGGCCGGCCTCGCACAAGCCCGGCGCCGTACCAGTCTCCAAGGACTGGGAAAGCTCACCGAAGTCGTCGACGGCCGCCTCCGCATCCGCCACGACCCACCCCTGCTCGAACCCCTGGACGCCGCCGACGACGACGCCCTGCAGCGGGTCCTCACGGACTACCGCAACACCCTTCCGGAGGAGCGCCGGACGCTCCTGGACCGGTTCCGTCTCCACGACGCCGCCCGCAAGGTCGTCGGCGTCGGCAGCGTCGGCACCCGCTGCTTCATCGCGCTGTTCACCGGCCGCGACACGGACGACCCGCTCTTCCTCCAGATCAAAGAAGCCACCGCGTCCGTGCTGGAGCCCCATCTCGGAGCCTCCCCGCACGAGCATGCCGGACATCGCGTGGTCCATGGCCAGCGCATGCTCCAGGCGGCCGGCGACATCTTCCTCGGCTGGGCCACCGGGCCGGAGGGCCGCCACTTCTACTGGCGACAGCTGCGTGACATGAAGGGCTCGGCAGACGTGGCCTCGATGGGCCCTCGCATGCTCCGGGGCTACGCCGCACTGTGCGGCAGCGCCCTTGCCCGAGCCCACGCACGCACGGGCGACCGGATCGCGATCGCTGCCTATCTCGGCAGGAAGGACAGTTTCGACCGAGCGATCGCCGACTTCGCCGCCCGCTATGCCGAACAGAGCGTCGTCGACCACGCCG
This sequence comes from Streptomyces sp. NPDC051211, assembly GCF_040689505.1. NCBI lineage: Bacteria > Bacillati > Actinomycetota > Actinomycetes > Kitasatosporales > Streptomycetaceae > Streptomyces > Streptomyces sp. NPDC051211. The sequence continues at coordinate 80,257 of NZ_JBFBAV010000005.1, forward strand.
CACTCCGCTCGGCGCTCACACAGGGGCGCCTGTAGTCCGTCCGCCTCGATCCGTGAGGTCCCCGGCGCGCGAGGACACGACTCCACACCATTCGCATCCCTCGAGGTGCCGGACCGCGGCGCCCGGAAGGAAACCTGTCATGAGCAAGGTCATCTTCGTCACCGGTGCCGGACGCGGTCTGGGCACGGACATCGCCCGCGAAGCCCTCGAGGCGGGCCACCAGGTCGTCGCCACCGGCCGCCGCCCCGAACAAGTCGAGAAGACCCTCGGCGGCCCGCAGGACAACCTGCTGGTCACCAAGCTGGACATCACCAGCCCGGACGACGCCCAGGCCGCGGCAAAGGCGGCCGTCGACCGCTTCGGCCGTATCGACGTCCTGGTGAACAACGCCGGGAACTTCTTCGCCGGCTACTTCGAAGAGATCACGCCCGACCAGATGCGCCAGCAGATCGAGACCAACCTCTTCGGCCCGATGAACGTCACCCGCGCCATCCTGCCCGTCATGCGGGGGCAGCGCGCCGGCCACGTCATCACCCTCTCCTCCTCCGCCGGGCTGATCGGCCAGGAATTCTGCGTCGCGTACGCCGCATCCAAGTTCGGCGTCGAGGGCTGGATGGAATCGCTGCGCTATGACGTCGAGCCGTACAACATCCACACCACGGTCGTGGAGCCCGGCTTCTTCCGCACCGAGCTGCTCCTCGACGGCTCCACCATCTGGCCCGAGCCGACCATCGACGACTACGCCGAGCGCACCACCGCCACCATCGCGGCCTGGAAGAGCATGAACGGCCGGCAGACCGGCGACCCCGCCAAGCTCGCCCAGGCCCTGCTGACCATCGCCGACCAGGAGAAGCCGCCGCTGCGTTTCGTCGCCGGCGCCGACGCCATCGAAGGCGTCAAGGCCAAGGCCCGGGAACTCCTGGCCCAGGCCGAAGCCTCCCGCGAGCTGGGCGGCAACCTCGGCCACGACGACACCGCCACGGCCTGACCCTCATACGGCGTCGGCTGGAACGGCTGCGACCACCAGCATTCCGGGCACGGAAAAGGCCGTCCTCCCATGTGTGAGAGAACGGCCTCCGACCTGCGTAAAGCATGGTCGGGACGACAGGATTTGAACCTGCGACCCCTTGACCCCCAGTCAAGTGCGCTACCAAGCTGCGCCACGTCCCGATGCTCGCTGACCTGGGGTTTCCCCTGGCCGAACGCGCAGCAAAACAATACCGCACTTCACGGGATGGTCGCGCGCACCTTTCCCCGCGGCCGCGGCAGGCCGTCCCGGCCGGCGAACGCGGAGCAGGCCGGGGCTGCGCCGGTACGGCACCTCGGGGGGTGTCTTGCCGATCAGGCCGGGCTCGCGACGCCTGGCACCCTGGTGCACGTCGGGCAGCCTGTCGAAGCGGCCTCGGCGGGTCGGGGACAGGTGGAGGCGGGCTGCGGCGAGGTTCTCCTCCAGGTGGTCGATCGTTCTGCACGCTCACGACCTCGATGATCTCGGGCGCCCGGCCGATATCGCCCCTCGCTCAAAGGGCCACGCCAACAGGGCGACGGGCGGTGGCCGGCGGCCGCGCCCGGGCGGCTAGGCTCTACAGCTCCCAGGAGAACTCGACGGGACCTACGGGGAGTTGGCGGGATGCCGGATCACACAGGGGACGTCAACAACACCATGTCCGGCGGGTCGGCCGGCGCGGTCTTCCAAGCCCACACGATGAACGTCAACGTCCATCTCGGCGACGCTGCGCCGCCCGCTTCCCCAGGCCCTGCCGAGGACGAGACGGCGCCTGGCTCTACTTCAGGGGCACCTTCCGACTGAAGATCGAGCCGGGAGCGCTCCAGGACATCCCGCAGGCCCAGAAGCTGACCGAGTCTGCCGGTCCTCTCAGACCGCTCGAAGCGGCCCATTTCGTCTTCAATCAGACGGATCCGTTCTTTCTGCCGCGGCTGGATTTTTCGAGGGCTCGACCGGACCGCACGAGGTCAGCATGGTCCTCTCCCGCCGGCACCTGGTCTGGGGATCGCCGACCGCCTGGGGCCTGGCCAAGGCGTTGTCCGGGCGGCCGGTGCCGTTCTCCGGGTTCGGCACGCTCCATCCGGACCAGGCGAGCTGCGACCGTTCGCCCTGCATACCGTGAACCGCTGGTGAGGCAGTGCGGGGCGCGGAGGGGGAGCGGGAAAGGGCTGCTCAGCCGGCCGGGCCGAGTTCCGGGTGGGCCTGCGCCAGCCGTTTGGGGGCGGCCTGGTGCCACGCATCCGCCAGGATCGCCCGGAGCTCCGCGGTGCCCTCCACGGCCGTAAGCCGGACTCGCAGCCAGGCGTAGTTGTCGTCGTGGCCCTCGCGGAGGAAGAACTTGTCCGGTTCGGCGGCGATCAGCTCGGCCCGGTCCTCCTTGGGGCACTTCACCCCGACGGTGGTGTCGTCGTCCCCGAGGGCGGCGAACATCTTCCCGCCCACCCGGAAGGTCGGCATGCCCCAGGCAAGCTGCTCGCTGCTGCCGGGCAGCGACAGCGCGATCACCCGGACGTCCTCCGCGGTCACCGGCATGGTGCAGGGCTCCTCTCCCCCCGGCGGCACTCCGTCTTCGACCGTAGCGCCCGGCTCTCACAACCGCCCTTCACCAGCCGCCGCCGTCCTCCCGCCGGTGGATCCGGTCGACCAGTTCGGCGGCGAGCGCCTTGATCGTGGCCAGCCCGTCCGTCCCCCACCGCCGCGGCGCCGTGTCCACCGCGCACACCGTCCCCAGGACGATGCCTTGCCGGTCGGTCAGCGGCGCCCCCAGGTAGGAGCGGACGCCGCTCTCGTCCACCACCGCGTTCCCTGCGAACCGCGCGAAGTCCCGTACGTCCTGAAGCACCAGCGCCCGCCGCCGCACCACCACGTACGGGCAGTAGCCGTGGTCGCGGGCCAGCACCCGGGCCGGGTAGCCGCGGGGCGGCGCGTCCGGTCCGTGGTGCAGGCCGGCGAAGAACTGGCGTTCCTCCCCGATGAAGTTGACGCCCGCGTACGGTGCGCCCGCGGTCTCCGCGATCCGCCGTGCGAAGGCGTCGAGTTCCGGATCGGACCGCTCCCCCAGGCCCAGTTGCCGCAGGCGCAGCACCCTGGCCGGGGCCTCCCGGTCCACCGGGGTGAGCAGCAGATGTCCGGTCGACTCGTAGTAGGTCATGGTTCCCGTTCCCCCTGGGCCGTTGTCGTGGTCATGGACGTGGACGTGGACGTGGACGTGGACGTGGACGTGGACAGCAGATGGTGGACGAGGGCCGCGAGGGCGCCCGTACCGGACCGGGTGAGCCGCGCGTCGCACCGTACGACCGGCACGCCCGGTGCGAGACCGACCGCCTCGCGGACCTCCTCGGCGGTGTAGCGGTGCCCGCCGTCGAACTCGTTGACGGCGAGGACGAAGCCGATGCCGCGCCGCTCGAAGAAGTCGACCGCCGGGAAGCAGTCGGCCAGCCGCCGCGTGTCGGCGAGGACCACCGCCCCCAGGGCGCCCGCGCACAGCTCCTCCCACAGGAACCAGAAGCGCTGCTGCCCCGGCGTGCCGAACAGGTACAGGACGTGCCCGTGGTCGAGGGTGATCCGGCCGAAGTCCAGGGCCACCGTGGTGGTGGTCTTGGACTCGACTCCGTCGAGCGGGTCGTCGGCCGCGCCGAGTCCGCTGAGCAGTTCTTCCGTGCACAGGGGTTCGATCTCGCTGACCGCACCCACGAAGGTGGTCTTGCCCGCTCCGAACCCGCCCGCGACCAGGATCTTCAAGGTCGCGGGCAGGGTCTCAGAGTCTTCTGCGCAATCCATCGAGCACCGCCCGCAGGAGGGACTGGTCGTCGGCCGGGGTGTTCAGGAAGTACGGGGCCCGGGCGGTCACCGCACCGGCCTGCACCAGGTCCGACAGCAGCACTTTGGTCACCACGGCGGGCAGCCGCAGGTGGGCCGCCACCTCCGCGACGGACACCACCGCGGTGCCGGCGCAGAGCCGCAGGGCCAGGGTGTGGTCGGGGCCGAGGGGCGGGCGGGGCCGTACGCCCGTCGCGGTGACCAGCGAGAGCAGGTCGAGGGCGACGGCGGGGCGGGTGCGTCCGCCGCTGGCCGTGTACGGGCGCATCAGCCGCCCCGCCGTGTCGTCGAGCCAGGGTGTGTCGCGGCGGGGGGCGCCGGGCCGGTGCGCCCTCATCGCCCTGGTGCGGCGGCCGGGCGCCGGGGCGGGGCCGCCAGGTAGGGACGTACGCTCTTGACGAGCATGGCCATCTCGTAGCCGAGGACACCCGCGTCGGCCTCGCGGTCGGCGAGCACGGCCAGGCAGGTGCCGGAGCCTGCGGCCGAGACGAAGACGAGCGCGGAGTCGAGCTCGACCACGACCTGCCGGACCTCGGCGCCGTCGCCGAAGCGGGCGCCGGCGCTGCGCCCGAGCGAGTACAGGCCGGAGGCCAGGGCCGCCATGTGGTCGGCGCTGTCGGCATCGAGCCCGTGCACGCAGGTGACGAGCCCGTCGGCGGTGAGCAGTACGGCGCTGCGGGTGTACGGCACGCGCTGCACCAGCCCGCTCAGCAGCCAGTCCAGATCCGACAGGGGGGTCGTCGGGGCGGTCGGGGTCGTCATCGCTTCGGCGGTCATGGGAGGCGCTCCTCGCTCGGTGGTCAGGGCTGTCAGGACGGGTTCTCGGACTGGGCGCGACCGAAGCCCCGCTGGAAGGCGGCCATCAGACCGGGATCGTGTACGGGCACCTCGCCGGCCGCCTCGGCCGCAGGGCGCGGTGCGGGCGCCTGGCGCAGCTGCGGAGCGAGGTGCTCCTGGGCCCGACGCCGCGGCAAGGGCGGCCGCGCCCCTCCCCGCTCCCCGCCACCGGCGGCCACCCCGCCCCCTGGCCACTCCACCCGCGATCCGGCCCGCCCCGCCCCCGGGCGGAGACCGTCCCCGGACCGGGGTCCGGACTTCGGCCGGGTGCCGTCCGCCGGCCGGAGTCCGGTCTCCGGCCGGGTGCCGTCCGCCGACCGGGGGGCCGGCTCCGGGCGGGTACCGGTCTCCGGCCAGGTGCCGCCCGTCATGCGGGTACCGGGCTCCAGGCCAGGGCCGTCCGTCGGCCGGATGCCGGGCTCCGCGCGGGTACCGGTCTCCGGCCAGGTGCCGCCCGTCATGCGGGTCCCCGGCTTCAGGCCAGGGTCGTCCGTCGGCCGGATGCCGGGCTCCGGGCGGGTACCGGTCTCCGGCCAGGTGCCGCCCGTCATGCGGGTACCGGGCTCCGCTCGCAGCCCGTCCGTCGGCCGAGAGCCAGGCTCCCCGTGGGTGCCGGTTTCCGGCCAACTGCCGTCCACCAGGCGGATCCCCGGCTCCAGGCCATGGCCGTCCGTCGGCCGGATGCCGGGCTCGGGGCGGATGCCGTCCGTCCGGTGGATGCCGGGCTCGAGGCGGGTGCCCTCCGTCGGGCGGCTGCCATCCGTCAGGCGTGGGTCGGGCTCCGAGCTCGGGCCGGGCCCCGGCCAGCTGGTGCCCGCCGTGCGGGTGCCATCCGTCAGGCGGGTACCGGAAGACCCCGGACGGACGCCGGGCTCCAGCCGGCCGGACTCCCCGCGAGTGCCGGCCGTCCGGCGAGGGCTGGACTCCGGGTGAGGGCCGTCCGTCGGACGGGCGCCGCGCGTCGGGCGGGGGCGGGGCTCCAGACGCGTGCCTTCTGTCGGGCGGGGGCCGTCCGTGGGACGGGTGCCGGACTCCGGACGAGTGTCGGGCTCCAGCCAGCCGGACTCCTGGCGAATGCCGGGCGTCATGCGAGTGCCGGGCTCCGCGCGGGAGCCGTTCGTCGGGCGGGGACCTGTCTCCGCAAGGGGGCCGGTCTCCGGCCAACTGCCCTCCGCCCAGGGGGGCCTCGGCTCCGGGCTGGGGCTGTCCGTCGGACGGATGCCGGGCTCGGGGCGCGAGCCGGGCTCCAGGCGCGTGCCCTCCGTCGGGCGGGGGCCACCCGTGGGACGGGTGCCGGGCTCCGGCCGGATGTCGGGCTCGAGCCAGTCAGACTCCCGGCGAGTGCCGGCCGTCAGGCGAGTACCGGACTTCGCGCGGGGGTCCTCGGTCGGGCGGGAGCCTGTCTCCGCACGGGAGCCGTCCGTAGGACGGGTGCCAGGCTCCGGACGGATGTCGGGCCCCAGCCAGCCGGACTCCCCGCGTGGGCCGGGCTCCGGGTGGACTCCGTCCGCCTGGCGAGTGCCGGGCTCCGGGCGGGGGCCGTCGGTCGGCCGGGGGCTGGGCCGCGGGCGGGTTCCGTCCGTCGGCCGGAGCCCCGGCTCCACGTGGGGGCCGTCCGTCAGGCGGGCACCAGGCTCTGGGCGCATGTCGCCCGTAAGCCTGGGGCCAGGCCCCGGGCGGGTGCCGCCCGTCGGCCGCGTCACGGGCTCCGCGCCGGAGCCGGGCTCCGGCCAGGTGCCGTCCGTCGGGCGGATGCCGCCATGCAAGTGGGCGCCGTCCGTCAGGCCGGGGCCACCCGTCGGCCGCGGGGCGGGCTTCGCGCCGGAGCCGGGCTCCGGCCAGGTCTCGCCCGTCAGGCGGGCGCCGTCCGTCAGGCGGGCGCCGTCAGACAGGCGGGCGCCGTCCGTCGGGTGGGGGATGGTTGGCCAAGGTGGTGCGGTGGTTTCGGGGGGTGGGCCGCCGGGGGTGGGCGGGTAGGGCCAGGGTGGGTCGGGGGGAGGCGGTGGGCCGGGGACGCGGACCGGTTCCAGTGGCGGCAGGGGATCGGCCGTCAGCCGGGAGTCGCCGACGGCGGCTTCGGCGGGTTCCGCGCCCAGCAGTTCCTGCGGCAGCACCAGGACGGCCAGCACCCCGCCGTAGATGTTGGACTTGAGCTCGACCGCGATGCCGTGCCGCCGCGCCAGCGCCGAGACCACGAACAGCCCGATCCGCCCGTCCGCCAGCAGGTGCCGGACGTTGATCTGGTCCGGGTCGCCGAGCAGCGCGTTCATCCGGTGCTGCTCCTCCGGCGGCATGCCCAGCCCGCGGTCCTCCACCTCGACCGCGATGCCGGCCGTCACCCGCTCGGCGCGCAGCACCACATCGGTGTCGGGCGCGGAGAACACCGTGGCGTTCTCGACGAGTTCGGCCAGCAGGTGCACCACGTCCGCGACGGCGTGCCCGCGCACCGTGCCGCCCGCCGGGGGCACCACCTTCACCCTGGTGTACTGCTCCACCTCGGCGACGGACGAGCGCAGGACCTCGCTCAGGTCGATCGGCCGGGTCCACTGCCTGCGGGAGGCGGCCCCGCCGAGCACCGCCAGGTTCTCCGCGTGCCGCCGGATCCGGGTGGCGAGGTGGTCGACGTGGAACAGCTCCTTGAGCAGGTCCGGGTCCTCGACCGTGTCCTCCAGGTCGTCGAGCAGCGAGATCTCCCGGTGCACCAGCGACTGGAGGCGGCGGGCGAGGTTGACGAAGACCTCGACCCGGTGGTCGCCGCCGGGCCTGCCGTCGGGCCCGGCCAGCCGTACCACGGTGGCCTGGGCCTGCTCGCGGGCACCTCGCAACTCCTGGGCCAGCAGCCAGAATTCGTCCGTGGCGGCAGGGGAGCCTGCGGACGCGCCGCCGGGCGGGCGACCGGTCCCCGTGCGGGCCGGCCGGGCCGGGGTCTCGCCCCGCTCCAGTTGCTCCGCGGTGGCCCGCAGCTCCAGCCGGCCGCGGCTGCTGGACCGGCGCAGCGCTTCACAGCGGTCGCGTACGGTCTTGGCGGCGCGCTGGGCTCCCAGCAGCGCGGCGGCGAGCGCGCCGGCCACCAGGAGTCCGCAGCCGGCCAGGACCGGCCAGAGCCGGGGGTCCCGGTCACCGGCACCGCCGCCCAGCTGGAGGGTGAAGATGACGGCGGCTGCGCCGCTGAGCCCGGCTGCCAGGGTGGGCAGCAGGGCGGCGCGGACGAGCTGGGGGCGTATGTGTCGTCCCCCTCCGGTGACGGCGTGTCTCGACGAGGTGTGGCGGGCGGCGGCGCGGAGTCCGGACATCGGCGTCCTCGGTACGTGCGTACGTGGGGCCCGGCCCCCGGCGCGGTTCCGGGACCCGGTGTTGATCACCGAGTACCCACGCTAGACCGCCCGCTCCTGCCCCTGACGGCCAGTTGGGGAACTTCACCGGGGTGCTTCCCGCTCCCGAAGGAGCGCTCGTACGACAGCCCGATTGCGCCCCCGGGGATGAGGGTGGGGGATGGGCGCGGCCCTCAGGGGCAGGGCGGGGGCTGCCGCCCGGCCCGGCTCCGGCATGATCGGTTCCCGGGGCCGGCACCTCCCGCCGGCCGCTGACCGAAACGCAGGAGCTCACGCATGTCCGACCTGACGATCCGCGCCGTCCACCCGGAGGACTTCGCCCAGTGGCGCGCGCTGTACCGCGGCTACGCCGACTTCTACCGGGTGGAGCAGACGGAGGAGGCGGCCGCGCTGACCTGGTCGTGGGTGACCGATCCCGGCCACGAGGTCAGCGGCCTGGTCGCGGAGGACGCCGAGGGCCGGCTCGTCGGCCTGGCGCACTACCGGCCGTTCGCCCGGCCGCTCTCCGCGACGGTCGGCTGCTTCCTCGACGACCTGTTCGTGGCGCCGGAGCACCGGGGCGCGGGCGCGGCCGACCTGCTGCTCGCGGCGCTGCGCGGGATCGCCGCCGAGCGGGGCTGGAGCGTGGTCCGGTGGATCACCGCCGACGACAACCACCGGGCGAGGTCCAAGTACGACCAGGTGGCGACCCGGACCATGTGGGTCACCTACGACATGGCCCCCGGGCAGCACTGAAGCCGCCCGGGAGCCGTCGGCCCTCTCTGAAGGGCGAGCCGACCGGTCAGGAGCCGACCGCCTCCGGCTCCTCGCGGGTCACGGCCGGCCGCCGCTCGCCGAGGGCCGGCTCGGCGGCTTCCGCTTCCGCTTCCGCCGCCTCCGCCGCCCCGGTCCGGGCGGGCAGGGTCGCGCCCCCGGCCACGTACGGACGCCACCAGGGCCGGTCCGGGAGCTCGGCCGCGCCGGGCTCGAACGGCAGGCCCGGCACCGGCAGGGCGACCCGGGCGCCGACGGCCGCGGCCGCCGTCATCGTGCCCTCGCCGGGCTCGTCCCACGCGTGCGGGGCCAGGTTGAAGGTGCCCCAGTGGATCGGCAGCATCACCCCGTGGGGGACGCCGCCCTGCAGGTCGAGGTGGGCGCGCATGCCCTCCTCGGGGGTCATGTGGATGTCCGGCCAGTACTCGCTGTAGGCGCCGATCTGGATCATGGTGGCGTCGAAGGGGCCGTGCTCCGCGCCGATCTCCTTGAAGCCGGGGAAGTAGCCGGTGTCCCCGCTGTGGAAGATCCGGTGCTCGTCGCCCGCGACGGCCCAGGAGGCCCAGAGGGTGTGCTGCTGGTTGCGCAGGCCGCGTCCGCAGAAGTGGCGGGCGGGGGTCGCGGTGAGCGAGAGACCGGCGATCTTGGTGGACTCGTTCCAGTCGAGCTCGCGCAGCCGGTCCTCGGAGACACCCCAGCGCTCCAGGTGGGCGCCCACGCCGAGCGGCACCGCGAAGACGGTGTCCGTACCGGCCAGGGCCTTGATCGTGGGCAGGTCCAGGTGGTCGTAGTGGTCGTGCGAGATCACCACGGCGTCGACCGGGCCGAGGGCGGCCAGCGGCACCGGCACGGGGTGCAGCCGCTTGGGGCCGGCAAAGGGAAAGGGAGAGCACCGCTCTCCCCAAACCGGGTCGAACAGCACCCGGCGCCCGTCGATCTCGGCGAGCACGCTGGAATGGCCCATCCAGGTCAGCCGCAGGCCGCTGACCGGCGGTTTCGCCAGGTCGGCCAGGGTGGTCGGATGGACCGGGACGGGCGCGCCGGGACTGCGGCGCAGCCGCTGCTCCTTGTGGAAGTAGATCTTGGCGAACTCCCGTTTGGAGCCGGACGGTCTGGTCCGTGCCCCCACCGGGTTCCGGAAGACGCCGTCGGCGAAGTTCGGCGAGCGGCGGATCCGCTCCATCCGCGCGCCGGACGGGTCCGCGCCGAACGCTTCGGACCGCAGCTCGCGCAGCCGCGAACGCAAGGGACGGGAGCCGGTCAAGGCGCCTCCTGGGAGGGTGGGTGCAGGACGGTACTACGGTGTGTCTGCCCTTCCCAACGCACACCGACCCCGAAGGATTCCGGTACCGGCGCCCGTCCCCCTGCTCACAGGGGCAGCAGATCCGGCCGCTTGGGCTCCACATGATCTCCGGAGGACTCCCCGCGCAGCCGCCGCCCGATCCACGGTACGAGGTGTTCGCGCGCCCACTGGATATTGTCCCGGGTCACCTCGGCCGAGCCGCGCGGTCGCAGCGGCGGCCACGGCTGGTCGGGGTCGGCCGGCACCTCCAGGCCGAGCACCTGGGCGGCCCGCAGGGCGACCCGGGTGTGCCCCTCGGGCGAGAGGTGCAGCCGGTCGTCGTCCCAGGCCCGCCGGTCCTGTACGGACTTCAGCGACCAGAGGTCGAGCACCGGGCAGTCGTACCGGTCGGCGATGGCCCGCACGTGGGCGCTGTACGTCGCCACCTTGCCCCGGAGATGGCGCAGCACCGGCACGCCGCGGGTGTCGAAACCGGTGGTGATCATGACCTGGCCGACGGCGCCGGTGAGGTCGGCGACGGCCGCCTCGAAGCGCTCGGCCACGTCGTCGGGGTCGCTGCCGGGCCGGATGATGTCGTTGCCGCCGGCGCAGAAGCTGACCAGGTCGGGGGCGAGCTCCTTGGCCCGCGGCACCTGTTCGGCCACGATCTGGTCGAGCAGCCGGCCCCGCACGGCGAGGTTGGCGTACCGGAAGTCGTGCTCATCGCGTCGGTCGGCCAGGAGTACGGCCAGCCGGTCGGCCCAGCCGACGAAGGTGTCCCCCGGTCCCGGGTCCCCCACACCCTCGGTGAAGCTGTCGCCGATCGCCGCGTATGAGCCAATGGTCTGGAATGTCGAATTCGTCGAGTCGTCGTCGCCTGCCACGACGACTTATCTTTCCCCGACACCTGTGACCTACGCGACCGTAGCCAGGGGTTGACGGACCGTGATCTTTGCCACCCGGTCGGACGGAATACGGACGAAAGGGGGCCGGGGCCGGGAGTCCCCCTCGGATTCCCGGCCCCGGAGGCCTGCTGGGCGGACCTGCGTCCGTCAGACGCTCACGCCCTTGGAGCGGAGGTAGCTGAGCGGGTTGATGTCCGAGCCGTAGTTCGGACCGGTGCGGATCTCGAAGTGCAGGTGCGGGCCGGTGGAGTTGCCGGTGGAGCCGACGAGGCCCACCTGCTGGCCGGCGGTGACGCTCTGGCCGGTCGAGACCGACAGCTGGGACATGTGGCCGTACTGCGAGTAGTGGCCGTCGGCGTGCCGGATGACGACCTCGTTGCCGTACGAGCCGCCCCAGCCGGCGGAGACCACGGTGCCCGCGCCGACCGCCTTGACGCTGGTGCCGGCGGTCGCACCGAAGTCGACGCCGGTGTGGGTGCCGCTGGACCACATGGCGCCGCTGGCCCCGTACTGGGTGTTGATGCGGGCGTTGACGGGGGCGACGAATCCGGCACCGGTGGAGGCGCCGGCCTCGGAGCCGCCGCTCTGCTCCTGTGCGGCGGAGCCCTGGCCCCGGTCCTCCGAGGCGGACGCGGCCGAGGGCTCGTTGCCGGAGGTGCTCGGGGCCTGCGCGGACCGCTTCTTCGGCGCGGGCGCCGACTGCTGCGGGGCCGGCGCGGACTGCTGCTGCTCGGACTCGGCGGAGTCCTCGGACGGGACCTCGGACCGGGCCTCGGACTGGGCCTGCGGCGCCGCCTCGGACGGGGCCGCACCCTGCCCGCCCAGGGTCAGCCGCAGGCCCGGGTGGATCAGCGACGGGTTGGAGCCGACGGCCTCGCGGTTGTCCGCGTAGAGCTGCTGCCAGCCGCCGCCGAGGTTCCGGTCCTGGGCTATGTCGGAGAGGCAGTCGCCCTTCACGACGGTGTAGACGGAGGGAGCCAGCTGCGGAGCGGCGGCGGGCACGGCCTGGGACCGAACCTGGGCCTGAGCCTGAGCCTGGGCCTGGAACGCGGCGGGCACCTGGGACGGCAGCTTGGCCGCGGTGTGGGCGGCCGGCAGCTCGGCGGCATTCGCGCCGGCGGCACCCAGCAGCGGAAGCGCGAGAGCCGCGCCGCCGGTGCCGGCCGCGACGAAACCGCGGGTGATCGGGCTGGACTTGGGGCGGCGGTGCTTACCCTTTCCGGGCATGGCGCATTCCTCTCCGTCGCCTGCGAGGTGAGCTGTCGGGTTCGGACTGGAGATGTCCGGCCGTACAGCGGATGCACGGCTTCACCCCGAGCCGTCCCGGATCGGAGATCCGGGACAAGCGGCCTACCTGGTTCCCCCGCTCCTGCCGGGCACATGAATGGTCGGGTGCGGTTTCCAGGTGGCGGCAGGATTCGGCGTTCCACCTGGATTCGGGGTGACCGTATTCCAGTTGGAGCGCATGGAACAAGCCATGAATTCGCAGAAGAAATCACCGAAGTGATGGATCAATGGAATTCCGGTCACGCTCCGTCCATTCCGTACCGACAACACCCGTCCCTACAAGGCAATTCGACGACGGTCGGCCGCCACTCAACGTCACCGTATGATCTGGCTCACGAGGCGGCACCGACGCGAAGGAGTCCTTGTGACGCAGCAGATACCCCACCCTTCGTCCACTGAGCCCGAACTGTCCGGAGTGCGCAACTTCCGCGATGTGGGCGGTTTGTCGACTGCGGACGGACGGAGGGTCAGACCGGGAGTACTGTTCCGAAGCGGACATCTCGCACATGCCACCGAAACCGACGCAGAGTTTCTCGCCTCGCTCGGCCTGCACACCATCTTCGACTTCCGGAACTCCGCCGACCACGCACTGGAGGGGCCCGACGTCGAACTGCCGGGAGTCCGGAATGTCAGCATTCCGCTCTCCGATCCGGCGGACGGCAAGGAGTTCTGGAAGATGGTCCGCGACGGCGACCTCGACCAGCTGCGCGAGCTGCTCGGCGAAGGCAGGGCGGCGGCCCGGATGGCGGCCTCGTACCGGCAGATCATCCGCACCCGCACCGCCGAACACAGCCGGGTGGTGCACGCCCTCGCGGAGGACAGCGTGCCGGCCCTGATGCACTGCGCCGCCGGAAAGGACCGGGCCGGGCTCTCCGTCGCCGTCACCCTGCTCGCCCTCGGCGTCGAGCGCGAGGCGATCCTGGCGGACTACCTGGAGTCCAACGCCCCGCACCGCCGCTACCGGGTCCGCCGCAGCAGCGATTCGGCCGAGGCCCGCTCCCCCGAGGTGATGGCCCTGCTGGGCCCGCTCTTCGACGCCCGCGCCGAATACCTGACGGCCGCCTTCGACACCATCGAGGAGACCTGGGGCGGCGTGGACGCCTACCTCACCGAGGGCCTCGGGCTGCTGCCCGTGACCCTCGGCCGGCTCCGCGAAAGACTGCTGGACTGACCACCCCCGAAGGTCTCGAAAGCCTCGAAGGTACCAAAGGCCTCGAAGGCGCCGAATGCCCTGAAACCACCGGAACCCCCGGAATCACCGGAACCCGCGCAACCCAAGGAGCAGGCCGTCAGCGGTTGGCGACGGCCTGCTTCACCAAGGTCCGGCCGAAGTCCCACATCAGGCCGCCGCCCCCGTGCGCCTCGTCCATGACGGCCCGGAAGGCCGTCACGAACCGGTCCACGTCCCGCTCGTCCACGACCAGCGGCGGAATCAGCTTGATGACCTCCAGGTGGTCCCCCGAGACCTGGGTGAGGATCCGGTGCCGCTGCAGCAGCGGCACCACCACCATCTGCGCGAACAGCCCCTTGCGGGCCGCCTGCAGCATCGCCCACCGGCTGCGCAGGCCCAGTGAGGAGGGCCGGCCGAACTCGATGCCGACCATCAGGCCGCGGCCGCGCACCTCGTGCAGCAGCTCGTACTCGTCCACCAGGGCGGCCAGCCGCCCCCGCAGCAGGTCGCCCATCGCCCGGGCGTTGGCCACCACCTCCTCCTGCTCCATCACCGACAGCACCGCGAGCCCGGCGGCCATGGCCTGCGCATTGGATCCGAAGCTGGCCGAGTGGACGAGCACCCGGTCCATGGACGAATAGACCTTCTTGAAGATCCAGTCCTTGCCGAGGGTGGCTCCGACCGGCACATAGCCGCCCGACAGCGCCTTGGCCACGCACACCAGGTCCGGCTCGACGCCCTCTTCGTGCTGGTACGCGTAGAAGTCCCCGGTGCGTCCGAGGCCGGTCTGCACCTCGTCGGCGATGAGCAGTGCCTTGTGCCGGTGGAGCAGTTCCTGTGCCGCCCGCAGGAATCCGGGCGGGGCCTCGTGCACCCCTTTGCCCTGGATCGGCTCGACCACGAAGGCCGCCACATCGCCCTTCGCCAGCTCGCGGGACAGCGCGTCCAGATCGCCGAGGGCGATCTCCGTATCGGGCAGCAGCGGGGCGAAGCCGTCCCGGAATCCGTTCTCCCCGTTGACCGACAGGGAGCCGGTGGTCAGTCCGTGGAAGGCGTGGTCGCAGTAGAGGATCCGGGGCCGGCCGGTGGCGTACCGGGCGAACTTCAGCGCGGTTTCGACGGCTTCGGTGCCGCTGTTGCCGAAGAACACCCGGTCCAGGTGCGGGCTGTACGAGAGGAGCTTCTCGGCGAGCAGCCCCGGCAGCGGCTGGCAGTCGAACCGGGTGAGGTCGGCGAGCTGCGCGTCCAGGACGTCGTGCAGGGCCCGGCGCACCACGGGATGGTGCCGGCCCAGGCCCATCACGCCGAACCCGGCGAGCATGTCCAGGTAGTCGTTGCCCTCGTCGTCCCAGAAGTGCGCGCCCTCGGCCCGCTCGTAGACCTTGTCGAAGCCGATGGTGTGCAGCATCCGCGGCAGCTGGTGGTTGAGGTGCCGGGCGTGCAGTTCGTACCGTTCCGCTCCGCGCTCGGCCAGCAGGGCGCGGAGGTCGAACTCGGTCACGGCTTCTCCCGGTTCCCGGAGACGGTCTCGCGGGCGGCGCGCAGGGACTCCTTCAGCGATCCCATGGTGGCGAGGACGGCGGTGGGCTCGTACCCGCAGTGCGCCATGCAATTGGCGCAGCGCGGGTCCTTGCCGCGTCCGTACCGGTCCCAGTCGGTGTCCTCGATGAGTTCCCGGTACGTCGGGACGTAGCCGTCGCTCATCAGATAGCAGGGCCGCTGCCAGCCGAACAGGGAGTAATTCGGAATGGCCCAGGCGGTGCAGGGGAAATCGGCCTTGCCTTCGAGGAAGTCCAGGAAGAGCGGGGAGTGGTTGAGCCGCCAGCGGCGCCGGTTCCCACCTGCGAAGGCCTTTCGGAAGAGTTCCCGGGTCTGTTCGACACCGAGGAAGTGTTCCTGGTCGGGGGCCTTTTCGTAGGCATAGGCGGGCGAGATCATCATTTCGTCGACCCTGAGGTCGTCGTTGAGGTAGTTGAGCACCTCGATGACGGTCTGCGGGGTGTCGGTGTTGAAGAAGGTCGAGTTGGTGGTGACCCGGAAGCCGCGCCGCTTCGCTTCCTTGATGGCCGCCACCGCCTCGTCGAAGACGCCTTCCTTGGCGACCGACTCGTCGTGCCGCTCCCGCAGGCCGTCGATGTGGACGGCGAAGGCGAAGTACGGCGAGGGCGTGAAGTTCTCGATCTTCTTGCGCAGCAGCAGGGCATTGGTGCAGAGGAAGACGTACTTCTTCCGCGCCACCAACTGCCGCACGATCTCGTCGATCTGAGGGTGCATCAGCGGCTCGCCGCCCGCGATGGACACCATCGGTGCACCGGACTCGAGGACGGCGCCGACCGCCTGGGCGACCGGCATCCGCTGCTTGAGCACCCCGGCGGGGTGCTGGATCTTGCCGCAGCCCTCACATTTCAGATTGCAGGCGAAGAGCGGTTCCAACTCGACGATGAGCGGGAACTTCTCACGCTTGCGGAGCTTCTGTTCGAAGAGATAGGTCCCGACCCTGATGGACTGACGCAGCGGCATGGCCATCTGGCTCACCTCCTGGGGAGCAGCGAAGCGTGGTGCCAATCGAAGAAAGCGGGCAGCACGGCACGGAGAACACGGAAGGCCGATATTCCACCGCGGACCGTACCGATACGGACGAGCTCGTGCTCCGGAGCGTCCACGATCACCCGGACGGCCGCAACCCGTGGCCCTCCGGCGGACCGGATCAGCACACCGGCCGGACCAACGGCCCGGTCGACGGCCCGGTCAACGGGCGAACCGGTCACCGGGTCCTCGGGCACGGCGCCCCGCAGGGCGCCCCGCCCGGCACCGGGCGCCGGCCCCCGGCCTCTGGTGGCGGCCCAGAGCGTCGCCGCGGACTCCATGTCGACCGCGACGGCCCCGCCGGCCCGCAGCTCGGCGCGCTCGTGGCCGCGTACCACGTGGTCGGAGCCGGTGAGCAGGCCGATGTGGACGGTCCGGCCGGGCAACGCCCGGGCCAGCGCCTCGGCGAGCAGCCCGGTGCCGTCGCAGAGCACGGTGCCGCGCGGGTCGCGGGTGGCCTCGGCGACCACCAGGTCGCCGGGGTGCATCCCCGGCGCAAGCCCGGCGCAGAAGCCGGTGGCGACGACGGCCGCCCCGGCCATGCCGGGCCGGGCCAGCTCCCGGTCCACGGCCCGCTCGGCGGCGCGCGGGCCCATGCCGGTACGGATCACCGTCACGGGGCCGCGCGCCCCGGCGCGTTCGGGGCGGCCCAGCGCCAGCCGCTCGATGCCGAGAGCGCAGGCGACGAGCAGCGGCGGTGCCGCCAGGTCCGGTGGCCCGGTCGCGGCCGCCCGGTCCCCTGCTGTCCCGGTGGCGGTGCGGCTCCGCCGGCCGGCGGCCATCAGGTGCCCTCGGGCCCGGCCGGGACGGCCCGGTCCCGTGCCCTGTGCTCCGGTGCCGCCAGGTCCGGTGCCGCCGCGTGTCCGGCCGGGGCCGGGACCACCCCCAGCAGCGGCTCCCCGTACAGGTAGCGGCCGAGTGCGGTGAGCGGGAACACCTGCCGGTACAGGTGGTAGTTGATGGAGAAGTCCCAGGGGAAGCCGGTGCCCGTGAAGTAGGGCTCGTCCCAGGATCCGTCCGGCAGCTGGGTGTCCACCAGGTGGGCGATGCCGCGTTCCACCGCCTTGCCGTCCCGGTCGCCGGCCGCGAGCAGGGCGAGCAGCGCCCAGGCGGTCTGCGAGGGGGTGGAGGCACCCCGGCCGGCCCAGCGGGCCGGGTCCTGGTAGGAGCGCTGGTCCTCGCCCCAGCCGCCGTCCTCGTTCTGTACGGATTTGAGCCAGGCCACGGCCCGCCGGACCGCCGGGTGCGATCCGGGGATCCCGGCGGCTGTCAGGGCCGGCACCACCGAGCCGGTGCCGTAGACGTAGTTGGTGCCCCATCGGCCGAACCAGGAGCCGTTGGGCTCCTGTGCGCGCAGCAGCCATTCGATGCCGCGCCAGGTCCGCGGATCGCCGGCCTTGCCCTCGATGGCGAGCATCTCCACCACGTGCGCGGTGACGTCGGCGGAGGGCGGGTCGATCACCTCGCCGAAGTCGCAGAACGGCAGCCGGTTGGGGAACGGGCTGGTGTTGTCGGCGTCGAAGGCGCCCCAGGCGCCGTTCTTCGACTGCATGCCGAGGTTCCAGGACACCCCGCGGGCGATGGCGCCCTCCACCCTGGCCTGGTCGGGATGCCTGATCCGGCGCAGGGCGAGGACGACCTCGGCGGTGTCGTCGATGTCGGGGTAGTTGTCGTTGTGGAACTCGAAGGCCCAGCCGCCGGGGGCGAGTCCGGGCCGGCGGACGGCCCAGTCCCCGGTGCGGACGATCTCCTCGCCGAGCATCCAGTCCGCGGCCTTGACCAGGGCGGGGTGGTCCGGCCGGACGCCGGCGTCGGCGAGGGCGATCGCGGCCAGGCAGGTGTCCCACACCGGGGACTGACAGGCCTCGATCATCCGGGCGCCGTCCTCGCGCCAGACCGCGAACCGGTCCAGGGATTCCAGGCCGGCCTTCATCACCGGGTGCCCGAGGTCGTACCCGAGCAGGTGCAGGGCGATCACCGAGTACACGGCGGGCGGCTGGATGCCTCCCCAGCAACCGTCGTTCTCCTGGCGCTCGATGATCCAGCGGGCGGCGGAGTCCATGGCGGCCTTGCGCAGCCGGCGCGGGGCCACCTTGCGGTACAGGTGCAGCGCCTTGTCCATCCGCTGGAAGACGCCGTCCCAACTCGCCGCGGGGGCAAGCGGTCTGGCCGGGTGGGGGTTGCGGGCGTCGGTGTGCAGCTCGTCGAGGGCGAAGGGAGCCGGCCGGACCGGCCGCTTCGCGGAGACCACGGTCAGCGGCACGATGGTCTGGCGGGCCCAGCAGCCGAAGTCGTAGATGTTGAGCGGCACCCAGGGGGGCAGGAAGACCAGCTCGGGCGGGAGTTCGGGGAGGTGGTCCCAGCTCCACCAGCCGAACAGGGCGAGCCAGATGCGGGTGAAGACCCGGGCGGCGGCGATTCCGCCGTGGGCCCGGATCCAGGCGGAGGCGCGGGTCATGTGCGGGGCGTCGGGGGCGTCCCCGGCGAGCCGCAGGGCGACGTACGCCTCGATGGTGGCGGAGAGTTCGGGGGGTCCGCCGTGGAAGGTGGCCCAGGTTCCGTCGTCCCGTTGCTCACCGCGGATGAACAGGGCGGCGGCCCGGGTGACGGCCTCGTCCCGGATGCCGAGGAACTGCCGCAGCAGCAGGTCCTCGGCATCCATGGTGACGTTGGTCTGCAGATCGCCCTTCCACCACCCCGCCGGGTCCTGACGGGCCAGCAGGTGCGCGGTCGCGCGCGCGGCCGCCTCGCGGGCGGCGAGGACGGGACCGACAGGGCCGGGATCCGCAGGCCCGGCATCCACGGGGCCGGCATCGGCAAGGCCGGGATCGGCCGTGCCGATGTGTACGAGGCCCGCACCGGCATGGTCCGGCCGGGCCCCCGTTCCGCTCTCCGGTACGGCTCCGCGGGCGTCGGCGGAACCGTCGGTCGTCGCTGTCATGGCTTCCCCTTCGTGCAGTCGAGTCCTCTGCTGTGCTGGGGTCTGCCGTCGGCCGGTGCGATCCTGACGGATCGCACCGGCCGGCGACTAGCGGGTCATATCCGCTTGAGCGTGGCGTTCACCTCTTGCGTACGACGACGAAGTCGGCCAGGGCCACGAGCTGTTCGCGCACCTGCTCCGGCATGTCCACCTCGTTCAGTGCGTCGACGGCGACCGCGTGCTGGCGGCGCGCCTCCTCGGCGGTCCACTCGCGGCCGCCCGCCTGCTCGATGAGGGAGGCGCGGTGCGCGAACTCCGTTTCCGAGAAGGTCGCGAAGTCGCTGCTCTTGGCGTCCGCGGCGAGCAGCTCGGCCAGTTCGGCCGAGGCGGCGCCGCCGGCCGCGAGGGCGGCGACCACCGGCAGGGACTTCTTGCGCTGGCGCAGGTCGCTCCAGGTCTGCTTGCCGGTGGACTCCGGGTCGCCCCAGATGCCGAGCAGGTCGTCGACGGCCTGGAAGGCGAGGCCCAGGTGGTAGCCGTACTCCTCCAGCTTGTCGGCCGTACGGTCGTCCGCCCCGCCGAGCACCGCGCCGATGGAGACCGCGCAGGCGAGCAGGGCACCGGTCTTGTTGCCCTCCATCTCCAGGCACTCCTCGACGCTGACGCGCTCGCGGTGCTCGTAGGAGATGTCCTGGGCCTGCCCGTCGATGAGCTTGCGGGTGGCGGTGGTCAGCCGGCGGGTGGCGCGGGCGGCCTCGGCCGTGCCGAGTTCCAGCAGCACCTCGTTGGCGAGGGCGAACAGCGCGTCGCCGACCAGGATGGCCTGGGCCGGGCCGTGTACCTTCCACACCGTGTCGCGGTGCCGGCGCTGCTCGTCACCGTCCATCAGGTCGTCGTGCAGCAGCGAGAAGTTGTGTACGAGCTCCACGGCCACCGCGCCGGGGATGCCGACCTCGGCCGCGGCGCCCGCGGCCTCCGCGGAGAGCAGGGCGAGCGCCGGACGAACGGCCTTGCCGCCGTCCCCGTCCGCCGGGTTGCCCTGGGCGTCGATCCAGCCGAAGTGGTAGGCGGCGACGGTGTCCATGGGCGGTGCGAGCCGGTCGACGGCCGCGCGGAGCACGGGGGTCGAGAGCGTACGGCCGCGCTCCAGCAGCGCGAGCGTATCCGCCTTCTCGACGTTGCCCGTGTGATTCCCCGGGTTCACTGGCTCTCCTCTTGTTCCTGTACGTGTGGTGCCGGTGGTGCTGGTTCCGGTGGTACCGGTGAGGGTCATGCCGGCCTCCTGCCGGAGGTCCCCTCGGCGAAGCCGGGGGGAGGGTTCTTGCGTGGGCGGCCGAGGACGTCGAGCGCGGCGTTCGCCGCGCCGAAGCCGCTCCGGACGGCGCCCTCCATGGTCGCGGGCCAGCCGGTCGCCGTCCACGAACCCGCCAGGTACAGACCCGGCTCGCCGGTGCGGGCGGCGGGCCTCAGCCGGCCGACACCGGGAGTGGGGGCGAACGTCGCCGTCCGCTCCCGGGTGACGAAGAAGTCGCGGACCTTGGCGCCGCGCGCGGCCGGCAGCAGCCGCTCCAGTTCGGGCAGGTACTTGTCGCGGAGCACCGGGACGGGCTCGTCGATGTCGTTCTGGGCGGCCGACTGGGACAGGGCGATGTACTGGCCGCCGTCGGTGAGCCCGGAGGCCTCGGTGCGGTCGAACACCCACTGCACCGGGGAGCCGAGCGCCGCGAAGAACGGCTGCCGCAGCACCTTGCGGTCGTACACGACGTGCACGTTGAGGATGGGCGCGGTGCCGATGTCGAGGAGCTTGTCGCGGTCGTCGAGGGCGCCGGCCGGGATCAGGCCGTGGGCCTCGCGCTGGGGTACGGCGAGCACCACGGTGCCGGCTTCCAGGCTTTCGCCCTCGGTGTCGACCCGCCAGTTCCCCTCGTGGGTACGGGAGACGGCGGTGACCCGGGTGCGCAGTTCGGTGCGGACCCCGGCCGAGTCCAGGGCCTTGCGGGCCAGGGTGTCGTGCAGGTCGCCGAGCGGGACCCGGGCCCAGCCGATGTCGGCGGCGCCCGGTTCGGAGAGCAGCCCGGTCTTGAACACCATGGCGGCCAGGCCGAGCGAGGACTGGTCGGCGGTGGCGTTGAGGGTGGCGATGCCGACGAGGTCCCAGAGGGCTTCGATGGCGCGGGCGGACTGGCCGTAGCGACCGAGCCAGGTCGCGAAGTCGAGGCCGTCCAGGGCCGGGTCGGCGGGGTCGAGCCGGCGCAGCGCGAGGGCGGCCCGGCCGACGGCGGCACGTTCGGCGAGCGACAGGTGCGGGTAGCGGGCGAGCGCGCCGGCGAGGTGCAGCGGCACCGGCAGGGCGCTGCGCCGCAGCCGTCCTAGCCGGGGGCCCTTGGCGTGCGCGACGTCGAGGACGGGTACGTCGAGCCGGTCCTGAAGCGGGGCCAGCGCGGTGCCGTCGATCCGGTCCAGGAACCAGCGGTAGGCGGTGCAGCAGCGCATGTAGACGTGCTGGCCGTTGTCGACGGTGAGTTCGCCGCGCTTGAAGGAGAAGGCCAGGCCGCCGAGGCGGGGTCGCCCTTCGAGCAGGGTCACCTCCAGCCCGGCGTCGGCGAGCTCGAGCGCGGCGGTGACCCCGGCGAGTCCGCCGCCGACGACGACGGCGCGGTGGTCGTTCACGCGTCCTCCCCGAGCACGGTCTCCGAGACGCCGGCACTTCGGCGCGTCCGGCCGCCCGCGGCGAACGCCGCGCCGGGCCGCCTCGACGGCGCACCCGCCGGGTAGGACGCGGTGGGGGCACCGGGGGTTGCCGCGCCCGGGCGAGGCCGCCGGGTCCGGCGGCTCGCCGGCGCGTGCGCCGGAGGCGTCGGGCGGGACACAGCCCGGGCCGTCGGGCGCGGCCCGGACCGGCCCGTCGGTGTGGGCCGGGCGGTTGCCGCCCCGTCGGGGGCCGAACCGGCCGGGTCCGGCCGGTGGGCCGGAGTCATCGCGGGCCGTGGCGTCACAGGCTCCGCCTCCTCGTGCTCTGGCGTGAGATGGTCCGCGCGTCCAGGCCGGACAGCCCGCGGACGGCGACGTACGCCTTCTCGCGGACCGGGAGCGAGACGCGGCCGCGCAGGACGGCGTACGGCTCCCGTTCGATGCGGTCCAGCAGGCGGCGGTAGATGCCGGCCATCGCGGCCACGCAGGCGCCGCTGCGCCGGTCGAGCATGGGCAGCAGCCGGTAGCCCTCGACGAACAGGGCTCGGGCGCGCCGGACTTCGTGGTGGATCAGGCCGGGGAAGTCGGCGCCGGCCGGGGCTCGGCCGGAGTCGAAGCCCTCGGCGCAGCCGAACTTGGCGAGGTCCTCGGCCGGCAGGTAGGTGCGGCCGTTGCCCGCGTCCTCCCGGATGTCCCTGAGGATGTTGGTGAGTTGGAGGGCCAGGCCCAGCGTGTCGGCGTACTCGGGGGCGCGTGCCGCGTCGTGCGCGCCGGGCGTGGTGCCGAACACGCCGAGCGAGAGCCGTCCGATGGCGCCGGCCACGCACCGGCAGTAGGCCTTGAGGTCGTCCCAGGTCTCGTAGGTCTCGCCGCGGACGTCCATCAGGACGCCGTCGATCAGTTCGTCGAGGCCTTCGAGGGGGATCGGGAACCGTCGTGCGGCGTGGTCGAGGGCGACCGCGACCGGGTCGGTGTCGTCCTCGTCGACGGCGCCTTCGCGGATCCGGCCGAGCAGCGCCCGGGTCTCCTCGAGCCGGGTCAGCTTGGCCACGGGCGGGAGCGTGCCGTCGCCGATGTCGTCGACGCGCCGGGAGAACGCGTAGAGCGCCGACATCGCCTGCCGCTTGTCGGTCGGCAGCAGCCGGATGCCGTACGCGAAGTTGCGTGCCTGCGCGCCGGTGACGGCCTCGCAGTAGCTGTAGGCGGCGAGTACCGGCGCGGTCGGGACGGTGGCGTGCGAGGGGCCCTCCACGGTCGGGCTCACCCCTTTCTCGGCATTGGGCGCAGTACGGCGGCCACCTCGCGGAGCAGGCCGGTCTTGGTGGGCTTGGGCGGGCCGGGGAGGACGTCGAACCCCGCGGCGGAGATCGCCCTCAGGGCGGCGTGCCCTCCGCCCACGAAGCCCGCGAGCAGGAGCCGGAGTCTGCCGTGCACGCTGCCCACGAGCGGGGTGCCTTCGTCCAGCAGGTGCCGGGCGCGTTCCGCCTCGTACGCGATGAGGGAGCGGACGGCCGCGCCGGCGGTCGGGGCGGCCAGCTCGGCTTCGGAGACGTGGAAGCGGCGCATGTCCTGTGCGGGCAGGTAGATCCGGTCGCGGCCGAGGTCCTCGGCGACGTCCTGGAGGTGCTCGACGATCTGCAGGGCGGTGCAGATCTCGTCGGAGCGCCGGATCCGTTCGGGGGTGCTGGTGCCGGTGATGGACAGCACCAGGCGGCCCACCGGGTTGGCGGAGAGCTCGCAGTAGTCGAGCAGGTCCTGGTAGGTGGCGTAGCGGGTGACGCGCTGGTCCTGGCGGTTGGCCTCGATGAGGCCGAGGAAGGGCTCGGGGGTCAGGGCGTGGGCCCGGACCACGGGCTGCAGGGCCCGGAGCAGGGGGTGGCGCGGGCCGGCCCCCGTGGTCGCGAAGACCCGTTGCAGGTCGGCCTCGAAGGCGTCGAGGAGGGCGAGCCGGTCCTCGGCGGCAGCAGGGTCGAGCCCGAGGAGGGCCGCGTCGCGGCCGCCGGGCGCGAGGTCGCCGTCGCCGATGTCGTCGACGAGGCGGGCGTAGCCGTAGACGGCCGTCAGACCATCGCGCCAGGCGCGCGGCAGGAAGGCGGGGGCCACGGGGAAGTTCTCCGCGGCGGCCTTGCCGAGGGTGGCTTGCGTGTGGGCCGTGTCGGACAGCGCTCGGATGCCGGTCCCCGCGGTCACCGCCCGCCGCCCGGGGCGGGGACGGCCGGTCCGCCTGGGGGCCGGAGAATTCCCGTAGCCATTGCCGTCACATCTCCCGTTCTACACTGCCGACCTAATACATCCCATTTCGGACACGCCGCCGGAGTTTTCGTCCCCAGATGCCGTGATTCAGGACCGGTCCAGCTTACGTTGTACAACGCCGTGGCGGCCTATCGGGTGTTCGCGGCGTCACGGGATGTCGCGGCCCGACCCGGGGGCGGCACACCGAGGCCCCCGCCGCGGCCTGCGGCAGGGGCCCGGCACGGTACCGGCGCGCGGCCTAGCGGCCGGTCTCCTTCTCGTACGCGGCGACGACTTCCTCGGTCGGGCCGTCCATCAGGAGCTCGCCCTTCTCCAGCCACAGGACCCGGTCGCAGGTGTCCCGGATCGACTTGTTGCTGTGGCTGACCAGGAAGACGGTGCCCGCCTCCTTGCGCAGTTCGCGGATGCGCTCCTCGGAGCGGATCTGGAACTTGCGGTCGCCGGTGGCCAGCGCCTCGTCGATCATCAGCACGTCGTGGTTCTTGGCGGCGGCGATGGAGAAGCGCAGGCGGGCGGCCATGCCCGAGGAGTAGGTGCGCATCGGCAGGGAGATGAAGTCGCCCTTCTCGTTGATGCCCGAGAAGTCGACGATCCCCTGGTAGCGCTCCCGGATCTCCTCGCGGGACATGCCCATGGCGAGGCCGCCGAGCATGACGTTGCGTTCACCGGTCAGGTCGTTCATCAGCGCGGCGTTCACGCCGAGCAGCGAGGGCTGCCCGTCGGTGTAGACCTTGCCCGACTCCGTGGGCAGCAGGCCGGCGATGGCCCGCAGCAGGGTGGACTTGCCGGAGCCGTTGGAGCCGATGAGGCCGATGGCCTCGCCGCGGTACGCGGTGAAGGAGACCCCGCGGACCGCGTGCACCCGGCGCACGCCGGGCGTGTCGCCCTTGCGGCGGCGGACTATTCTGCTGAGCGCCGCCGTGGCCGCGCCCTTGCCGCCGCCACCGGTGTTGACCCGGTAGACGATGTGGACGTCATCGGCGATGACTGTGGGGATTCGCCCCTGCGAGTTCTCAGCCACGGCCGTAACGCTCCTCAGCCTTCCAGAAGTAGATGAAGCCGCCGAGGCCGATCACCACGGCCCAGCCGACGGCGAACGCCCAGACGTGCGGCGGCAGGTTGTGGGCGCCGTAGTCGTCGATCAGGGCGAACCGGACGAGGTCCATGTAGATGGACGCCGGGTTCCACAGGAGCACGTCGCTGACCCAGGCCGGCTGGTCCTTGAGGTAGGCCGCGATCGGGAACATCACGCCGGACGCGTACATCCAGGTACGGGTGATGAACGGCATCAGCTGGGCCAGGTCGGGGGTCTTGGCGCCCATCCGCGCGAAGATCATCGCCAGGCCGGTGTTGAAGACGAACTGCAGGGCCAGCGTGGGAACGACCAGCAGCCAGGAGAGCCTCGGGTAGTTGCCGAAGCTCACCGCGATGACGAAGACGACGATCATCGAGTACATCAGCTGCTGGAGCTGCTGCAGCGAGAAGGAGATCGGCAGGGTGGCCCGCGGGAAGTGCAGGGCCCGCACCAGGCCCAGGTTCCCGGAGATCGAGCGGACGCCCGCCATCAGGGAGCTCTGGGTGAAGGTGAAGACGAAGATGCCCATCATCAGGAACGGCACGTAGGTGCCGGGGGGCATCTCCTTGCCCGCGCCCAGGATCAGCCCGAAGATCAGCCAGTAGACGGCCGCGTTCAGCAGGGGGGTCGCCACCTGCCAGATCTGGCCGAGCTTGGCCTGGCTGTACTGCGCCATCAGCTTGGCCCGGGAGAAGGCAATGATGAAGTGGCGCCGGCCCCAGATCTGCCGCACGTACTCGGCGAGCCCGGGCCGGGCACCGCTCACCGAGAGCCCGTACTTGGTGGCGAGCTGCGCAGGGGTCAGCCCCGCGTCGGCGGACGGCGGCGTGCTCGTGGCGAGGGCACCGTCGTGGGTTGTGTCACTCACAAGTTGAAACTTTCGTCTTCAAGATGCGGCAGGTGGGGCGTCGGGCTCAGGGGCCCCGGCTCCGGGTACGACGCCCATGGTCCCAGAGCCGAGCTTGTCAGACGACGGGCGGTCGGCCCAGCCGGGTCAGCAGCCATACGGTCCGCCACTTGATCGGCCGCCGGGAACCGCAGGGAGTCTTCCAGCCCTCCCGGAACCCGGCGGTCCAGGCCTTGAGTGCGGCCTTCTCGGGGCGGCGTACCAGCGTGAGCAGCACCCACACCAGGAGGTACACCGGGATCAGCGGGGCCGGCAGGTTGCGGCGGGCCAGCCACACCCGGTTGCGGGCCACCAGCCGGTGGTACTCCGCGTGCCGGGAGGGGGAGGTGGCCGGGTGCAGCAGCACCATGTCGGCCCGGTAGTCGACCATCCAGCCGGCGTCCAGGGCCCGCCAGGCCAGGTCGGTCTCCTCGTGCGCGTAGAAGAAATCGTCCGGCAGGCCTCCGACCTGCTGGAAGACCGCGGTGCGGACGATGTTCGCGCCGCCCAGGAAGGTGGTGACCCGGGAGGACCGCATCGGGTCGGAGACCCCGAGGCGCGGTACGTGCCGGCGCTGGGTGGAGCCCGTCTCCGGGTCGGCGATCCGGAAGCTGATGATCCCGAGCCGGGGGTCCTCGGCGAAGGCCTGCCGGCACAGCTCCGCGGTGTCGGTGCGCTCCAGCAGCCCGTCGTCGTCCAGGAACAGCAGGGCGTCCACCTCGCGGCCGCCGGGGCCGAAGGCCTCGATGCCCACGTTGCGGCCGGCGGGGATGCCCACGTTCTCCGGGAGCTCCACCGTGCGGACGCCCTCGGGGAGACCGTCGAGCTTCACGCCCTGGCAGACCACGACGACCTCGATGGGGTCCCCGTCCTGCCGGGCCACCGAGTCGAGGAGCGCCTTGAGCTCGTCGGGCCGGGTTCCCATGGTGATGATCACCGCGCCGAGGCGCATCGGGGCGCTCATCGCAGCCTGCTCGACGCGAGGACGGACACCAGGTGCAGCACCGTCTGCAGCAGCGCGATGGCGGCCAGCACGGCGACGCCGACCCGGGACCAGTACAGGTCGCCCCGGAGCTGGTCCAGCACCGCCAGCACCAGGATGAGCAGGGAGGCCTCGATGCCGAGGATCAGCCGGTGGAACTTCAGTGCGGCGGCGGCCCGGCGGGCCAGCGCCACGCCGGAGGAGCGCGGCTCGGCCGCGGCTTCCTGGACCGGCGGCAGACCGCCCTGGTGGCGGGCCACCCCGACCAGGTCGGTCTCGGCCTTGATCAGGATCGCGCCGAGCGCCGCGAGGGTGCCGAGGAAGGCCCACAGCCAGTCGATCCGCCCGGTGCCCCACACGTCGGCGGCGCGCAGGCCGAAGCCGACCAGGACCGCCGCGTCGCACAGGTAGGCGCCGACCCGGTCCAGGTACACCCCGGACAGCGAGTACTGCTTCTTCCAGCGGGCGAGCTCCCCGTCGACGCAGTCGAGCAGCAGGTAGAGCTGAACCATCACCACGCCGAGGACGGCACCCCAGATGCCCGGCACCAGCAGGGCAGGGGCGGCCAGGACACCGGCGAGGGTCATCAGGTAGGTCAGCTGGTTCGGCGTGACCTTGGTGTTCGCCAGCAGCCGGGTGATGCGCAGGGAGATCTCGCGCATGTACAGGCGGCCGCCCCAGTGCTCTCCGCTGCGCCGGTCCTTCACGCCTGCCGGATGCACGACGGGGCGGAGTTCAGCTACGGATGGTTTTGGCATAGTCGGCGTACGCGTCCCTGATATCGGCTTCGGACAGGTTGAGGTGCTCCAGGATGGTGAAGCGTCCCGGGCGGGTCTGCGGGGCGTATTCGACGGCCGCGACGAACTCGTCCACGCTGAACCCGATCTCCTCGGGCAGCACGGGCATGCCGTGGTTGCGCAGCACCTCGACGAACAGCCCGGAGTGATCCCGGGCGCCGCGCAGGTGCATGGCGAAGGCGGCGCCGATGCCCACCTGCTCGCCGTGGAGCGCGGAGCGCCCCGGGTAGAGCAGGTCGAAGGCGTGGCTGATCTCGTGGCAGGCACCGGACGAGGGACGGCTGTCCCCGCTGATGGACATGGCGATGCCGGAGAGGACCAGGGCCTCGGAGAGGACCGTCAGGAACTCGTCGTCGCCGCAGCCGCCGGGGTGGCGGAGCACGGACTCGCCGGCGGTCCGGGCCATCGCGGCGGCCAGGCCGTCCACGGACTCCCCGGTGACCTTGTGCGAGAGCTCCCAGTCGGCGATCGCCGAGATGTTGGAGATCGCGTCGCCGATGCCGGCCCGGATGAACCGGGAGGGCGCCTCGCGGATCACATCGAGGTCGATCACCATGGCGATCGGCGTGGGCACGCCGTAGGAGCCGCGGCCGTTGTCGTTGTCCAGGATGGACACCGGCGAGCAGATCCCGTCGTGCGAGAGGTTGGTGGCGACCGCCACCATCGGCAGCCCGACCCGCGCCGCGGCGTACTTCGCCACGTCGATGATCTTGCCGCCGCCCAGCCCCACCACGGCGTCGTAGCGGCGTCCCTTTATGTCGTCGGCGAGCTTGACCGCCGAGTCGATGGTGCCGTCGACGACCGGGTACCAGTCGGCGTGCGGCAGGGCCGGCTCCAGCCGGGCGCGGAGCGCCTGGCCGGAACCGCCGCTGATCGCGATCGCCAGCTTGCCGGACGCGGAGATCCGCTGGTCGGCGAGGATGCCGTCCAGCTTGTCCATCGCCCCGCGGCTGATGTCGACGACGACCGGGGAGGGGATGAGCCTCGTCAGTACTGGCATGCGATCGTCCGGCCCTTGGCGAGGTCGTCGTGGTTGTCGATCTCGACCCACTTGACGTCACCGATGGGGGCCACGTCGACCGTGAAGCCGTCGTTGACGAGCTGCTGGTAGCCGTCCTCGTAGTAGAGGTCGGGGTCGCGCTCGAAGGTGGTCTTCAGTGCGTCGGCGAGGGCCTCGGCGGCCTCCGGCTCGATCAGTGTGACGCCGATGTACTCGCCGGTCGCGCCGGCCGGGTCCATCAGCTTGGTGATCTTCTGGACGCCCTTGCCGTCGGCGGTGATGACCTTCATCTCCTCGTCGGCCAGGTTCTTGACCGTGTCGAGGGCGAGGATGATCTTCTGGCCGTTGCCGCGGGCGGCGAGCAGGGTCTTCTCGACCGAGACCGGGTGGACGGTGTCGCCGTTGGCGAGGATCACACCCTGCTTGAGGACCTCACGCGCGCACCACAGGGAGTAGGCGTTGTTCCACTCCTCGGCCTTGTCGTTGTCGATCAGCGTGATCTCGACGCCGTACTTGGCCTCCAGGGCCTCGCGGCGCTCGTACACGGCCTCCTTGCGGTAGCCGACGACGATGGCGACCTCGGTGAGGCCGACCTCGGCGAAGTTGCCCAGGGTCAGGTCGAGGACCGTGAGGCTCTCCTCCTGGCCCTCGGGGCCGACGGGCACGAGGGCCTTGGGCAGGGTGTCGGTGTACGGACGCAGACGGCGTCCGGCACCGGCAGCGAGGACAAGGCCGATCATGCTGGTTCTCCTTCGTCGTGTACGGCGGGTGCTCCGGCGGAGACCCAGAAGCGGATGCTCTCCACAAGCACCACGAGTGCCACGAACCCGGCCATGGCCGTGAGCGCGACGGGGAAGTCCGTGTTGCGCGCGAGGACGGCCGCCAGGACCGCGGTCAGCAGGACCCGGCCTTCGTGGCCGCCGATCGTCCGCACCAGCCAGTGCGGGGGCGCGCCGGTGCCTCCGCGAATGCGGTACACCGTGTCGTAGTGATGGTAGGCGACCGCCGCGACCAGTCCGAATGCCGCAGGAAGGGCGCCGGGGACGTCGGCCTTGACGGCCAGGATGAGGACGGTGCCGTACTCGGCGGCGCGGAACAGCGGAGGCAGCAGCCAGTCCAGGGGCGCCTTCAGCGGCTGCGCGACGGCGGCTCCGGCGGTCAGCACGTACAGACCGGCGAAGACGAGCAGCAGCGGGGAGCCGAACGGCAGCAGGTACGCGGCGGCGAGCAGGGCGACCACCCCGCCGGCCCCGCCCGCCAGGAAGGCGGGCGCGGTGTACGTGGGCAGCCGGCGCAGGGCTCCGGCGACCAGCTCGCCCAGCGGGCCGGTGTCGGCCAGGTCGGCGAGGGCGCGGGCGGCCCGGTCGGTGCGGGCGGCCTTCCGGGTCAGGGAGCGCAGCACCCGGCCGGCGGTGGTGTAGAGCGCGCCGAAGGCGCAGCCGATCAGCAGGGCGTAGAACACGATCCGCGGGGTGGTCACTGCGGTCAGGACCGCGATCATCGCCCAGCGCTCGCCGATGGGAAGAATGATCATGCGGCGGACCCAGACCGTCCAGCCGACGCTGTCGAGCCGGTCGGAGAGGGCGGCGGTCGGGCTCGTGTTGGCGGTGGCGTCGTGGTTGGCCTCGTTGAAGGCGAAGTCCACGACGTGCCGGCAGGTCATGAGGATCATCGCGCCGAGCGCCAGGGCCCAGACGTCGTCCCCGTTGCGGGCGGCGCCCAGGGCCAGGCCGGCGTAGAAGGAGTACTCCTTGGCCCGGTCGAAGGTGGCGTCCAGCCAGGCGCCCATCGTCGAGTACTGGAGCGAGTAGCGGGCCAGCTGCCCGTCGGTGCAGTCCAGGACGAAGGAGAGGAGCAGCAGCACGCCGGCCGTGACGTAGCCCCAGCGGTCGCCGGTGGCCGCGCAGCCGGCCGCGATCAGCGCGGTGAGCAGCGAGGCGGTGGTGACCTGGTTGGGGGTGAGGCCGCGGCGCGCGCACCAGCGGGCGAGGTAGCGCGAGTAGGGGCTGATGCAGAAGGTGGTGAAGAAGCCGTCGCGGGACTTCACGGCGGTGCGCAGGCGGACCGCCTCGTCGTCCACGGCGGCGACGGCGGCCCGGGCCTCGGCGTGCTCCTGCTCGGTGCCGGGGACGGCGGCGACCAGGGTGCCGAGCTCCGGCCGCTGTACGGCGGTGCCCTCCGCCTCCAGTACGCCGGCCAGCTCGGCGGCGTACGGGCCGGCCTGCCCGGCGGGGGCGGCGGGGACGGTGACGCGGGTCACGGCCCGGTCCAGGGCGGCGCGGGCGGCCGGCTGGACGGACAGCGCGCCGGTGACGGCGCAGGCGTCGAAGCGCGGGTCGGTGAGGGCCAGCCGCAGGGCGTGGACGTGTCCGACGAAGCCGCTGTCGACCACGGCCACCCGCTGATCGGCGGGTACGGCGGCCAGCGCGGCGGCGGTGCCGTCCGGATCGGGCACGGCGCGGACCTCGAAGCCGAGGGAGCGGAGGTCGCCTTCGAGCGGTGATCCGGGAACCGGCGGGCCGGCGAGGATGGCGGTCGGCGACGAACTCACTCCTTGGAACGGGCGCCTCGTGGGGGCGGCGGCACGTCGGCAGAGGCTATCCGATGAATGGAAGCTGGGGTTCACCCCCCGTTCACGCCCGGACCCTCCACCGCTTGATCATCATTGACGATCCAGGCGACCGACCACAAACCGCCTGGGTGTTACGGTGGCCGCAGAGGCGTACGAGTGCCGTAAGGCCTGTACGAAACGTCGCAATGGCCGACGTGAGCGGGGATGGGACGGAGGGTTCACGTTGACCGACGATTCTCTTCACGAAGCTTTCGCCTGGCCGGCCCGGCCGGAGGCCCCGGCCGATGCCCGGGCCGTCCGGTCCGTCAATCTGGCGGCGTTCGAGACCCCGCTGGAGGCGGACCTCGTCGACGCGCTGCGCACCGATGCCTCCTGGCTGCCCGGGCTGTCGTACGTGGCCGAGGGACCTGACGGCTCGGTCGCGGCGCACGCGCTGCTGACCCGCTGCACGGTGGACGGGGTGCCGGCGCTGGCGCTGGCTCCGGTGGCCGTCGACCCGGCGGTGCAGCGCTCGGGCGCGGGCAGTTCCGTCGTACGGGCTCTGCTGGCTGCGGCACGCGAGTGCGGCGAGGGCCTGGTGCTGGTCCTGGGGCACCCGGAGTACTACCCGCGGTTCGGGTTCGTGCCGGCTTCGCGGTACGGGATCCGGGCGCCCTTCGAGGTGCCCGACGAGGCGATGATGGCGCTGGTCCTCGACGACCGCGTGCCGGTCCCGGCAGGCACCATCCGCTACCCCGCGCCGTTCGGCGTCTGACCGGTTCCGGTTCTGCCGTTTCCGTACCCACCTTTTCCGTGCGCATAGCACGTGACAGCGGAGGGACATGCGCGGATGGCCGAAGTGCGGACAAGCCGCATTTGTGCGGCAGACTGAAGGCCATAGTCCGAAGCGAAGGATGGTCATGCCGATCACACCAGCCACCGCCGCGAACCCCGCGTCATACGGCACCGCCCCGCAGGAACCGATCATGCTCGAACTGGTCGACGAGGCGGGCAATACCATCGGCACGGCGGAGAAGCTGTCCGCGCACCAGGCTCCGGGGCAGTTGCACCGGGCCTTCTCTGTTTTCCTCTTCGACGAGCAGGGGCGGCTGCTGCTCCAGCAGCGGGCCCTGGGGAAGTACCACTCCCCCGGTGTCTGGTCGAACACCTGCTGCGGCCACCCCTACCCCGGCGAATCGCCCTTCGCGGCCGCCGCCCGGCGCACCCACGAGGAGCTGGGACTGTCCCCGTCGCTGCTCGCCGAGGCGGGCACGGTCCGGTACAACCATCCGGACCCGGCGTCGGGGCTGGTGGAGCAGGAGTACAACCACCTTTTCGTGGGACTCGCGCAGGCAGCACTGCGCCCCGACCCGGAGGAGGTCGGCGACACCGCGTTCGTGACCGCGGAGGAGCTGGAGAAGCGGCATGCCGAGGCGCCGTTCTCGGCCTGGTTCATGACCGTGCTGGACGCGGCCCGGCCGGCGATCCGCGAGCTGACCGGGGACGCGGCGGGCTGGTAGCCGCGCCGGCGGCCGGTGCCTGCCGGGCCCGCTAGATCCGCTGGGTCCCGCTGTGCGGCAGCGCCGCCCAGATCACCTTGCCGCCGGTCGAGGTGTGCTCGACGTCGCAGACACCGCCCGCTTCCCGGGTGATCTCGCGGACCAGCAGCAGGCCGCGGCCGCCGGTCTGGCCGAAGTCGGCTTCCAGCGCCTTGGGGCGGTAGGGGTGGTTGTCCTCGACGGCCACCCGTACCCACTCCCGGCCGATGGCCACCTCGACCGCGACCTCCGGCGAGAGCAGGGCCGCGTGCCGCACCGAGTTGGTGACCAGCTCGGAGACGATCAGCAGCAGGGAGTACACCAGGTCCCGGTCGGCGGGCACGCCCTGCCGGCCGAGCAGGTCCCGGACGGCGCGCCGGGCCTGGGGAACGGATTCTTCTTTCGCGGGAGCAGTGAACCGCCACACTCCCTCGTATTGGGCTGGCGGGGCGCTCCCGCTGACGTCCATCTTCCGGCCCCCGTCTTCACGCTCGATCGTCTCCACGCGTCAAGAGTGGGGAACGGGCTGCTCCGGACCGGACCGCTGACCAGAAGTCAGCGCCTTTCGGGCACTTTCTGACCGCTGGTTTATGACAGAGTCAGTTGTTGGACCGTTCCTGACCCGCCGTGCCCGTCACATCTGCGCCCGGAGCCGAGCCCCCGGCCGGCTCGTCCTCCCTGACCAGACCCAGGATGCGGCGCGCCCCCATGCCCAGGGCGATCAGGCTCAGCCCGTCGAACAACAGGGCGAGCGAGAAGAACGTACCGATCACGTACCGGCTGCTGCCCGGCCACTCGGCCAGGATCAGCACGCCGAGCAGCACCCCGAAGGCGCCCTGCACCAGCATCAGACCGAAAGTCGTGCCGCGCACCACCAGGGCGCCGACCAGCCGGAACACCCCGCCGGTGAGGAAGAGCAGCGCCGCGAACATGGTGAGCGCCTCGGCACTGGCCTCCGGACGGAGCAGCACCACGCAGCCGGCCGCGATGTTGATCGCGGCGACGATCACGGCGAGCCAGAAGGAATTGTTCCCCCGGGACTGGACGGCCTGGAGCAGCCCGACCACGCCGCCGATCAGCAGCAGCCAGCCGAAGAGGAACATGGTGGTCAGGGTGGCCACACCCGTGTAGACGAGGCCGACCAGACCGGCCAGGACCAGGATCACCCCCAGCACGGCCAGCAGGCCGAAGCTGCGGTTGAGCTTCCGCTGTTCCTGCTTCTGCTGGTCCCGCTTCTGACTCTCCGGCTTCTGCCTGTCCTGCAGCCTCTGCTTGTCCTGATTCTGCGCCTCGGGACGGTCTGCGCCCATGGACGTGCCTCCTTGCCGCACCCCCCGGACGCCGGACCGACTGTTTCGACCGACTGTATTGATCATAGGATTCGCGGCATGGACGCGCAGCTGCTGCACTCCGTCACGGACGGGGTCGCCACGATCGTCATCTCCCATCCGGCCAAGCGGAACGCGATGACCGCCGCGATGTGGCGGGCCCTGCCGGAGCTGCTCGCCGGGTACGCGGCCGACCCGGCGGTGCGCATGCTGGTCCTCACCGGGGAGGGCCGCACCTTCTGCGCGGGCGCCGACATCTCCTCGCTGACCGGGTCCGACGACCCGCAGGCCCTCGCCGTCGCCGCCGAGGAAGCCCTCGCCGCCTTCCCGAAGCCCACCCTGGCTGCCGTCCGCGGCCACTGCGTGGGCGGCGGCACGCAGCTGGCCGCCGCCTGCGACCTGCGGTTCGCGCAGGAGGGCGCGCTGTTCGGGGTGACCCCGGCGCGGCTCGGCATCGTGTACCCCTCGTCCTCCACCCGGCGGCTGGCCGCGCTGGTGGGGCCGGCGGCCGCCAAGTACCTGTTGTTCTCGGCGGAGTTGATCGACGCGGATCGGGCGTTGCGGACCGGGCTGGTGGACGAGGTGCTCGCCCCGGGCCACCTGGACAAGCGGGTCGCCGAGTTCACGGCGGTCCTGGCCGGCCGCTCGCTGCTCACCCAGGCCGCGGCCAAGGAGTTCGCGGACGGGCGGCCGGACCGCGACGC
Source organism: Streptomyces sp. NPDC051211 (assembly GCF_040689505.1). NCBI lineage: Bacteria > Bacillati > Actinomycetota > Actinomycetes > Kitasatosporales > Streptomycetaceae > Streptomyces > Streptomyces sp. NPDC051211. Next base: position 114,961 of record NZ_JBFBAV010000005.1, read on the forward strand.
CTACTGGGCCGGCCAGGCGGCGGGCAGCGGCGACACCGCGGAGGGGGTCGCCGCGTTCCTGGAGCGGCGCGAGCCGCGGTTCACCTGGACGGTGCCGCCCGGCGAGAGCTCCGAAAGCTCCTAGCCGAAGGCGGCGCGCAGCTTGTCGGCCAGGCCGGCCGGGGCCTTGGCCGGCGAGCCCGCGTCATAGGGCGGCTGGGGGTCGTACTCGGTCATGAGCTGCACCGTCTGCGCGTACTCGTCGCCCGCGATCCGGCCGACCAGCGTCAGCCCCATGTCGATGCCGGAGGACACTCCGGCGGCGGTGACGTACTTCCCGTCGAAGACGACCCGGTCTCCGGTGGGCTCGGCACCGTAGGCGCGCAGTTCCTCGAGGAACATCCAGTGGCTGGTGGCCCGCCGCCCCTCGAGCAGGCCGGCGGCGGCGAGGATCAGCGACCCCGTGCAGACGGACGTGGTCCAGGTGCTCCCGGCGTCGACGGCCCGCAGCCAGTCCAGGACGGCGGCGTTCTCCAGTTGGGCGGCCGTCTCGGGCCCTCCGGGCACGACGACGATGTCCGGCCGCACCACCTCGTCCAACCCCTTGTCGGCCTGGAACGCCAACGCCCCGGTGTCGTCGCGCACCAGTCCGGGCCGCTCGGCGACGAAGACGGTCTCGGCATCCGGGAGGGGGCTGAGCATCTGGTAGGGCCCTATGGCGTCGAGCGCGGTGAACTTGTCGTAGAGCAGGATCGCGATCTGCATGTGTCCTCCGTAAGGGTCGGTGGAGCTGCGGGTGCGGTGGGCGGTGGGCGGTGGGCGGTGGGCGGTGCTGTCAGCGGCTGCCGAAGCGGCGGCGGTACTCGGCGGGCGGCTGCCCCATCGTGCGGACGAAGGCGCGGCGCAGGGCCTCGGGGTTGCCGTAGCCGCAGGCGCGCGAGATCTGGGCGACGCCCTCGCTGCTGTCCTCCAGCAGGCGGCGGGCGTGTTCCACCCGGACCCGCTCCACGTAGCGGCCCGGGGTGACCCCGGTCTCCGCCTGGAAGGCCCGGGCGAAGTGCCGGGGCGAGAGGGCCGCCCGGGCGGCGAGGGCCTCGACGCTCAGGTTCTCGCCGGGATGTTCGGTGATCCACTGCTGGACGTCCCGCAAGGGCTCGCGCCGCGCGGTCTGGGCGGCCAGCTGGGCGCTGAACTGGGCCTGGTTCCCCGGGCGGCGCAGGAACACCACCAGGTGCCGGGCGATGGTCATGGCCACGTCCCGCCCCAGGTCCTCCTCCACCAGGGCCAGCGCCAGGTCGATCCCGGCGGTGACCCCGGCGCTGGTGGCCACCTTGCCGTCGCGGACGTAGATCGGGTCCGGGTCCACCCGCACCGCCGGGTAGTCGCGGGCCATCCGCTCGCAGGCGTTCCAGTGGGTGGTGGCACGGTGGCCGTCCAGCAGCCCCGCCTCGGCGAGCAGCAGCCCGCCGGTGCAGACGGACACCAGCCGGCCCGCGCGACCCCCGTGCGCGCGGAGCCAGTCGGTGAGCCGCCGGTCGAAGTCCCCCGAGTACTGCCCGCCGGGCACCAGCACCGTGGTGTCCGCGCCGGGCTCGGCGTCCTCCAGGGCCCCGTCCGGGACCAGGGTGAGCACGCTGCTCGTCCGGACCGGCAGGCCGCCGGGCGAGACCGTCCGGATCCGGTAGCCGCCCGCCGCCTGAGGGAAGTGGACGGCCGCGGCGAACACCTCGACGGGCCCGGTCACGTCCAGGCTCTGCACGCCGTCGTAGAGGACGACGAGCACGTTTCGCAGTGGCATGACTCCATGGTGTTCCGGCCCGCCGATGGCCGCAATGACGGGGGTCCCACCTATGCTGCCATCGCGGCGCGGGGGCCGCGGTCGGGGTCGATAGGATCGCCAGATCATGACTGCAACCCTCGTCGCCAAGGAACTCGCCGCCGGACACGGCGAGCGCTCCCTCTTCTCCGGGCTCGACCTCGTGGTCGCCCCCGGGGACGTCATCGGGCTGGTCGGCGTCAACGGCGCCGGGAAGTCCACCCTGCTCCGGCTGCTGGCCGGTCTCGACACCCCGGAGCACGGCGAGCTGCGGCTGTCCCCGCCGGCCGCGACCGTGGGGCACCTGCCGCAGGAGCCGGAGCGCCGGCCCGGCGAGTCGGTTCGGGTGTTCCTGGCCCGGCGCACCGGCGTGGCCGCGGCCCAGGCGGACCTGGACTCGGCCACCCAGGGCCTGGTGGACGGGGTCGCCGGCGCCGACGACGCGTACGCGACCGCGCTCGACCGCTGGCTGGACCTGGGCGGTGCCGACCTGGACGAGCGGGCCCAGGAGGTGGCCGACGACCTCGGCCTGGCGGTGGGCCTGGACCTGCCGATGACCGCGCTGTCCGGCGGCCAGGCGGCCCGTGCCGGTCTCGCCTCACTCCTCCTCTCCCGGTACGACGTCTTCCTGCTCGACGAGCCCACCAACGACCTGGACCTGGACGGTCTGGAGCGGCTGGAGCAGTTCGTGAAGGGGCTGCGCGCGGGCACGGTGGTGATCAGCCACGACCGCGAGTTCCTGGCCCGGACCGTCACCAAGGTCCTCGAACTCGACCTGGCCCAGCAGCAGATCAACCTCTACGGCGGCGGCTACGACGCCTACCTGGAGGAGCGGGACACCGCCCGCCGGCACGCCCGCGAGGAGTTCGAGGAGTACGCCGACAAGCGCGCCTCCCTCGAAGGCCGGGCCCAGATGCAGCGCAACTGGATGGACAAGGGCGTCCGCAACGCCCGCCGCAAGGCCACCGACAACGACAAGATCGGCCGGAAGCTGCGCAGCGAGGCGAGCGAGAAGCAGGCCGCGAAGGCCCGCCAGACCCAGCGCGCGATCGAGCGGCTCGACGTGGTCGAGGAGCCCCGCAAGGAGTGGGAGCTGCGGATGGAGATCGCGGCGGCCCCGCGCTCCGGCTCGGTGGTCGCCACCCTGCGCGAGGCCGAAGTCCGGCGCGGGGACTTCCGGTTCGGCCCGGCGAGCCTGCAGATCGACTGGGCGGACCGGGTGGCGATCACCGGGGCCAACGGTTCCGGCAAGTCCACCCTGCTCGCCGCCCTGCTCGGCCGGCTGCCGCTGGACTCCGGTTCGGCCACCCTCGGTTCGGGGGTGCTGGTCGGCGAGGTCGACCAGGCCCGCGGGCTGTTCCTCGGCGACGAGGCGCTGCTGGAGGCCTTCTGCGCGGCCGTCCCGGACACCGAGCCGGCCGAAGTGCGCACCCTGCTCGCCAAGTTCGGCCTGAAGGCCGCCCATGTGCTGCGCCCGGCAGCCACCCTGTCCCCGGGCGAGCGGACCCGCGCCGCCTTGGCGCTGCTGCAGGGGCGCGGGGTGAACCTGCTGGTGCTGGACGAGCCGACGAACCACCTGGACCTGCCGGCCATCGAGCAGCTGGAGTCCGCCCTGGAGGCGTACGAGGGCACCCTGCTGCTGGTCACGCACGACCGCCGGATGCTGGACGCGGTCCGGACGACCCGCCGCCTGCAGGTCGCGGACGGCCGGGTCGCCGAGGCCTAGGAGGCGTCTGCAGCGGTGTCCGCGGGAGGACGGCGGGTGCGGGCCATCTTCCCGGCCACCAGGGTGCGCGGGAGGTGGCGGACGGCCTGCGCGTACGCCTTGTAGCGCCAGCCGGTGATGCTGAGCGGGCGGCGCAGACCCAGGTCCTTGAGGGCCTGGGCGACCACCGCGTCGGCCTCCAGCCAGACGGAGTCGCGCAGGGCGCTGACGTCCATGCCGGCGCGTTCCTGGAACTCGGTGCGGGTGAAGCCCGGCACCACCGCCAGCACCCGGACCCCGTACGGGGCCAGGTCCACCCGCAGCGATTCGCTGAACGCGGTGATCCAGGCCTTGGCGGCCCCGTAGGTACCGGTGGGCAGCAGGCCGGCCACCGAGGAGACGTTGAGCACGGCGCCGCGGCGGCGCTCGCGCAGGCCGGGCACGATCGCGTGGGTGAGCTTCAGCGGAACCTTGACCAGCAGGTCGAGCATCCGCTCCTCGTCCTCGACCGGGTTGTACGGGAAGGGGGCGGGGAGCCCGAATCCGGCGTTGTTGACGAGGATGTCGACGGGGCGGGCCGGGTCGGCGAGGCGGTCGGCGACGGTGCGGCACTGCCCGGGGTCGAGCAGGTCGGCCGTCAGGACCTCGGCCTCGATGCCGAAGGTGCCGGTGAGCGCTTCGGCGGCCGCCTTCAGGCGGTCGGTGTCACGGGCGACCAGGACCAGGTCGCAGCCCTTGGCGGCGAAGCCGCGGGCGAAGGCGGCGCCGAGACCCGCGCTGGCGCCGGTGATCAGTACGGTGGTCAAGGAAACGTCACTTCCTGGGTGGTGCGGGAGGTACGGGCAGTGCGGGGCTGAAGCTGCCGGTGGCCGGCGAGCCGTAGGCCTGCGCGACGGCGACGAGGAACTGCTTCTCCTCGTCGAGACCGCTGCCCTCGGGAGCCGCGGCGGCCGCCGACAGGTACACGGGGGACTCCTCGCCCTGCTGCTGCGGCAGCCCGGCCAGCTTCGCCTGCCGCGCCTCCTTCAGTACGCAGGCCAGCACGGCCGCGTCCTGGAGCGGGCCGGGGATCCCGGCCTCCGCGACATGGCCGCGGGCCAGCTCCGGGACACCCGGGGCGACGTATTCGTTGAGGATGAGGATCGCGTCCCGGGTCTCGATGACCTTCCGGTACGCCAGCAGGGTGCGGGGCACCGGCGGCCAGAGCAGCTCGGCGAGCCGGCTGCCCCGGGCCCGGGTGAGGACCACGTGCGGCACGGCCTGGACCAGGTCGCGCCAGAGCGGCCACAGCCGCCAGGCGGTGGCGGAGTCGGCCAGGGTACGGCGGAGCAGGAACAGGACGGGCACCAGGAGCGCGGCGGCCCGCAGCAGGCCGTGCAGGTTCATCAGCAGCGGCAGGTACGGCATCGGCCAGACCGTCGCGTACAGCGCCTTGAACAGGTAGGCGAGCCAGAACAGTCCGGCGAGCGCCGTGCCCAGGCCGAACAGCCAGAGTCCGGCCGCCAGTCCGGGGCTGTCCGTGCGGCGGCTGTAGCGCCAGCAGACCGACACGCAGACGGTGTTGGCGAGCAGGTGCGCGGAGATCAGGACCAGCCAGTAGGCCGTGGAGGGCACCGGGTCGCCGTGCGCGGGCATGGTGTGGGTGCCGTGCGAGGGGGCGGCCAGGTCCAGGGCGACCAGCGTGCCGAGGTAGGCCACGGTGGCGGCACAGGCGGCGCGTTGGAGGCGGCGGCCGCGGGTGGTGGCGGCGACGAAGTAGAGCACGGCGCCGGCCGAGAGCACACCGATGAGGTTGCGGGTCAGGCCGACGGTGTGGCCGTGGCCCGGGTTGCGCATCGCGTAGTCCACGACGGCGGGCAGGTTGAGGGTCATCGCGGCGGCCGCGGTGGCGACGGCCAGCAGGAGGCCGCGCTGCTCCCGGCAGCGGACGGCGGAGCGGGTGCGGATCAGGACCGCGGCCCAGAGACAGACCACGGCGGGGACGGCGAGCCAGTCGCCCAGGGCGGTTATGCCGGAGGTCATGGCTATCGCACGCCCATCGCGGTCTCGAGGCGTTCCAGGGTGCCGCCGGGTCCGCCGCCCGGGCCGGGCAGGCCGGCCCGGCTGCGGATCATGCTGGCGAGCATCTCGGCCTCCTGCTCCTGACGGGTGGTGTAGTTGGTGCGGCCGAGGGCGGCCGGGATGCCGGTGCCGTTCTCCTCACCCTCCAGTGCGTTGTGCCCGAAGAGGATGTGGCCGAGCTCGTGGAGCACGATGTGCTCGCGGTGCAGCGGGGAGGTCTGGGCCTCGTAGAAGACGTAGTCGACGCTGCTGGTGCCGACCCACAGTCCGCAGACGCCGGATTCGGCGGCTTCCTTGGGCAGCGGGTGCAGGCGGATCGGGCGGCCCCGCTGCTCGGCCAGGCGGGCGCAGAGTCCGTCGACGGAGAAAGGATCCGTCAGATCCAGATGGCCGAGAATCGTTTCGCAGCGCCGGCGCAGTTTCAGTTGCCGGAATGGCATGTGCTCCCTCTTCGGACCCTTTCCCGGGCAGCGGTGATAGGCGGGTGCGGATGGTGGCATGACGTCCTCAGCCTTCGAGGCGGCCTCGCGGAGTGCGGTCCTGAGGGGAGTTCATGAGGGCCCGTCCGCCGTGCGGCGGACGGGCGCTCCGTCATGCTTACCGATCTTGCGGGGAGCCTGGCAAGGACCGTCCGCATCCGTGGTGCCTATTCGGCCACCCGTCAGCGCCGGGGGATGTCCGGCGGATCATGGCCGGGCCGACCCTGATCCGCCGGACACCCCTAGGCCGTCTCTTCCGGATCTTGCCTGACCCGCGCCGCCCGGCACCGCACCTCGCCGCGTTGTCGAGGCACCCGAGGACGTCCAGTAATCGGGAGCCTCTCCGCCTTGCGATGCACGGCACCGGACAACGCGGGCTTAACCGGCAAGATCCGAAAGAGACGACCTAGCGGCGGCCGCCGTCGCCGCCGGTGAGGCCGGCCCGGCGCAGGGCGTCTGCCATCGCGCTGTTGGCGGGCGGCGGCGGTGTGCCCTCCCGGCGGCCGGCGCCGTTGCCGCGCTGCTGCGGCGGGCGGCCACGGCGGTCCTGCCGGTCCTTCCGTTCCGGACGGTCCTGGCGGGCTTGCCGTTCCTGGCGTTCCTGGCGGTCCTGCCGGGACTTGGAGCCGGTTCCGGAGCCGGAGCCGCCCGAACCGCCGGCCGCCGCCTCGTCGTCCAGCCGGAGGGTGAGCGAGATCCGCTTGCGCGGAATGTCCACGTCCATGACCTTCACCCGGACGATATCGCCGGGCTTGACCACGTCCCGCGGGTCCTTGACGAAGGTCTTCGACATCGCCGACACGTGCACCAGGCCGTCCTGATGGACGCCGATGTCGACGAAGGCGCCGAAGGCCGCGACGTTGGTGACCACGCCCTCCAGGATCATCCCGGCGGCCAGGTCGCCGATCTTCTCGACGCCCTCCTTGAAGGTGGCCGTCTTGAACGCGGGGCGCGGGTCGCGGCCCGGCTTCTCCAGCTCGCGCAGGATGTCGGAGACGGTCGGCAGGCCGAAGGTCTCGGTGACGAACTCCTCGGGGCGCAGCGAGCGCAGCACGGCGGTGTTGCCGATCAGCGCGGCGACCTCGCCGCCCGCCTTCTTGCCCATCGCCCGGACCACCGGGTAGGCCTCGGGGTGCACGCTGGAGCCGTCCAGCGGGTCGTCGCCGCCGCGGATCCGGAGGAAGCCGGCGCACTGCTCGTACGCCTTGGGGCCGAGCCGGGCCACGTCCTTGAGGGCCTTGCGGCTGCGGAACGGGCCGTTGGCGTCGCGGTGCGCGACGATGTTCTCGGCGAGTCCGCCGCTGATCCCGGAGACCCGCGAGAGCAGCGGCGCGGAGGCGGTGTTGACGTCCACGCCGACGCCGTTGACGCAGTCCTCGACCACCGCGTCGAGGGAGCGGGAGAGCTTCACCTCGGACAGGTCGTGCTGGTACTGGCCGACGCCGATCGACTTGGGGTCGATCTTGACGAGTTCGGCGAGCGGGTCCTGGAGGCGGCGGGCGATGGAGACGGCGCCGCGCAGCGACACGTCCATGTCCGGGAGTTCCTGGGAGGCGAAGGCGGAGGCCGAGTACACGGAGGCGCCTGCCTCCGAGACCATCACCTTGGTGAGGTTCAGCTCGGGGTGGCGGGCGATCAGGTCGGCGGCCAGCTTGTCGGTCTCCCGGGAGGCGGTGCCGTTGCCGATGGCGACCAGCTCGACCGCGTGCTCCTTGGCGAGCCGGGCCAGCTTGGCGAGGGACTCGTCCCACTTGTTGGCCGGCACGTGCGGGTGGATCACATCGGTGGCCACGACCTTGCCGGTGGCGTCGACCACGGCGACCTTCACGCCGGTGCGGAAGCCCGGGTCCAGGCCGAGGGTGGCGCGGGTGCCGGCCGGCGCGGCCAGCAGCAGGTCGCGCAGGTTCGAGGCGAAGACGCGGACGGCCTCGTCCTCGGCGGCCTGGCGCAGCCGCATCCGGAGGTCGATGCCGAGGTGCACCTGGATCTTCGTGCGCCAGGCCCAGCGGACCGTGTCGGCCAGCCACTTGTCGCCGGGCCGGCCCCTGTCCGCGACCCCGAAGCGGCGGGCGATCATGCCCTCGTACGTGGACGGGCCGGGGGTCGCCGCGGCCTCGGGCTCCTCGGGTTCCAGGGTGAGGTCGAGGACGTCCTCCTTCTCGCCGCGCAGCATCGCCAGGACGCGGTGCGAGGGGAGGGCGGTGAAGGGCTCGGCGAAGTCGAAGTAGTCGGCGAACTTGGCGCCGGCCTCCTCCTTGCCCTCGCGGACCTTGGCGGCGAGCCGGCCGCGGCCCCACATGCGCTCGCGCAGTTCGCCGATCAGGTCGGCGTCCTCGCCGAACCGCTCGGTGAGGATGGCGCGGGCGCCCTCCAGGGCCGCGGCCGGGTCGGCGACGCCCTTGTCCGCGTCGACGAACGCGGCCGCCGCGGCGGCCGGCTCCACGGACGGGTCGGCGAGCAGCCCGTCGGCGAGCGGCTCCAGACCGGCCTCGCGGGCGATCTGGGCCTTCGTCCGCCGCTTGGGCTTGAAGGGCAGGTAGATGTCCTCCAGCCGGGCCTTGGTGTCGGCCGCGTTGATCCGGGCCTCCAGCTCGGCGTCGAGCTTGCCCTGCTCCCGTACGGACTCCAGGATCGCCGAGCGGCGGTCCTCCAGCTCGCGCAGATAGCGCAGGCGCTCCTCCAGGGTGCGCAGCTGGGCGTCGTCGAGCATCTCGGTCGCTTCCTTGCGGTAGCGCGCGATGAACGGCACGGTGGAGCCGCCGTCGAGCAGCTCGACGGCGGCCTTGACCTGCCGCTCCCGTACGCCGAGCTCCTCGGCGATCCTGCCTTCGATGGACGTCGTCACGTTCTCGGTCCCGCCTTTGTCTGTGCCTGGAGCCGCCAATTGTGGCAGGTGGCACCGACGGGAGGGGTCAGGCCTTGCCGAAGAGGTCGCCGGGGAAGGCGCCCGCGGTGACGGCCTTGAGGACGAAGCCGCCGCCGAGCTCGGCGAGTCGGGCCAGGCCGGCCGCGCCGAGGTGCGCGTACGGGGCGGCGTCCAGCCGGTCGGTCTCGGCCTCCAGCTGCTCGCGAAGGTCCCGGCCCGCCTCGGTGAGTTCGCCGTCCTCGTCGAGCAGCCCGCGCTCGCGCAGCCGGGCGGAGGCGGCGTCGAGGTCGTCCTGGTCCCAGCCTCGGGTGGCCTTCAGCCACTTCGGGGAGAAGCCCTTTCCGGTGGCGCTGTGGCTGACGAGGGCCTCCAGCGGGTCCAGGCCGGCCGTGAGCAGGGCGGTGACGTGCCCGTCGCCGCGGTGCTCGCGGAGCAGGGTGGTGGCGTGCCAGAGCCGGAGGTGCGGCTCCTCGGGGGTGGGGAGGTCGGCGTGGGCGGAGTAGAGGGCGCGGCCGTGCCGGCTGCACGCCTCGGTGGCGCGCAGGGCGAGTTCGGCGGCCTCGGCGAGTTCGTCGGAGGCGATGGTCTCCGGGCCGAGCAGCCTGCGCAGGGTGGCGTCGGCGGCCCGGTAGCGGGCGGCGATGACCTGCTCGGGGGTGGCGGTGTCCCAGACGGCGGGGATGTGCCGGGCGATCCGGTCGTACCGGTAGTTGTAGAAGGCGGCGGCAACGGTGCCGGCCCCGACGGCGCCCATGGCGGCGGAGCGGGCGGCGAGGTTGACGGCGACGGGGTGGGTGATGCCGAGGGCGCCGAGCTCCTTGGCGCTGTCGGGCGAGAAGTAGACGGTGGAGTGGAGCGGGTTGATGGCGCTGTGCCAGGCACGGCGGGCGGCTCGCGGCTCAAGTGTCATGCGCCGCAGGTTACCGACTGCTTAGTACGCCGTGAACCCCGGGCTCCCGGTCGGCCCGCTGCGCGGGGCCTTCCCCCACCCCGCCCCTTCCCGAACTGGGGAAAGCCCCCAGACCCCCGGTCCGGCGCTTCGCGACCGGATGCGCTCAAACGCCGCGCTGGCTGGATTTGCGCAGCGAATCCCAGCCCCTCCGGCGTTTGAGGAGCGGGGTCTGGGGCGGAGCCCCCACGCGGCGGAGCCGCATATCCGGCACAGCGGGAAGGGGCGGGGTGGGGAAAGGCCCGCGCAGCGGCCGGCCCAGCTACCGTTACCGCTACCGCTACCGCTACCGATAGCCACCCCACGCCTCGGCAAGGCGTGCCGCCAAGTCCCGCAGCCGGGGCTCCGGCAAGGTGAAGGGGAGGCGGACGTGGGTGTCGTGGCTGCCGGAGGGGTCCGTGGTGGAGCCCGGGATCAGTTCGACGCCGTGGCGGAGGGCGACCTGCGCGAAGACCGACGCGTCGGCACCGTCCGGGAGGCAGACCCACAGTGCGGCGCCGCCGGCCGGCCGGGTCCAGGTCCAGCCGGGCAGGGCGGCGGAGAGCAAGGACTCCAGCAGGCCCAGGCGGGTCCGCAGGGTCACCGCCCGCCCCGCCCGCACCGCATCGACCCGTGGCAGCAGCCGCACGGCCAGGGCCTGGTCCAGCAGCGGACTGCCCAGGTCCGCCAGGGTCTTGAGCCGGGCCAGGCGTTCCACCGCGGCCGCCGGCCCGCGCAGCCAGCCGATCCGCAGGCCGCCCCACACCGTCTTGGCCAGCGAGCCGATGGTGAGGACGTCCGCGCCGGCCGGCGCGAAGGCCGCCACCGGCGGGGGTTCCGGGGTGTCCCACAGCCGGGTGTCGTACGCCAGGTCCTCGACCAGCGGCACCCCCTCGGCCGCCGCCAGCGCGGCGATCCGCTCCCGCCGCGCCGCGGACATCAGCACGCCGGTCGGGTTGTGGAAGGTCGGGGTGAGGTGCGCGAGCGCCGCGCCCGGCAGGGCCGTGCGGAACTCCCGGACCCGGACCCCGTCCTCGTCGAGGCCGACCCGGCGCGGCCGGGCCCCCGCCGCCAGGTACGCGTCCAGACAGCCCGGCCAGCTCGGCGTCTCCACCACCACCGCCGATCCCCGCCGGACGTACAGCTGGGCGGCCAGCGCCAGGGCCTGGGTCGCGCCCGTGGTGACCAGGATCTGCTCCGGGGTGGTGCGCAGCCCCTGGGCCGTGTACCGGCCGGCCACCGCCGCCCGCAGCTCGGGCAGCCCGGCGGGGTGGTAGCTGGAGTGCGCCAGCAGGGCGTCGAGGCCGCCGTCCGCGAGCAGTTCGCCGAGGGCGTCGCGGAGTTCGGGCGCGGCGCCCTCGGCGGCGACGGAGAGGGAGATCACCTCGCCCGCCGGGCGGGCGGCCGCCGGGCCCCCCGCGCCGTCGATGAGCCGCTGCACCAGCGCGGCCGAAGTGCCGCCCCGTACCCGCCCGTCCGCCGGCCGGAGGGCGGTCGGAGGCAGCCGGGTGATCCGGGTGCCGCTCCCCCGGCGGCTGTCGGCCGCGCCGCTCCCGCGCAGGACGTCGTACGCGGACACGACGGTCGCCCGGCTCACGCCCAGCGCGGCGGCCAGCGCGCGTTCCGCGGGCAGCCGGTCGCCGGGCGCGAGGTCTCCCGTACGGACGGCCGCATGCAGGGCGTCGGCGAGCCGGCGGTAGAGCGGGCCGGGCGCGGCCGACCAGCCGCCCAGGACGCCGTCCAGTTCGGCCGGCGACCAGACGCGTGCCGCGGAACGGTCCACTTCCACCTCCATTGGTCCGGGCGTACGGACACCCGCCCGGCCAGGCTAGACGCATGGACAGCAGCGCACTCCTGGCTTTTCTCCTGGCCGCCACAGCCGTCATCCTGGTCCCCGGCCCCAACCTGATCCTGATCGTCACCCGCAGCGCCGCCCAGGGCCGCCGGGCCGGACTGGCCACGGCCGCCGGGGTGGAGAGCGCCACCCTGGTGCACCTCGCCCTGGCGGTGTCCGGTGTCGGGGGGCTGATCACCGGCTCCCCCGCCGCGTTCCTGGTCCTCAAGTACGCGGGGGTGGCGTACCTGCTGTTCCTGGGGGTGCGGGCGCTTCGCGGCGGTGCGGTCCTCCTCGACCCGGCGCAGCGCCCGCCGGTCCGGCTGCGCCGCGCCTATGCCGAGGGGGCGCTGGTGAACCTGCTCAACCCGAAGGTCACCCTGTTCCTCCTGGCCTTCCTGCCGCAGTTCGTGCGGCCCGATGCGGCCGCCCCGCGGGCCGACATGCAGTTGCTGGCCGCGGTGTTCCTGCTCCTCGCCGTCCTGCTCGACATCGGCTACGCCTGCGCGGGCGGCCTGCTGAGCCGGTGGCTGAGCCGCAGCCCGCGCGCTCTGGCCCGGCAGCACTGGGCGGTGGGCGGCATCTACGTGACGCTCGGCGCACTCGCGGCCCTGCCAGGCGGCATCTGACCGCGGCCGCGGCGATCCGCCCCGGCCCGTCCCAGGTCCGCCGGTGCCCGTGTGGAAGAGTGGCCGGGCAGTACAGGCGGCCACAGGGGGAGATGCATGGGTACCGGCAGGATCGCGATCGTCACGAGCGAAGAAGGTCTGAAGCGGGACGCCGATCTCCCGCTGATCGTGGACGCGTTGCGGGCCGGCGGCACCGCCGCGGAGGCGGTGGCCTGGGATGCGGAGCCGGGGGTCTGGGGCAGCTTCGATCTGGCGGTCGTCCGGTCGACCTGGGACTACACGGACCGCCTCGGTGAGTTCCTGGCCTGGGCCGACCGGGCGGCCGACGCCACCCGGCTGCAGAATCCGGCGCCGGTGGTGCGCTGGAACAGCGACAAGCGCTATCTGCTGGACCTCGCCGGTGCGGGCGTGCCGGTCGTGCCGACCCGGTTCCTCGCCCCGGGTGACGGGTTCCGCGAGGAGGATCTCGATGCGGCCGACGGGGTGGTGGTCAAGCCCTCCGTGTCCGCCGGCGCCCGGGACACCGCCCGCTACGAGTCCGGCCGGACCGCGGACGCCGCACGCCATGCCCGGATGCTGCTGGACCAGGGCCGGACCGTGATGATCCAGCCATATCTGCCGGGCGTGGAACGGGGGGAACGCGCCCTGGTGTTCTTCTCCGGCACCTTCAGCCATGCGATACGGAAGGGTCCGCTGCTGACCGAGCCCGGTGTGATCGACAACGACCGGGAGGCGCACCCGGGTGCCGCCCCGTACCGGCCGAGCGAGGCGGAGATCCGTACCGCCCGGGCGGCCCTGGCAGCAGTGCCGTCGCCGGACGCCCCGCTGATCGCCCGGGTGGACCTGGCGCTGGACGGGGCCGGGGACCCGGTGGTGATGGAACTGGAACTCATCGAGCCGAACCTGTTCCTGGGGAGCAGCGCGGAGGGTGTGGAGCGGTTCGTCGCGGCCGTGACGGCCGAGTCGCTTCCCCCAACGGCGTGATCCTTGCGTCCAGATGGCGATCATGTGACAGCCGGGGCCATGGACATGACGCGGGGCGCCGGGGGTGAATACGTTCGAACGGAACAGCGCCCCCTACCCCTTGGAGCTTTTCGTGCACCGCAAAGTCATCGCCCCGAGCGTGCTCGCCGCTTCCCTTCTGCTGGTGATCCCGGCGTCGGCGGCCAGTGCCGGTCCTGGGGCGCCGGGTATCGGTGACAGCTACTACCCGGCCAGCGGCAACGGCGGATACGACGTCTCGCACTACGACCTGCGGTTGCAGTACCAGCCGAAGACGGACCTGCTGACGGGCACCGCCACCCTGCTCGCCACCGCCAAGCAGGACCTGTCCCGCTTCAACCTGGACTTCGGGCTGAAGGTCAGTGAGGTGCGGGTCAACGGCATCAAGGCGAAGTTCGCGACCTCCGGCACCCAGGAACTGGAGGTGACCCCGGCGGCGCCGGTGGCGAAGAACAAGCCGCTGACCGTGGTGGTCAAGTACGCGGGCAAGCCCTCCGAGCTGAAGGTGGACGGCTGGACCGCCTGGCACCGTACGCCGGACGGCGGCGTGGCCGCGCAGGAGCCCGACTCGGCGATCTGGTGGTTCCCGAGCAATGACCACCCGCTCGACAAGGCCACCTTCGACGTGTCGGTCAATGTGCCGGACGGCACCCAGGCCATCAGCAACGGCGTGCTCCAGTCGCAGAATTCGCGGCTCGGCTGGACCCGGTACAACTGGCGGTCCAACAAGCCGCAGGCCACCTACCTGGCCACGCTCGCCATCGGCAAGTTCGACATCACCACGGACAAGACCGCGAGCGGGCTGCCGATCCTCAACGCGTACAGCAAGGACCTCGGCGACAACGACGGTGCGGCGCGCGCGAGCATCGAGCGGACCGGCGAGGTCGCGGAGTGGCTGGAGGGGGTGTTCGGCCCGTACCCGTTCAACGCGCTCGGCGGCTACGTGCCGAACGTGACCAGCGGTTACGCGCTGGAGACGCAGACCCGGCCGTTCTACAGCCCGCGCCAGTTCGCGAACGGCGCCAACGTCTCGGTGGTCGTGCACGAGCTGGCCCACCAGTGGTACGGGGACAGCGTGTCCGTCGACAACTGGAAGGACATCTGGGTCAACGAGGGCTTCGCCCGCTACAGCCAGTGGCTGTGGTCGGAGAAGGAGGGCGAGGGCACTGCGCAGGAGCTCGCCGACTGGGTGTACGCCACCCGCCCGGCGGAGGACCCGTTCTGGCAGGTCAAGCCGGGTGACCCGGGCGCCGAGAACCAGTTCCACGCCGCGGTGTACGACAGGGGTGCGCTCGCCGTGCAGGCGCTGCGCAACGAGGTCGGCGACCGGAAGTTCTTCGAGATCCTGAAGGGCTGGCCGACGGAGCGCAAGTACGGCAACGCGAAGGTCGGTGACTTCGTGCGATACGCGGAGCGGATCTCCGGCAAGCCGCTCACCGCGCTGTTCGACACCTGGCTGTACACGGCGGGCAAGCCGGCCACCGGCCCGGTTCCGAAGACGCTGACCGCGAAGCCGCGCGGCGCCTTCTCCGCTCCGGCCAAGCCGGCCGCCGAGCCCAGGTCCTGGAAGAAGATCGCCGCGACCGACACGGTGCACGAGCGCGAGCACGAGCACGAGCACGGCCACGGCCACGGCCACTGACGCCCACGCTGACGCCGACGCCGACGCCGACGTGGCGTGAAAGCGCGCGCCGCCGCCCTCAGCGGGTGGCGGCGCGCCACCGGGCCCGCGCCTCCCGCGCCACCGGCAGGTACCGCCACCGCTCCGGCAGCAGCGGTACGAGCGTCCGTACGACGGCGCTGAACCGGCGGAGCCGGCGTTCCTGGGCCGGGGTCCACTCCAGGCCCAGCGCGTCCCGCGCGTCGGGCGGCATGTAGCCGACGGTGACGAACGCCCGGAAGCGCAGGAAGAGGGTGCGCAGCACCGGCCAGGCGAGCCGGGTGAGGACGCGCACCGCGAGCGGGCCACCGGTAGGGCGCGGCAGCGGCAGGTCGGTGGCCAGCAACTCGCGGGCGACCGGGGTGAGTTCGAGCTCCTCCGCCAGCATCTTGCGGTAGTAGGGCCAGAACTCCTCGATGGTCTGCGGCATGTCGCGGTCGCGGATGCCGAGGATCCGGCCGACCTGGAGCCACTCCCGGTACAGCTGCCGCTCCTGCTCCGGGGTGAAGCGGCGGTACAGGTAGCGGGCCGCGTGCCGGTACACGGGGAAGCCGGTGGCGTGCACCCAGGAGTAGCAGGCCGGGTCCAGGGAGTGGTAGGGGCGGCCGCGGGTGTCGGTGCCCTGGATGTCCTTGTGCAGCCGGCGCACCCGGCGGCCCTCGGCGGCGGCCTCCTCGCCGCCGTACACCCACAGCTGGACCGAGCGGATGGAGCGTTCGCCGCGGCCCCAGGGATCGGTGCGGAAGACCGAGTACCGGTCCACTCCGGCGCCGATCGCCGGGTGGGCGACCTGCATGGTGAAGGCCGGGGGCAGCATCAGCAGCTGCCGGATGTCCCCGGAGATGGTCCAGAGCACGCCTCCGGGCGGGGGCGGCTCGGGGTCCTGCTTCACGTGCTTCCTCCCGATCCGGTGCGGGGCGGTGATCTCGATCGGCGATCTCCCTCTCCCAGTATGGCCACGGTCCGTCCAGATTCCCGGTGCACGGGTGTTACCCAGAGGTAACTGCGGCTGCTTTGATGGCGCGGTCGATCTTCCCCACAGGAATGATGGAGACCGCATGCCGCTCACCGAGCACCTCCGCAACCGGGCCGCCGCCACGGCCGTCGCGGCCGTTGCCGCCGCCGCACTGGCAGCCACCGCCACCCCGGCCGCCTCCGCCGCCGAGCAGGCCGCGGACGCGACCCCCCGGGTCAGCGTCCTGTCGTACAACGTGTTCCTGTTCAGCAAGAGCCTGTACCCGAACTGGGGGCAGGACCACCGGGCCGCGGCGATACCGAGGACCTCCTTCTACCAGGGCCACGACGTGGTCGTGATCCAGGAGGCCTTCGACAACTCGGCCTCCGACGCGCTGAAGGCCAATTCGGCCGCGCAGTACCCGTACCAGACCCCGGTCGTCGGCCGCAGCAAGACCGGCTGGGACGCCACCGGCGGCGCGTACTCCTCCACCACCCCGGAGGACGGCGGCGTCACGGTCCTGAGCAAGTGGCCGATCGTGCGCAAGGAGCAGTACGTCTACAAGGACGCCTGCGGCGCGGACTGGTGGTCCAACAAGGGCTTCGCGTACGTGGTCCTGAACGTGAACGGCGCGAAGGTGCACGTGGTGGGCACGCACGCGCAGTCCACCGACCCGGGCTGCTCGGCGGGCGAGGCGGCGCAGATGCGCAGCCGCCAGTTCAAGAACATCGACGCCTTCCTGGACGCCAAGAACATCCCGGCGAACGAGCAGGTCATCGTGGCGGGCGACCTGAACGTGGACTCGCACACCCCGGAGTACAACACGATGCTGGCGGACGCGGGCCTGGCCGGCGCCGATGCGCGCACCGGCCACCCGTACTCCTTCGACACCCAGGACAACTCGATCGCGAAGGACCGCTACCCGACCGATCCGCGGGAGGACCTGGACTACGTCCTGCACCGCGCGGGTCACGCGCGGCCGGCCGGCTGGGCCAACGACGTGGTCAAGGAGCAGTCGGCTCCCTGGACCGTCTCCAGCTGGGGCACCTCCTACACGTACACGAACCTGAGTGACCACTACCCGGTGATCGGGCGCTAGACAGCACCCCGGACCAGGTGCCGCCGGCCGCGGGCAGGACCCGCGGCCGGACGTAGGCACCTCACACGGTTTCGAACGGCCCCGCGTACGGCCCCTCGTACAGGCCGTCGATGAGCTCCGCGTACTTCGCGCGCACCACCCGCCGGCGCAGCTTCAGGGAGGGGGTCAGCTCACCCGACTCCGGCCCCCACTCCTCCACGAGCAGCCGGTACCGCTTGATCTGCTCGGTGCGGTTGAGGCGGGCGTTGGCGACCTCGACGGCGCGGGCGATCTCCTCCCGGACCGCGGGGTGGGCGGCGAGTGCGGCCGGCGAGGTGTCCTCGATGCCCCGGGCCGCCGCCCAGGCGGGGGCCAGTTCGGCGTCCAGGACCAGCAGGGCGACCAGGTAGGAGCGGCCGTCGCCGTGCACCAGGGCCTGGCCGATCAGCGGGTGCTCCTTGACGGTGTTCTCCACCAGCGCCGGCGAGACGTTCTTGCCGGTGGAGGTGATGATCAGTTCCTTCTTGCGGTCGGTCAGCCAGAGGAAGCCGTCCTCGTCGAGGCGGCCGATGTCCCCGGTGGGGAACCAGCCTTCGGCGTCGGCGGCGCTCTCCACCGTTCCGTCGGGCCGCAGATAGCCGCCGAACACGGTCGCGCCGCGGGTGAAGATCTCCCCGTCCGCCGCCAGCCGCAGCTCCAGGCCCTCGATGGGCCGGCCCACCGAGCCCAGCCGGAACGCGTCCGGGCTGTTGACCGTGCAGACTCCGGAGGTCTCGGTGAGCCCCCACGCGTCCATGATGGTGATGCCCCAGCCGGCCCAGAAGCGGACCACGTCGATCGGCATCGGCGCGGTGGCGCTGGCCGTCCACACCAGCCGGTCGAGTCCGGCCAGGCCCAGCAGCGGGTCCAGCACCCGCTCCTTGGCCCGCCCGTAGGCCTCGGCGACCTCGGCGGGGACCTCCTCGCCGCGTTCGCGGTACCCGGCCCGCTCGCGGGCGAGGTCGTTGGCCGCCTCGATGGCGGTGCGCTGCTCCTCGGGCAGCTGCGCGAGGACCGCCCGGACCGACGCGGCGAGCTTCTCCCAGACCCGGGGCACGCCGAAGAACTGGACCGGGTGCAGCTCGCGCACGGCCGCCGAGACGGCGGCGGGGTCGGCGCACAGCCGGACGTGTGCCGCCCGCAGCAGCGGCAGGTAGATGCCCAGGATCCGCTCCGCGATGTGCGCGAACGGCAGGTAGCAGATGTGCTCGGCGTGCTCGGGCAGGTCCACGTGCCGGTCCAGGCGGACCGCCTGCAGCATGATGTTGCGGTGGGTGAGCCGTACGCCCTTGGGGTCGCCGGTGGTGCCGGACGTGTAGACGACGGTGAGCGGGTCCTCGGGCCGGGTCTCCTGCCAGGCCTTCTCGAAGGTGTCGGGGCGGTGCACCCGGGCGCCGCTCGCGTGCAGCGAGCCGTAGCTGCGGTGGCTGCCGGCGTCGGCGGGCTCGGCCACCACCAGGCGTTCCAGCGGGGTGTCCGGATCGTCCAGCAGCGGTTCCCAGCGGGCCAGTTCGCGGGCGCCCTCGACGACGGCGACCCGGGCCCGGCTGTGCCGGGCGATGTGGGCGATCTGCTCGGGCGCGGAGGTCCCGTACACGGTGACCGGGACGGCGCCGAGATGGACCAGGGCGAGGTCGCTGAGCCAGTGCTCGGGCCGGTTGCCCATCATGATCAGGACGTGGTCTCCGCGTTCCACGCCGAGAGCGGCGTAGCCGGAGGCGAGGACGGCCACTTTGCGGCGGACCTCGGACCAGGTGAGGGTCGACCAGCCGTCCCCCTCGCGCCAGGACAGCGCGGGCAGCTCGGGGTGGTCGGCGGCGTTGCGGGCGAGCAGCGCGGGGAGGGTGAGCTCGTCGGCGGGTGCGGGCAGTCGCAGGTTCGTCGTCATGGGCAGCTCCTGGCCGTTTCACATCGTTGGTGCGACAGCAATACTGTTGAACCTGAGGCGCAGTGATCAGAGAGCGAGGCACAGCCGATGAGCACCCAGGCGCAGGAGCCCACGCTCACCGTGGACGAACTCGCCGCGCGAGCCGGGGTCACCGTCCGTACCGTACGGTTCTACAGCACGCGCGGGCTTTTGCCCCCTCCCGTGATCGGACCCCGTCGGGTGGGCCACTACGGGCCGGAGCACCTGTCCCGGCTGGCGCTGATCGAGGAGCTCCAGCACCAGGGCATGACCCTGTCGGCGATCGAGCGCTATCTGGACGCGCTGCCGGACGACCTGAGCGCCCGCGACCTGGCCATCCACCGGGCGCTGGTGGCCAGCTGGGCGCCGGACGCGGCGGAGGAGACCTCGCGGGAGGAGCTGGAGCGGCGGGCCGGGCGGGTGCTGTCCGACACCGACATCCGGCGGCTGACGGCGATGAACGTGCTGGCGGCGGCGGGCGCGGGCTTCCGGGTGGAGCCGGGGCTGCTGCGGCTGGGGGTCGCACTGCTCGACGTACCGATCGCGCACGAGACGATCGTGGCGGCGCGCACGGTGCTGGTGGACCACGCCCGGAGCACGGCGCACGAGCTGACCCGGCTGTTCCGGGACGAGGTGTGGGGGCCGTTCACCGAAGGGGAGGACGACCCGGAGCGGGTGGAGTCGATGAAGGCGCTGTCCGCGCACATGCAGCCGATGGTGGTGCAGGCGCTGGTGACCGCCTTCCAGCGGTCGCTGCGGGACGAGCTGCGGGCGGCGTTCGCCCCGGAGGAGTGAGGGAACGCCGCCCGCGTCGGATCCTGCTTTCGGTCAGTCGGTGAAGGTCTCGCCGCGCTCGGCCTTCTCGACGAGGGAGGCGGGCGGGGTGAACCGCTCGCCGTACGTGGCGGCCAGTTCGCGGGCGCGGGCCACGAAGCCGGCCAGGCCGCCCTCGTAGCCGTTGATGTACTGGATCACGCCGCCGGTCCAGGCGGGGAAGCCGATGCCCATGATGGAGCCGATGTTGGCGTCGGCGACGGAGGTGAGCACGCCCTCGTCGAGGCAGCGGACGGTGTCCAGGGCCTCGGAGAAGAGCATCCGCTCCTTCATGTCCTCGAACGGGATCTCGTACCCGGGCTTGGCGAAGTGCTCGCGCAGCCCCGGCCAGATGCGGGCGCGCTTGCCGGTCTCGTCGTACTCGTAGAAGCCGGCCCCGCCGCTGCGGCCGGGGCGGTCGAACTCGTCGACCATGCGGTCGATGACGCCGTCCGCCGGGTGCTCGGTCCAGGCGCGGCCCTCGGCCTCGAAGGCCTTGCGGGTCTCGTTGCGGATCTTGCGCGGGAGGGTGAGGGTCAGTTCGTCCATCAGGGAGAGCACCTTGGCCGGGTAGCCGGCCTGGGCGGCGGCCTGCTCGATGGAGGCGGGCTCGATGCCCTCGCCGACCATCGCCACGCCCTCGTTGATGAACTGGCCGATGACCCGGGAGGTGAAGAAGCCCCGCGAGTCGTTGACCACGATGGGGGTCTTGGCGATCTGGCGGACCAGGTCGAAGGCGCGGGCGACGGCCTCGTCGCCGGTGCGCTCGCCCTTGATGATCTCGACCAGCGGCATCTTGTCGACGGGCGAGAAGAAGTGCAGGCCGATGAAGTCGGCGGGCCGCGAAACCCCTTCGGCGAGGCCGGTGATGGGCAGCGTGGAGGTGTTGGAGCAGAGCAGTGCGTCGGGGGCGACGTACTGCTGGACGTCCTGGAACACGCCGTGCTTGAGGGCGGCGTCCTCGAAGACGGCCTCGATGACGGCGTCGCATCCGGCGAGGTCGGTCATGTCGGCGGTCGGGGTGATCCGGTCCAGCAGCTCGGCCCGCTTGGCCTCCGTCGTACGGCCGCGGGCCAGGGCCTTGTCGAGCAGCTTCTCGGAGTACGCCTTGCCCTTCTCGGCGGCTTCGACGCTGACGTCCTTGAGGAGCACCTCGATGCCCGCCTTGGCGCAGGAGTAGGCGATGCCCGCGCCCATCATGCCGGCGCCGATGACGGCGACCTTGGTGACCTTGCGGGGCGGGATGCCCTGCGGGCGGCTGCGGCCGGCGTTGACGGCCTGGAGGTCGAAGAAGAACGCCTGGATCATGTTCTTCGCGGTCTGGCCGGTGACCAGCTCGGTGAAGTAGCGGGCCTCGATGGTGAGGGCGGTCTCGAAGTCGACCTGGGCGCCTTCGACGGCGCAGGCGAGGATGTTGCGCGGGGCCGGGTAGGGGGCGCCGTTCAGCTGCTTCTTCAGGCTGGCCGGGAAGGCGGGCAGGTTGGCGGCGAACTTCGGGTTCGAGGGGGTGCCGCCGGGGATCCGGTAGCCGGACACGTCCCAGGGCTGCTTCGACTCCGGGTTGGCGTCGATGAAGGCGCGCGCCTTGGCGATCATCTCCTCGGGGGTGGCGGCCAGTTCGTGGACCAGGCCGTTGTCCAGGGCGCGCTGCGGGTTGTACTGGGTGCCCTGGAGGAGGACCTTGAGGAGCGCGTCGGCGATGCCCATCAGGCGGACGGTGCGGGTGACGCCGCCGCCGGCCGGGAGGAGACCCAGGGTGACCTCGGGCAGGCCGATCTTGGTGCCGGGGGCGTCCAGGGCGATCCGGTGGTGGGAGGCCAGGCAGATCTCGTAACCGCCGCCGAGGGCGGTGCCGTTGATGGCGGCGACGACCGGCTTGCCGAGGGTCTCGATGCGGCGCAGCGAGCGCTTGATGGCGGTGCCGGTGTCGAAGGCGAGCTGTGCGTCCTCGGGGCGCAGCCGGATCATGTCCTTGAGGTCGCCGCCCGCGAAGAAGGTCTTCTTGGCGGAGGTGAAGATGATGCCCCGGATGGAGTCCTTCTCGGCCTCGGCGCGGTCGGCGATGGCCGCGATGGAGTCCTTGAAGGCCTGGTTCATCGTGTTGGCGGACTGGTCGGGGTCGTCGAGGACCAGGGTGACGACGCCGGTCTCGTCCTGTTCCCAGCGGATCGTGGTGGACTCGCTCATGTTCACTACTTTCGTGTCGGTCCGGGTCAGAGGTGGGATCAGGGATCAGGACGGATCAGATGCGTTCGACGACGGTGGCCACGCCCATGCCGCCGCCGACGCAGAGGGTGACGAGCCCGTAGCGCTTGTCCTGGCGCTCCAGTTCGTCGACGATCGTGCCGAGGATCATCGCGCCGGTGGCGCCGAGCGGGTGGCCGAGCGCGATGGCTCCGCCGTTGACGTTGACCTTGTCGAGGGAGACGCCCATGTCCTTGACGAAGCGCAGGACGACGCCGGCGAAGGCCTCGTTGATCTCGATGAGGTCGATGTCGTCGATGGTCAGTCCGGCCTTGGCGAGGGCC
The DNA here is from genome assembly GCF_040689505.1 of Streptomyces sp. NPDC051211. Lineage (NCBI taxonomy): Bacteria > Bacillati > Actinomycetota > Actinomycetes > Kitasatosporales > Streptomycetaceae > Streptomyces > Streptomyces sp. NPDC051211. The sequence goes on from NZ_JBFBAV010000005.1 coordinate 137,239, forward strand.
TTGCGGGTGGCGGGGGCGGGGCCGGTGAGCATGATGGTGGGCTCGGAGCCGGAGACGGCCGCCGAGACGATCCGGGCGCGGGGTGCGAGGCCGTTGCGCTCGCCCGCCTCGCGGGAGCCGATCGCGACGAGCGAGGCGCCGTCGACGATGCCGGAGGAGTTGCCCGCGTGGTGGACGTGGTCGATCTTCTCGATCCAGTGGTACTTCTGCAGGGCGACGGCGTCGAAGCCGCCGAGGTCGCCGATGTCCGCGAAGGACGGCTTCAGCTTGGCGAGGGTGTCCGCGGTGGTGCCCGGGCGGATGAACTCGTCGTGGTCCAGGACGACCAGGCCGTTGCGGTCGGTGACCGGGACCACGGACTTCGCGAAGCGGCCCTCCTTCACGGCCGTCGCGGCGCGCTCCTGGGACAGGGCGGCGTACTCGTCCACGTCGCGCCGGGAGAAGCCCTCGATGGTGGCGATGAGGTCGGCGCCGATGCCCTGCGGGACGAAGTTGACGTCCCAGTTGGTCATCGGGTCGTTGAACCAGGCGCCGCCGTCGGAGGCCATCGGGACGCGGGACATGGACTCCACGCCGCCGGCCAGGACCAGGTCCTCCCAGCCGGAGCGGACCTTCGCGGCGGCCAGGTTGACGGCCTCCAGGCCGGAGGCACAGAAGCGGTTCTCCTGTACGCCGGCCACGGTGTCGGGGAGTCCGGCCGCGATGGCCGCGATCCGGGCGATGTCGGAGCCCTGGTCGCCGACCGGGCCGACCACGCCGAGCACGATGTCGTCGATGGTGCCCGGGTCCAGCCCGGGGTTGCGCTCGCGGAGGGCGTGGATGAGGCCCACCACCAGGTCGACCGGCTTGGTGCCGTGCAGGGAGCCGTTGGCCTTGCCCCGGCCCCGCGGGGTGCGGATCGCGTCGTATACGTACGCTTCGGTGCTCACTGGTCAAGCCTTTCGGAGGTTTCTAAAAGGGGGGAGGTCAGCCGAGCAGGGAACGGCCGATGATCTCTTTCATGATCTCGGTCGTGCCGCCGTAGATGGTCTGGATGCGGCCGTCCGTGAAGGCCCGGGCGACCCGGTATTCGGTCATGTAGCCGTAGCCGCCGTGCAGTTGCAGACAGCGGTCGGCCACCCGCTTCTGGAGTTCCGTGGCCCACCACTTGGCCATCGAGGCGTGCACGTGGTCGAGTTCCCCGTTGGAGTGGTCGACGATGCAGCGGTCGAGGAAGGTGCGGGTCACCGCGCATTCGGTGGCCATCTCGGCGATCTCGAAACGGATGTGCTGGAGCTTGGCCAGCGGCCGTCCGAAGGCCTCGCGCTCCTTCACGTACTGCGTGGTGATCTCCAGCAGGTACTCGGCGGCGGCGATCCCGGCCATGGCGATGCCCATCCGCTCCTGCGCCAGGTTCGTCATCAGGTGGACGAACGCGCCGTTGAGCTCGCCGAGCAGGTTCTCCTTGGGGACGCGTACGTCGTTGAAGAACAGTTCGGCGGTGTCCTGGGCCTTCTGGCCGATCTTGTCGAGGTTGCGGCCGCGTTCGAAGCCGGCCGTACCGCGCTCGACCACCAGGAGGGACAGGCCGTGCGCCCCGCCCTCGGGCGTGGTGCGGGCGACCACGATGACGAGGTCGGCGAGGATCCCGTTCGATATGAAGGTCTTGGACCCGTTGAGCAGCCAGTGGTCGCCCCGGTCCTCGGCGCTGGTCCGGATGCCCTGGAGGTCGGAGCCGGCGCCCGGCTCGGTCATGGCGATGGCGGTGATCGTCTCGCCGGTGCAGAACCCGGGCAGCCACCGGCGCTTCTGCTCCTCGGTGGCCAGCGAGGTCAGGTAGGGGCCGATGATGTCGTTGTGCAGGCCGATGGCCAGGCCGGCGGCGCCCGCCCGGGTGAACTCCTCGGCGATCACCGCGGCGTACCGGAAGTCGCTGTTCCCGCCGCCGCCGTACTCCTCCGGCACGGCCAGGCCCAGCAGCCCCTGCCGGCCGGCCGCCCGCCAGGCCTCGCGGCTGACGATGCCGTCCTTCTCCCACTGCTCGTAGTACGGCGCCACCTCCTTGGTGAGGAAGGTGCGTACGGTCTCGCGGAACGCCTCGTGCTCCGCCTCGAAAATCCGGCGCTTCATACCGGGCCCCCTACAGCCAGTTCCTGACGGTTTCGATGATCCTGGCCGGTTCGGGGCCGACGGGCGTGACGTTGAGCATGGTCACGCCCGCCTCCCGGAAGGCCTCGATGCGCTCGCGTACGTAGCCCTCGGGCCCGCACAGCGTCATCAGCTCGCAGAACTCCTCGGGTACGGCCGCCGCCGCGTCCCGTTTGCGGCCGGCGAGGTAGAGCTCCTGGATCTCCCTGGCCTCCTTCCCGTACCCGTAGGCGACGGCCAGGTCGTTGTAGAAGTTCTTGCCCACGGCGCCCATGCCGCCGACGTACAGCGCGATCTGCGGGCGGGCCAGGTCCCGTACGGCGGCCGCGTCCTCTCCGATGGCGAGCAGTCCGCCCGCCACGGTCTGCAGCGGTCCGAGTTCGGCGGACCGCTTCGCCGCCCCCTCGGCCAGCGCGCTCCCCCACACGGCCGAGGCCTTTTCGGGGAGGAACAGGGTGGGCAGCCAGCCGTCGGCGACCTCCGCGGTCAGCGCCACGTTGGCCGGGCCGAGGGAGGCGATGTAGACGGGAATCGCCGGGCGCTCCGGCCGGGTGAGGATCTTCAGCGGCTTGCCGTGCCGGCCGCCCTTCTCCAGCGGCAGCGGCATGTCGGTGATGCCGTGGTTGTCGATGGTTTCGCGGCGCCAGATCCGGCGGCACAGGTCGACCGTCTCCCGGGTCCGGCCGAGCGGCCGGTCGTACGGCCTGCCGTGCCAGCCCTCGATCACCTGCGGGCCGGAGGCGCCGAGGCCGAGCAGGGCCCGGCCGCCGGACATCGCGTCCAGTCCGGCGGCGGTCTGCGCGATGAGTGCGGGGGTGCGGGAGTAGACGTTGAGGATCGCGGAGCCGATCTTCATCCGCTCGGTGCGGGCGGCCAGATACCCCATGATCGTCGGCGAGTCGAAGCCCCAGGCCTCGGCGACCCAGACGGCGTCGAGCCCGGCGGCCTCCAGCGCCGCCGCCTCGTCGGCGGCGCGGCGCGGATCGCCCGCGTAGTCGAGCAGCATGGACAGTTCCATCAGGCGTCCTTCCCGGGCCCGGCCAGCGCCGGTACGTCCCAGTCTCGCGCGACCGCCTCGGTGTCCGCGCCGGGCAGGGCCGGGCCTCCGGTGACCACGGCCGGGGTGGCGGAGAACCGGGGTGCGGGGGCGGGCTGGACGATCCCGGCGGCCTCGGTGAAGGTGCCGCGGGCCGCGAGGTGCGGGTGCTCGGGCGCCTCGCGGAGGGAGAGCACCGGGGCCACACAGGCGTCGGTGCCCTCGAAGACGGCCGTCCACTCGTCGCGCGTGCGGGTCTTGAACCGGGCGGCGACGGCCTCGCGGAGCTCGCCCCAGCGGGCCAGGTCCTTGCGGGCGGGGGCCCGGTCGGCGATCCCGAGCAGCTCGGTGAAGGTGTCGTAGAACTGCTGCTCCAGCGCGCCGACGGCCATGTACTGGCCGTCGGCGGTCTCGTAGGTGCCGTAGAAGGGGCAGCCGCCGTCGAGCAGGTTCGCGCCGCGCCGGTCCTGCCAGCCGCCGGCCGCCATCATCCCGTGGATCATCGCGGTGAGGTGGGCGGTGCCGTCGACGATGGCCGCGTCCACGACCTGGCCGGTGCCGCCGGGGGTGCGGGCGTGCTGGAGGGCCGCGAGGACGCCGATGACCAGGTAGAGGGAGCCGCCCGCGTAGTCGCCGACCAGGTTGGCGGGGACGGCCGGGGGCTCGCCCGGGTTGCCGATCATGCCCAGCGCGCCGGTGACGGCGATGTACGCGATGTCGTGGCCGGCGGTGTGGGCGAGCGGGCCGTCCTGGCCCCAGCCGGTCATCCGGCCGTACACCAGCCGGGGGTTGCGGGCGTGGCAGTCGGCCGGGCCGACCCCGAGCCGCTCGGCGACCCCGGGCCGGAACCCCTCGATCAGGACGTCGGCCCGCTCGGCCAGGTCCAGTACCCGGGCGGGCCCTTCGGGGGCCTTCAGGTCGATCAGTACGGAGCGTTTGTTGCGGTTGGTGACGTCGTAGGCGGGGTTGACGGCGAGCCCGCCGCCGCCGGGCCGGTCCACCCGTACGACGTCGGCGCCGAGGTCGGCGAGGAGCATGGCGGCGAAGGGGCCGGGGCCGATCCCCGCCAGTTCGACCACCCGCAGCCCGGCCAGCGGGCCGTTCCCTGTCCCTGCCATCGAGCCCCCAGCGTCCGCGTCGCGACTGTGTGACACAACCGATGTAACACCAGCGATGCTAGGAACGCGTTCCACTCAGCACAAGAGCAAGCGCTTAGTCGTTTTGCCTCGTTGCGCCTTCCGGCGGTCTGCTCCTAGTGCCACATCAGGCAACCTTTGCCCTGTAGCCGCCTGGGGTCTCCTCAGTTCGGCGCCGCTCCCCTCGTGGCCTTCGCTGGTCGGGAGACCGGGCCGGGGGCCGTTCCTCACGTACCTCGCAATCCTCCTCGCGGGCGGCGTCGCCATGCTGCAGTGGATGCTGGCCCGGCATACACGGCACGGCGGCGCGCTCCTCGACCGGCTGCGCCGCGAGCATGCCCGGGTCCGGCAGGCGAGCGAGCAGGAACCGGTCGAACTGTTGCTGAGCGTCGCGCTGTTCGGAGCGACGGTGCTGCGCGGGCAGCTCCCTCGGTTCACCGCGGAGAGCGGGCTGCTGACCGGGCCGAGGGAGCCCGTGGACCGGGGCGGCGGCGCAGGAGAGGGTTTCATCAGCTGCTGCGGGTAGACGTCCGACCGCTACGGCACGTCGCCGCCGGGAGGTTCCCTTCATCCCGATGCTGCGGCGGCCGCCGCCATGCCCCGAATGCGGTCCGGATTCCGCCCTGTCCGCCCTGAGCCCCCTCCACTATCTTGATCATTGCGTTGACAACAGGGGGTGGGCGCAATGCCCGGGGGGACCTGCCGATGACCGAGTTCCGGCTGCTGGGACCGGTCGAGGCATGGCGTGACGGGGGACAGCTGGCCATCGCGGGCAGGAAGCCGCGGGCACTGCTCGCGGCACTGCTGCTCGAGCGCGGACAGGTGGTGTCGGCCGAGACGCTGATCGACAGGGTGTGGGGCGACTCTCCTCCCGACAGCGCGCGGACCCTGGTCCAGACGTATGTGTGGGCACTGCGCCGCGCCCTCGGTGATGTGATCGAGACCAGGCCGGCCGGGTATCGGATCCGGGTGGCACCCGCCGGGACGGACCGGGACCGCTTCGCGGAGCTGGCCGCCCAGGGCAGCGAGGCGGCCGCGGACGGCCGACACGCAGAGGCCGCCGCGCTGTTCACCCGAGGCCTCGGCCTGTGGCGTGGTCCGGCACTGGGAGGGATCGGCGTGGCTCTCGGCGCCGCTGCCGCCGGCCTGGACGAGGAACGCCTGGCCGTGATGGAGCAGCGGGCTCAGGCGCAGCTCGACGCGGGCACACCGGTTGATCTCGCCGAGCTGCAGGCCCTTGTCGCCGCCCACCCGACGCGCGAGCGCGCCAGGAGACACCTCATGCTGGCCCTGCACCGGGCCGGCCGGCATGCCGAGGCCCTGGAGGTGTTCGCGCAGGGGCGGCAAGCGCTCGCCGACGAGCTCGGCGTCGAGCCCGGTCCGGACTTGCAGGCCCTTCACGTGTCGATCCTCCGGGCGGGCGGCGACCCCACCGGCCACGCGTCGGCCCCGACCGCCGCGTGCGGCGGTGAAGCGGAAGGCGAAACGGGCGGAGAGCGCGGTGCAGGCGTCCCGGAAGTGGTGCCCGTGCCGGCCCTCCTCCCGCCGGCCACCGCGGACTTCACGGCCCGCGCCCGGCCTCTCGCGGAGCTGGTGCGCCACCTCGTCGGCGCGGGCGGGGACACTCCCTCCACCCGAACCGCCCTGCCCGTCTGCGTCGTCTCCGGTACCGGCGGGGTGGGCAAGTCGGCGCTCGCCGTCGAAGCCTCACACCGGACGGCCCAGGCCTACCCCGACGGCCACCTCTACGCAGACCTGAGCGGCGCCACCACCCCCGCCACCCCCGAAGAGGTGCTCGCCCGGTTCCTGCGCGCCCTCGGCCGACCGGTCCCCGACAGCCTGCACGAGCGCGTGGACCTGTACCGCACCACCCTTGCGGGCCGCCGGATGCTGCTCGTACTGGACGACGCCGACTCCGAGGCACAGGTCCGCCCGCTGCTGCCGGGTGCCGCCTCCTGCGCCGTCCTGGTCACCTCCCGCAGCAGGCTCCCCGCACTGACGGGTGCGCACCGCCTCGAACTCGATGTCCTCGGCCCCGCCGAGGCCGTCGCCCTGCTCGCCAGGGTGGCCGGAGCGGAACGGGTCGCGGCCGAGCCCGCCGCGGCCCAGTCCATTGCCCGGCTGTGCGGCCATTTGCCGCTCGCCCTGCGGACCGCCGGGGCGCGCCTGGCCACACGCCGCCACTGGACCCTGCACACCCTGGTCGAGCGGCTCTCGGACGAGCACCGGCGCCTCGACGAACTGGCCGTGGGAGACATCGCCGTCCGTGCCAGCGTGGCTCTCAGCTATGAAGCCCTGGACGACCGGGCCCGCCGTGCCTTCCGCCTCCTGGGCGCCCTCGGCGTACCGGACTTCGCGCCCTGGCTCGTGACGGCCCTGCTGGACACCGACCCCCGCACCGCCGACGACACCGTCGAGCGGCTGACCGACGCCCACCTGCTGTCCGTCGCGTCGGGCGGACACGGCGCCGGGCTCCGCTACCGGCTGCACGACCTGCACCGGGTGTACGCCGCCGAGCGGGCGGCCGCCGAGGACGCCCCCCAGCTGGTGAGGGACGCCGCCACCCGCGCGCTCGGTTCGTGGCTCTGGCTGATCCGCCGGCATGCCGCGGCAGCCCCCTCCGGCGAGCTCGAGATGTGCGCCCACTACACGACGGCGCGGGCCGGAGCACCAGTCGCCGAGGACGCTGCCGCATGGTACGAGTCCGAGGCGGCGGCCTTGGTGGCCGCCGTGGAGCGGGCCGCAGCCCTCGACCTCGACCTCCCCGCGCGCGAAGTGGCCCTCGCGCTCGGCTCCTCCTCCTTCGGCGTGGCCAACCGCTTCGAGGAGTGGTGGCGTACGCACGACGCGGCCATCGCGGCCACCCGGCGTGCCGGGGACCGCTCCGGAGAGGCGATGCTGCTCGCCGGTCTCGGGCAACTGCGCTACTCCCAGGACCGCTACGGCGAGGCCCTGACGTACTTCGAACAGGCCAGGGCCCTCGTGGAGAAGACGGACGATCTGCGGGGCCTGGCCGTCGTGCTCGCCGGGACCGGCAGCGTCCACCGTGAACAGGGGCGGTTCGCCGCCGCCCGCGCCGCGCTCTCCCGCGCTGCGGAAGGGTTCCGTGTCTCCCGCGACGATGCAGGGCTGGGATACGCCTCCCGTCTCGCAGCCTCGGTCGACCTGGAGCAGGGCCGCCACGAGCAGGCCCTGACCACGCTCGAGGAAGCGCACAGCGCCTACCGTCGGCTCGGCAGCCGCCGGGGCGTGGCGCTCACGCTGCGGACCACGGGCCTGGTCCACCGCGCGCTCGGCAACCACCCTGCCGCCGAGCACCTGTTCGAACAGGCGCTCGGGATGCTGCAGGACCTGGGCGACGAGCTGATGATCGCCTACACCCGGCAAGCCCTGTCCAAGACCCGGATCCGCCTCGGCACCGCCACACTGCCTCCGCTCCTGGACGCCCTGGCCGTCTGCCGGGCCCACCACGACACCCTGGGCGAGGGCATGGTGCTGCGCACGCTCGGCGAGTTCCATATCGCGGCGGGCCGCCCCGAGCAGGCCGCAGGGCCGTTGCTCCATGCGCTGCGCGTCTGGGAGCCGCTCGGGGTACCCCTCTTCAGGGCGCGGGCCATGCGTGATCTCGCGGAGGTGCGCGAGGCGGAGGAGGCCTACGCGGAGGCGGCCGTGCTCCGTGCCGAAGCTCTGGCCGTGTTCACCGAGCTGGAGGCCCGTGAGCAGGCGGAATCCCTCGTGTGGTGAGCCGGTTACCGGCCCGCTCCGGTACCTCCGCTGGGCACCTGGAGAAAACCTGGACCAGCCTGCGGCAGCCTTCGGTCATCGAGGCCCAACGGGGTCCTTACACACGGAGGCTGACTGATGCTCGCCCACCTGCACACCCGGACACGCCGACTCGCAGCCACCGCCCTCGTCACCGTGTGCACCGCCGGTGCCCTGACGGTTGCCCCGCAGTCCATGGCTGCGCCGTCGGCACAAACCGCCGCCCGGTCCGCGGCGCAGGCCGCGTCCGCCGCGACGGCGGCCCCGGGCAGCGGAGCCCGGATCGCGGAGGTGGCGCTGGCCGAACTGGCGAACCCGCACGGCTGCACGTACTACTCGGGGAACGGGAGCTGCCCCCCGTGGTGCGCGGTCTTCGCCAAATGGGTCTGGCGCACGGCCGGGGTGACCGATCTCAACCACCTCGACCCGTGGGCGGACAGCTTCCTGAACTACGGGAACGACCGGCTTTTCAACACACCGCAGGTCGGCGACGCGGCCGTCTACGACAACGCGGGCCGGGACAGCGACCACGTGAACATCGTCGTGGCCGTCTCGGCGGACGGCTCCCAGATCAAGACGGTGGGCGGCAACGAGAGCGGCCGGGTCGAGTCGTACAACAACGGCCAGTTCTTCGACTGGCGGCGGCAGGGCCCTGCCGGCCCGGTGACCAAGTTCGTCCGGGCCCGAGGCGCCGACACCACGCAGCCGTTCGGCGCGGGGGTGCGGGAGGTCATGGGGGACTGGAACGGCGACGGGGTCGACACTCCGGGGATCTACCGGGGCAACCACTTCGCGCTGCGGAACTCCAACAACGCCGGGTACTCCGACATCGACTTCACGTACGGCAACGGCGGGGACTGGATACCGATCGCCGGTGACTGGGACGGTGACGGCAAGGACGAGGTCGGCGTGTACATGCCGGATTCGGGCACCTTCGCCCTGCGCTCCAACACCAACCCCGGACAGGAGATCACGACGTCCTTCCGGTACGGCAACGGCGGGGACTGGCTGCCGCTGGTCGGTGACTGGGACGGTGACGGCAAGGACGAGGTGGGCGTGTACATCCCGCAGTCGGGCGTCTTCGCGCTGCGCTCCAACACCAACCCGGGACAGGAGATCACCAACTCCTTCATGTACGGCAACCCCAACTGGGTGCCGACCGCGGGTGACTGGGACGGTGACGGCAAGGACGAGGTGGGCGTGTACATCCCGCAGTCGAGCGTCTTCGCGCTGCGCTCCAACACCAACCCGGGACAGGAGATCACCAACTCCTTCATGTACGGCAACCCGTACTCGCTCCCGCTGGCCGGTGACTGGAACCACGACGGCAAGGACGAAGTCGGCGTTTTCTTCCGGGAGTCCGCCGTTTTCGCACTGCGGTCCAACACGGTTCCCGGACAGGAGATCACCAACGCCTTCCAGTACGGCAACCCCCGCTGACCCGCTGACCTCGAGAGACGATCCGGACGAGGGAGAAGAGAATGAACACGAGGAAGAAGAGCCTGCGCAGGGCCCTGGTGAGGGGCGGCGCCATGGCGGCGGTGCTCGGTACCTCACTCGCCGCGGCTCCGCAGGCCGCCGCAGACGGCTGCTCCTCCTGGTAGGAGACTAGTGTCCTGGGCCGGAAGTTCCTAGGCAGTTCTGGCTGAGCTGTGAACGGTTGACGTGCCTGGCTGGCGTCCGGAAGCCGGTCATCGAGGGCGCGCAGATCTACCAACAGATTACTGGCGCAGGACACTTGCCCTTCAGTTGTAGTTCGACATTTGGGCTGGACAAGAGGCTGGACCTGACGGCAGCGGCCACATGGGGGCACCACCCCGCGGCCCCGGGTCACCCACGGCGACGATGGTGTCCGGGTCGTAGGCGCCCCGGGCGGCCGCCGCACCGATGACGACCAGCTCAGCGCAGGGGCCTCAGGTGAAGTGGTGGGCGTTCACCGCGGTGACGATCCGGCCGTCCGGGGCGCAGACCGCAGCCCCCATGGTGTGGTTGTCGCCCTGGCAGCAGACGATCGCGATCCGCACTTCTCGGGGGTAGAGGGTGCGGAGATAGCGGCAGAACTCCAGGAAGTGTGTGCGCCGCTTGACCGGTTTGATGTGGCCGTAGAGCTTGTCCTTGGCCAGGTCGTAGGCCGCGAACAGGTGCCGCACTCCGCCGTAGCGGATCACGTCCCGGACCCGGCCATCGCTGGTGAACGACACCTCGGCGATCTCCGCCACCGGCATGCCCTGCGCGGACAGCAGCACCATCTGGGCCCGCCGCCAGGTCACCACCGACCCGGTGCCCCTGCGGATGATCCGCAGCAGCAGCCGCCCCTCGTCATCGTCGATCTCGCGCACGCGTACTCGTTCCGCCACCCCGACAGGGTGACCGTCACGCGCCGCCCGGCACAGCACCGGTACGTCACGTCACGTCACGTCACGTCACGTCACGTCACGTCACGTCACAAGGGCAAACGTTGCCTGATGCGGCACTAGCGGTCTGCCTCGATCCTCGCGTCCAGCTCCTTGATGTGCCGCTTCAGAGCCACCGTCCGGTAGCTCTCCTCCACCCACTCGCACAGCACCTCGGCGCTCGGCGCCCCCTTCTCCCCCAAGGGCACCGACACCCAGCCGGCCTTCCCCAGCCCGTACCCGCTGGGCTCGGCCCCCGGAGCGGTCATGGCGTGGCCGTGCAGCGACTCGTCCTTGAGCTTCACGGACAGGCCCGGCGGCTGCGGCCCGTCCGCGTTCCCCAGGAAGACGAAGATCTTCTTGTTGACCTTCACCACGCAGTCCTCCGGCCCCCACGGGAACTCCTCCACCGCCTCGGGCAGCCCCAGGGCGAACTCCCGCACCGCTTCCCACTTGCGCACCGCAGCCTTCACCGGGACACCTCCACTTACCGCAGGTCACACCTGCCCGAACGAACAGCCCGAGCTCACGCTAGCCTCAGCCACCGACACCAGCTGGGAGGAGCGGGGATGAACAGACAGGACGCACCGGAACGCACGTACGACGTCGTGCTCTTCGGGGCGACCGGGTTCGTGGGGGCGCTGACCGCGGAGTACCTCGCCGCGCACGCGCCGGCCGGCTGCCGGTGGGCCCTCGCGGGACGGGACACCGGCAAACTCGAACGGCTCCGCGAACGGCTCACCGCACGGCACCCGCACTGCGCGGACCTGCCCCTGCTGCGCGCGGACGCCACCGACGCCGCAGCGGTCCGGGAACTCGCCGCCGCCACCCGGGTGCTGGCCACCACCGTCGGCCCCTACGTCTGGTACGGCGCGGAACTGGTCGCGGCCTGCGCCGAGGCCGGCACCGACTACCTGGACCTCACCGGCGAACCGGAGTTCGTGGACCGGATGTACGTCGAGCACGACGCGCGGGCCCGGGAGACCGGGGCGCGCCTCGTGCACGCCTGCGGATTCGACTCCATCCCCGCCGACCTGGGCGCCTGGTTCACCGTCCGGCAGCTGCCCGAAGGGGTCCCGCTGACCGTCGACGGGTTCATGCGGGGCGGCGGACTGTTCTCCGGCGGAACCTTCGCCTCGGCGCTCACCGCCCTCGGCCGCGGCCCGCAGACCCTGAGCGCGGCCCGGGAACGCCGGCTCCACGAACCCCGGCTGCTGGGCCGCCGGGCCCGCGGACCGGTCGGCGCCCCCCGGTTCAGCCGCGAGACCGGCGCCTGGGCGCTGCCGCTGCCCACCCTTGACCCGCAGATCGTGGCCCGCTCGGCGGCCGCGCTGGAACGCTACGGGCCGGACTTCCGCTACCGGCACTACGCCTCGGTCGCCCATCTGCCGGTGGCGGTGGGCGGCGTGGCCGCGGTGGGCGCGTTGGCGGCACTGGCCCAGGTCCCGGCCGCCCGCAACTGGCTGATGAACCGCTGGGAACCGGGCCAGGGTCCGGACGCGGAGCGGCGGGCCCGCAGCTGGTTCAGCGTCCGGTTCGTCGGCAAGGGCGGCGGCCAGCGGGTGTTCACCGAGGTCACGGGCGGCGACCCGGGCTACGGGGAGACCGCGAAGATGCTGGCCGAGTCGGCGCTGTGCCTGGCGTACGACGAACTGCCCGCGCGCGCAGGCCAGCTGACCACCGCGGTGGCGATGGGGGACGCGCTGCTGGAGCGGCTCCAGAAGGCCGGGATCCGCTTCCGGGTGGCGGATGTTCGCTGAGGTGGCGGATGCCCGCTGAGGCGTCCGGATCCGCCGGACCGGCGGACCCGCGCCCGGCGCGCCCGGCTCAGCCGGCTTCCCGCAACGCCTTGCGGCACAGGGAGTCGGCGAGCCGGGTGGTCTCGGGAATCCGGTAGCGGGGGCTGAGGGCGAGGGCGTGCGCACAGGCGTTGTCGAGCGAGACCCGGTGTCCGACGGACACGTAGACGGGCTTGACGCCGTCCTGGGTGCGCACCGCCCGGCCGACCTCGGCGCCGTCGGCGGCGCGCAGCGGCGAGGTGCTGCCGCGGCGCTCGCCCGGCTCCTCGTAGGTGAAGGTGAACGGGTTCTTCGCCACGCCCATGGCGGGCAGTCCGGTCACCACGCCGAGGTGGCAGGCCAGCCCGAAGCGGCGCGGGTGGGCCAGACCGTAGCCGTCGCACACGACCAGGTCGGGGGTGGCGGTCAGGGCGTCGAGGGCGGCCAGCACGGTGGGCAGCTCCCGAAAGGCCAGCAGGCCGGGCACGTAGGGGAAGCTGACGTGCCCGACGGCCGTCGCCTCCTCCACCACGTCCAGGGTGGCCGCGTCGATGACCACGGCGGCGGCCGCCACCAGGTCGCGCTCGTCGTCGTAGGCGACGTCCACCCCGGCGACGAGCCCCTGCCCGACGCCCGGCCCGGCCTCGCCGAACACCACCCGACTACGCAATTCGTCTTGTATCGCCCGGGCCTCGGCCTCGTCGGCGGGGGTCTTCACGCTCGTCATGATGGTCCGAGGGTAGCCTGACGATCATGTTCGTAATGGAGTTGACCTACACCGCGCCCATCGAGGACGTCGAGGCCGAGATGGACGCGCACATCGCCTGGCTGAACGGCTACTACGCGCAGGGCATCTTCCTGGCCTCGGGCCGCAAGGTCCCGCGCGACGGCGGCGTCATCCTGGCGGGCGGCGTCCCCCGCCCCGAGATCGAGAAGATCGCCGAGGAGGACCCGTTCGTGGTGGCGGGGGTCTGCGAGTACCGCATCACGGAGTTCATCGCGACGAAGACGTCGGCGGACCTGGCGACGGTACGGGAGACGCCGGCGGCCTGACACGCCTGCGGTCTCGGGCAGGCGGTCCGAGGCCGGGACCGCCGGGTTGGCGGATTGCCGGGCCGCCGGGTGGCGGGGCGCCGGCCTGGGCTAAACCCTCCCGCCGTCGGGCGACCGACGGACCACGACGAGTTCGGAGCGGACCAGTTCCAGGAGGCGGCCCAGCCAGTTGCGGCCGTCCGGGGCGTCTCTCCAGAAGGAAGAGACGGAACTGCCGGTGTAGCTGAGCCGCGCGTCCCCGGTGGAGAGGAGGATCTCCGCCAGTTCCGCGTGCTGGGCGAATTTGGCGCGCAGGAGATCGGCCATGAGGGACAGGCGGATCGCGGACGGGTCTTCATGGCCGGTGAGGGACGCGTAGGCCTCGGTGACCGAGGGGTAGGTCTCGTTGCCGATGACCACGGCCGACGGATATTCGTTGCGCAGCACGAAGAGATCGAGGGTTTCGGGCCATCCCTGGGGATGGACCGTTTCGTGGAGGGTCAGGGCGGGGCGGGACGGGCCGACCGGATCGTCGGGGTAACGGATCCGCTCGGTGCTCGCTGCCCCGTCCGCACGGATGAAGTAGTCCAGGGTCTGCTGGTGCATGAAGGCCGTGACCACGGGGCCGTCACCGTCCACGGGCTGTCCGATGTCCGTGGCGAGTATGCGCAGCGGACGGTCCTGGCGGTCCATGTCGCCGAGGACGTGGATGCGGCGGTGCGGCGGGACGTTCCGGTACGCCTGCCGCAGGGCGAGGCGGTTGGATTCCGTGGGCTCGTCCCGGTAACGGCGAATCGCATCCCAGCAGCGGTCCGCAGTGGTCGGGCGCCCGTTGAGCGCCTCGATCCGGTCGGCGACCTCGAGGACGAAGCCTTCCGGCGTCAGGGGTTCGCCTCGGCGCGACCGCCATTTCGACGGTTCCACCGGCAGATCGCCCCGTCCGGGTTCGGTCGCCGAGATCCGGCCCGAGGCCAACAGGCGGCCCAGCCCGGCGATATCGGTGAGTTCCTCGCAGCCGATCGCCCCGTCCGCGAAGACGAGCAGGTCGTCGACGTAGTACGTGCCGCTCCAGCCACGGCGCCAGACATGCCGCCACAGACCCTCGATCCGCTCCCCGTCGACCACTCGATACGTCGGTCCCCGCCACGTCATGACGAGCACGTTATCGCCGCGCACCCGGGCCCCCGCCACTGGAGAAGCAATTCCTGCCACGCCCGGAGCGGGACCCGGAATCAGGACCGGAATCAGGACCGGGAGCAGAACCGGAATCGGGACCGGGAGCGGGACCGGGGGCCCGCTTCCGGAGTCGGCTACGGCCGGGCCAGGATGTCGCTCACGCGGTGTGCGTAGACCACCCGGCCACAGGGCGAACCGGCGTCGGTGCAGGTCGGGTCCGCGGTGTCCATGCGGTGCTCGGTCAGCGACCAGAGGTACTGGGTGCCCCCGGGCTGGCTCTGGGAGTGCTCGAAGGACAGATCCTCGGGCCCGACCGCGTTGGCGATGTTGCCGCCGTAGTCCACCAGGCGGCCGCCGGAGACATGGGCCCGTCGCAGGCTGCCGCTGAAGTGGACGTTGCTGCGGTTGAAGTAGTACATGCCGTTGTAGCGCGCCGCGCCCTGGGTGAGGTCACGCGGCAGGTAGTACGCGTCCGACGCGCTGACCACGCCGTTGGCCGTCTTCAGCAGACCGGTGCTGTCGTCGATGGGCAGCGCGCCGATCCGCCCCTTCTCGACGTGCGTGGTGTCGGAGTTGCAGTACTCGCCCATGATCAGCGCCGGAGCAACCGTGTTGCTGCGGTCGATCGAGATGTAGGACGCCTTGGGAGCTCCGGTCGCCACACAGGTCACCGCGGACGAGGAGTTGCCCTGGGGGCTGACGAACTTGTACGAGGCCACCTGCGGCATCACATAGCGGTAGGTGTGGCTGTAGTAGACGTTGCTCTGCCGGCCGATCTTGGTCTCGTCCCTGACGTTGCTCTTCAGGCCGTCGAGCGTGGTGTCGTCCACCGCGGAGTCCTGGTCCGGGTTGAGGTCCAGGATGGAACGCATGTCGAAGACCCGCAGGCCGTTCATGGTGTCCGCGACGTACAGGTAGTTCTTGTACCAGGCGATGCCGCCGGCGTGGAGGTTGATCGCCTTGTAGGAGATGTGGTTGTAGGTGTTGTAGTACGGCTCGACGAGCAGAACGTGCCGGTACCGGCGGCCTTCGGGGTCGCCGGTCACCGCCGTCTCCGGGTCGAGGAACGACAGCCGTACGCCCTTTTCGTAGCAGGTGCCGGGGCTCGACGAGCAGAGGTCGTTGTCGGACTTGTCGTACCAGGCGGTCACCACCGGCTTCCGGGTGCCCCAGAGTTCGTCGGCCTGCGCATCCGAAACGCCGGTGATGCCCTGCGGTATCCATTCCTTGGTGTCGGAGTCGCCCGCGTCCCAGCAGAACTTCTCGGCCGGTGCCAGGATGCCGCCGGCGTCGCCGGTCCCGAACGGGTCCGTGGTGCAGGACGGGCCCGTCTTCGCAACCCGGTTGCCCTGGTCCAGCAGGATCTGGACGCCCTGCGTGGGCAGGGCCGCCTTCAGGTCGGCCACGTGACCGCTCAGGTCCGGTCCGGACTTGAGGTTGAACGAGGACGCGGTTGCCGGGTCGCCGGGAGCCGCCTGCGCGGGCGTGCCGAGCACAGGCACCGAGAGCACTGCCGCGGCGAGCGCGGCGACCCAACCGGCGCGCCGGAAGAAGGACGTGGGGGACGTCGTCATTCTCTGACTTTCATTTAAGTGGACGGGGAAAGTCCGCGATCATCCCAGCACGCCTGCTGTCATGTCCAGCGCGATGCACCCCTTGCCATGCCCCGTCCCGGAGCGTGCGAATTGCGCGTATCGGACCGGGCCGTCTCCGACCGGAGACGGCCCGGAGCCCCTACAGCTTTTCCAGCCTCCCCACTCGCCCCTTCTCCCCCGACGCCCAGCACGCCGCCACCCCTTGCGGAGCGCAGTCGACCGTGTCGAACGAACCCGCGTCCAGGGGACGCCAGGTGGCCCCGCCGTCCAGCGTCACGTCCGTGCCCGTCGGGCCCACCGCCAGGGCGACCGACCGGAGGAACGGCACCCACGTCACCCCGGACCGGTAGGCGGCCGGCGGCACCGCCGAGGACCGCCACGTCCGTCCGCCGTCCCCCGACCGTGCCGCAGCCTGCGGAGACGGCTGGCCCGTACGGTAGTCACCGCCCACCGAGAGCCCGTGGTCGCGGTCCCGGAACGCCAGCCCGAAGACGCCCCGCGCCGGGTCCCCGCCCGGCACCGGCGCGTCGGTCACCGTCCACGTCAGCCCCCGGTCGCCCGAGTGCATGATCCGGGCGACCGCGCCGCCCCCGGTGGCCAGCCACACATCGCGCGGCCCGGCACTCACCAGGCACTGGCCGCTCGCCGCGAATCCGGCCTCGCCCGGCAGGGCGTCCGGCATCCCGGCATTCGGGAGCACCCGCCAACTGCGGCCGCCGTCGGCCGTCGACAGGATCCGGAACTTGCCGTCCACCGGATCGCTCATGGCCAGACCGTTCCGGTGGTCGAAGAAGGTCAGGCAGTCGTAGAAGGCACGCGGCTCGGGGTTGCGGAAGGTCTCGGTCCAGCTCGCGCCCCCGTCCTCCGTACGGAAGATCCGCGAGTCCTCGCCCTCACCGATGGACAGGGCGACCGCCCGCCGCGCGTCGAAGGCCTCGATGTCGCGCAGCTCCAGCCCCGCCGCGGCCGGCGGGGACACGTTCTGCCAGCTGCGCCCGCCGTCCACCGTGCGCAGCACGGTGCCCTTGGAGCCGGACACCCAGGCCGTGGACCGGCTGACCGCCGACAGCCCGCGGAAGCGGGCATCCGCCCCGGTGGCCTTCACCGACCACCCCACGCCCGCAGCCGCGGCCGTGTCGCCCGGGCGCTCACCGGCCGGCTGCTCCTGTGCGCCCGCGGGGCCGGCCAGCAGCCCGACCACCAGCGCTGCCGCGCACACACCGACGCCGGAACCGACACCGGAACCGACGCCGGAACCGACACCTGAACGAACACCGGCACCCGCGCGAAATCCCACTCCAGGAAGTCTCATGGCGCCGGAAGCTAACGCACCTTGCGCCTCTGGAGTGAGCGCTATTCAGCCTTACTGCGATCACCCGGAACCACACGGCGGCCGCAACACCACCGCAGCCTCCCTGCCGCCGCAGCCACCACTCCCACCCCGCCGATCACTCTGTGCGATCACACAGGTGGGATCCGGCCATTCGGTGACACAGGTCACGCTGCGTTCCCCGCACGGATCGGCCGGATCCAGCGTCTATCCGGATGCCGGGCCCCCACCCCTTCAGCCCGCAACCGATCCACAGCAAGGGAGCGAGCCTTGATCACCGTCATCGAGCAGGCCGTAGAGGCCCGACTGGTCGCCACCGCGCCGAAGGTCGAGTCCGTTCCCGTCACCCTCTGCTACGACCGGGCCGACCCCTTCGCCGTCCGCATGGCGTTCCCCGCTCCCGCGACACTGGAGGGGATCGAGGTGTCGTGGACGTTCGCGCGCGAGCTCCTGGAGGTGGGTCTGGAGCGGCCGGCCGGCTACGGCGACGTACGCGTGCGGCCGTACGGGGCGGGGCGGACCGTGGTCGAGTTCCATGCTCCGGAAGGTGTTGCGGTCGTTCTCATGGGCAGCGCCGACCTGCGCCATTTCCTCGACCGGTCCTGTTCGGTGGCCCCGCCCGGCCTGGAACACCTCTACCTGGACGTGGACCACAGCCTCGCCGAGCTCATGCGCGGCTCCTGCTGACTCCCTGATCCCCGACTCCCCACTCCCCGACTCCCACTCCCCGACTCCTCCTACTCCCCGACTCCGCCGAACGGCCCCGGAATTCGTTTGCGGGCGGCCCCGGCCGCCCGTAGCTTCGAAGACGCCCCATTGCCGTCGATCGGAGCAGGACATTGTTCGTCTGAGGTTCGAGACACCCACACCCGCTGCATCAGCGTCAGCGGCGGTGTCTCCCCACGTTGCAGCTCGCCATTCACGCAACCTGGAGGCCTCCATGAGCCATGCCCAGACTTCTCTCAAATGCTCCGCCCTCGCCTTCGACTGGCCTGACGGGACCCCCGTCTTCGAGGCCCTCGACCTCTCCGTCGGCCCCGGCCGAACCGGCCTGATCGGACTCAACGGCTCTGGCAAATCGACCCTGTTGAAACTCCTGGCCGGTGAACTCCGCCCCTCGGACGGCCAGTTGTCCGTCGCCGGGACGGTCGGACACCTCCCCCAGGGGATCATCCTCGACACCGCGCTGCGCGTGGACGAGGTCCTCGGGATCGCCCGCACCCGGGCCGCGCTGCACGCCATCGAGGCGGGCGAGGCCACCGAGGTGAACTTCGCCGCGGTCGGCGAGGACTGGGACGTCGAGGAGCGCGCCCACGCCACCCTCGACCGCCTCGGCCTGGGCCGGATCGGTCTCGACCGCACGGTCGGCGACCTTTCCGGCGGCGAGTCCGTGCTGCTGCGCCTGGCGGCATTGCTCCTGGCCCGGCCCGACGTACTCCTGCTCGACGAGCCGACCAACAACCTCGACCTGCGGGCCCGCCGGCGGCTGTACGCCGCCGTGGAGTCCTGGTCCGGAGTGATGGTCGTGGTCAGCCACGACCGGGAGCTGCTGGAGCGGGTCGATCAGATCGCCGAGCTGCGCGAGGGCGAAGTCCGCTGGTACGGCGGGAACTTCACGGCGTACGAGGAGATCGTCGCGGCCGAGCAGGAGGCGGCCGAGCGGATGGTCCGGGTCGCGGAGGCCGACGTACAGCGGCAGAAGCGCGAACTGGCCGACGCCCACATGAAGCTGGCCCGGCGGAAGCGCTACGGCCAGAAGATGTACGACAACAAGCGCGAGCCCAGGACCGTCATGAACGAGCGGAAACGGCAGGCCCAGGTCTCGTCCGGCAAGCACCGCATCCTGCACACCGAGAAGCTCGCGGCGGCCCGGGAGCGGCTCGACCAGGCCGTGGAAGCGGTCCGGGACGACGACGAGATCCGGATCGAGCTGCCGGCCACCCGGGTGCCGGCCGGGCGCACGGTGCTGACCCTGCGCGAGCTGGCACTGTCGTACGGGGGCGGCGTACCGGCCGTCCCCGGCGAGCTGGACCTGCGCGGACCGGAACGGATCGCTCTGGTGGGCCGGAACGGATCGGGCAAGACCACCCTGCTGCGCACGATCGCGGGGCTGCTGCCGCCGGCGTCGGGCGAGGCGGTGGCCCATGTGCCGACGCGTTTCCTGCCGCAGCGGCTCGACGTGCTCGACGACGGGCTGTCGGTGGTGGAGAACGTGGCCCGGTTCGCACCGGAGGCCACGAACAACCGGATCAGGGCACGCCTGGCGCACTTCCTGCTCCGGGGAGCCCGGGCGGACCAGCCGGCGGGCACCCTGTCCGGCGGCGAACGGTTCCGGGCGGCGCTGGCGGCACTGCTGCTGGCGGAACCGGCCCCGCAGCTGCTCATGCTCGACGAGCCGACGAACAACCTGGACCTGGCGAGCGTGCGGCAGCTGACGGACGCACTGGAGTCCTACGAGGGGGCGCTCGTCGTGGCCAGCCACGACGTGCCGTTCCTCGAGTCGATCGGCATCACGCGATGGCTGCTCCTGGACGGCGAGCTGCGGCCCACCACGGTGGAGGAGGTACGGGAAGCCATGTGGGACGGGTCCACGCGGCAGTAACACCTGCGTGATCGAGGCGCTGCAACACCCGCGCGGTCGAGGCGCGGCCCGCTCGCCGATTTTCGCCGTCAAGGCCGGGGAGGCGGACCACCTGACGGCCTGAACCGTGGCCCGGCCTGAAGGGGCCGTCCGGACGTGTCTCATTTTCGACCGCCCGGGCGGCCCCTCACCTGCATATTTAACCCAACGTAACAGGGCATAGCGGCCCCCCGGGCTTGGCTGGTCTTCACGCCGTGCTTAACCTACGGGTACGTAGGCTACGGAACCGTAGGTAATTCGCTTGTCCCCCCAGGAGTACCCGTGACGATCACTTCTCCCCACCTCGGCAGCTCGGAGGCGTGGACCGACGCGAAGCTCCTTTATGCGCTCGAAGAGGTCGTGGAGCAGGAGCTCAACCGCCACCTGAAGATCACCAAGGACTGGATGCCCCACGAGTACGTGCCGTGGAGCGACGGTCGGAACTTCCCCGGTTTCTTCGAGGACGGGGAGGCCTGGGACCCCAGCCAGTCCAAGGTGACCGATATCGGCAAGATCGCGCTGGTGGTGAACCTCCTCACCGAGGACAACCTCCCCAGCTACCACCACGAGATCGCCACCCTCTTCGGCCGTGACGGCGCCTGGGGCACCTGGGTGCACCGCTGGACCGCCGAGGAAGGCCGGCACGGCATCGTGATGCGCGACTACCTGCTGGCCTCGCGCGCCGTGGACCCGGACAAGCTGGAAGCGTTCCGGATGGCGCACATGTCGGAGGGCTTCGAGTCCGACAACCGTCACTCGATGCTCCACTCGGTCGCCTACGTGGCCTTCCAGGAGCTCGCCACCCGCATCTCGCACCGCAACACCGGCCACCAGTCCGGCGACCCGGTCTGCGACCGCATGCTCGCGCGCATCGCCGCCGACGAGAACCTGCACATGATCTTCTACCGCAACCTGCTGGGCGCAGCGTTCGAGATCGCCCCCGACCTCACCATGCAGGCGGTCCGGGACGTCGTCGTCAACTTCCGGATGCCCGGACACGGCATGCCCGGCTTCGAGCGGATGGCCGCGCAGATGGCCATCGGCGGGGTCTACAACCTGCGGATCCACCACGACGACGTGCTCAGCCCGGTCCTCCGCTTCCTGAAGGTCATGGACATCGACGGCCTCGGCCCGGACGGCCAGCAGGCCCAGGACGAGCTCGGCCTCTTCATGAACGGCCTGGACGCGGAAGCCACCAAGTTCGACGAGCGCCTCGCCGCGCGGGCCGCCCGGCTCGCTGCCCGCAAGGCCTGACCGGTTCCCGGTCCCTCCTGGGAGTGACGGCGATTCCCCTGGCAGAGCGGTGCTCTGCCAGGCTTCACCGCCATGACCATTCTCCGGGCGGACCTCGACCAGCTGACCCGCTTCACCCAGTCCCTGGACACCTCCCTGACCGCCCTGAAGGACGCCCGCCGGGCCATGGGCCACGTCCGGGAGGACCAGCTGGGCACGGCGGAGCTGGACGCGGCCTGCGAACGCTTCCAGGACAGATGGTCGTACGGCACGAAGCAGCTGTCGAAGCGGGTCGCCGCCGTCCGTGAGGGCGTACGGGGCAGCGCCTCGGAGTACGGGGCGCTGGACGCGGCGATCCGCGAGGCCTTCCGGGCGGCTGTGGCGGCCCGCCGTGACTGAGGCCGCCCCGACCGGGGCACTGGGCTTCGACCCCGCCCCCGGCTCCCCGGCCGCCGTCCTCGCCCTGGCGGCGAAACTGCGCACCTCCGCGGCCTCCCTGGGCGAGGCCTCGCGGGTGGTCGACGCGCTGGTGTCCCGGAGCGGGGCCTGGGAGGGCGAAGCGGCAACCGCGTTCCGCACGGCCCTCTCCGACGACCTCCCCCGCTACCTGCGCTCGGCCCACGACTCCCTGGCCGACGCCGCGCGCCGCCTCACGTCCTGGCACGACACCCTGGTCTCCCACCGCACCCTGGCAGCCCGCTACGCCTCCCTCGCCGCCGCAGCCACCACCCCGGAAGCCCTCGCAAACGCCCGCCGCCTGGCCCGCGAACTGGCCGCCCAGCACGCGACGGACGCACGGCGGGTGGCGGATGCACTGGATTCGGCCACGGATCGGCTGGCGCCGAAGGAGCCGGGGGTGCTGGAGTCGCTCTGGCGCGAGGTGATCGAGGACCCGGCGGACTCCCTGTCGAACCTGTCGGCCGTCCTGGGCCTGCTGAGCGCCGGCCTGGCCTTCGTCTGCCCGCCGGCCGCCCTGGCGGTGATGCTGGTCGGCAGCGGCCTGAGCCTGGCGGCCCTGACCATGCACGCATCGGACCCGAAGTTCCGCAAGCCGCTGAAGGACGGCTTCACGAAGGGCGAGTTCGACGCGGACTTCTGGAAGAGCAGCGTCACGCTGATGGGCGACACGCTCGGCACGGTACCGGGGGTCGCGGCCGTGGCGACGGGCGCGAAGGCGGGGGTGGGGGCGACCCGGGCGGCGATGGCGGTGCCGGAGACGAGTGCGTTGTCGGGGTTGGGGGCGGGAGCGGGGACGTTCGCAAGGACGACGTGGAGCACGGGGAACACGATCCGGACCACCGAGAGTCCGCTGAGCCAGTGGGCTCTGCGCAATGCCGCTCCCGGAGTCCGCGACACGGCGAGCGTGGCAGTTCCGGCTACCGGAGCCTTCACTGCGGGTATGGGCTATACACCCTGGGCAGGGGATACCACCGAACAGACAGGCACCGCCGTGGACGGCACACGCGGTGTCCTGGAAGACGCCCCTGCCGCAGCCGCCAAGTTCTCCCACGCATGGTCAGCGATGAGGGTCCGATGAACCACGAATTCCCGCCGCTCTGGTTCCGCCTGCCGCCGGGCTTCTATGACATCGCGGCAGCCCAGCGTGCCGAGTTTGAGTCAGTGGCAGAAGCCACGGGTAACGCTCTAGCGGAGCAACAGGTCGCGCAGCTATTGGACCACCTGGACGAACTTGCCGAGCACCACGTCGTCCACACGGCCATCGGGCTACACCCGGACGGCCCGTCCGGGCTGTCCACCTCGCTGTTCTCGCTGACCGTCCGGCGAGTAGAGACAAACAATCCCCGCCTGGCTGTGGCACGCACAGCTCTCGCACTCGCCAAGTCACCGCTGTGGATCACGTCCACTCGTCGCTTCATCGACCTGCCGTCGTCACTGCCCTGCTGCCTTGTTGCTGGCACGCTCGCGCTGCCTGGAATCCAGCACTCCGTCTTCCAAGCACGGGCCGCACTGGCTCACAGCGAAGGCCCATACGTGGTGGTTCTCGACCTGAGCAGTGTGTCGAGCGAGCACGACGAGGCGTACAGCGATGTGCTCGAAGGCATCGTCCACACAGTGTCGTTCACCGACCCGACACCCCCTGAGGTCCGCCCCTCGCGCATCTTGGAGGTGCTCCTGTGACGCTGCCACTCACCAAGGTCGCATGGGACCACCCGCCCACGGTCACTGGCTACGCGAACCTGGTGTTCCGCCGCACGGTCTGGCTGATCGGTACTGCCGCCTCGGGCCTGATCGCCGGCACGATCATGTCCTTCGGCAAGGTGATGGCGGCTCTGCTCGCTAGCCTGTACGTCGTGATGCTGGTCGTCGCAATCCTGCCAGTGGTAGCCATCGCCTTCTTTCGGCGGCACCGAGTGGCGGAGGTCCTTCAGGCGTATCCCTGGCGCGAATTTCCCTGTCGCTACCCCGCACGGGCAGCGGGCAGCCCGACCACCGTTGTCATCACTGTCGAGGCAGGCTTCTCCCCCACCTTCCGCGTCATCCCGTTCCCCGTCCCGCTCGCCGAGACGCAAAACCCCCACCCCGGCCGCATCTGGTTCGCCGGCGACCCCCGCTTCGGCGGAGTCGTGTCGCCCGTCGGTGGGCACTATCCGGTGCGGGTCGTCCCGCACGCACCGCCCGGCCGGGAGTGGGGCGCCCCGGAGGACGACCTGCTCGCGCGGCGGGTCGGGCTGGTGCGGCGGAGTGGGAAGGGGACGCAGACCTAGCGGGGGCGGAGGGCCGAGCGTTCGCGCTCGGAGAGGCCGCCCCAGACGCCGAAGCGCTCATCGTTGGCCAGCGCGAATTCCAGGCAGCCCGCGCGCCCCTCGCACGCCCCGCACAGTCTCTTCGCGTCCCGCAGGGACGTCCCCGGCTCCGGGAAGAAGAAGTCCGGGCCGGTCTGGGCGCACAGCGCGAGTTCGTACCAGGCAGCGGCAGCTGCCCCCGCAGCGATCGTGTTCATCGACATGCGCAGATCCTCACCACCGCCGATGTACGTCCGATCAACGACTGATCAACACCCATCAAGATGAACGATCGTGCGTTCGACAGGACGGCCGCATGGAACGCCTGGAACGCGGGAGTCAGACCCGGCGGGCGGTCCTGGACCGCGCCGTCGGTCGCCTGCTGACCTGGGCGGATAGGTTCATTTGAGGAGCGTCAGGTCCATGCCGTTGCTCACGCGGCCGCAGAGCGGATGCGTGCAAGCATCAGCGCCATGATGCCGAAACCCACGCTGACGGAACGCCGCTCTCCCTGGGTCGTGTTCGCCCCCGTCGCCGATCCCTGGCTGGCGTCGGAAACCGCCGCGCTCGCGCAGCGCAACGGTCTGGTCCTGCGCCTGGACGGCCGCGAACTACGGGATGCTGCGTCTCTCTTCCGCACTTTTGCGCGGGAGCTTTCGTTCGTCGGCCACTTCGGCCACAACTGGGACGCGCTGGTGGGCTGCCTCCACGACTGGCACGGTCCCGGCCAGGGAAATCAGGGCCTTGCGATCCTGATCGACCATGCGGACGGCCTGCGGGAGGCCGACTTCCTCGGGCTGTTGGTATCGGCCCTTGCCCAAGCAGCCTGGAACTCCAACCTCCGCATCGACGGCGACGGCAATCTCGACGAATGGCGGCAGCGCATCACCCAGCACTTCGTCTTCCTCCTCGATCACACTGCACCGGCCACTTTCGCCGAGGGGGCGGCTCGCGGCATGGACGTGGCGGTGGCCCTCTCGGAGGGCCGCCTGCTCGCCACCCTGACCGACACCGACTGGCCCGGCGGAGATCCCGCCTCTGTCCCTTGGACGATCGGACCTCTCTCTTTCGCGGACGAGCAGAACTCAGCGGTCAGATCACCCAAGGCATCAAGTTGTTCCGCTCCCACCTCGGCTGCTCGATCCACGAGGCCACCGACGTCTTCCAATCCCGCTACGAATACCTGCGCCGCGAACACCCGGCCGGCTTCGCCATGAGCCGCGCCGAATACGGCGAGGGTTCTACTCCTGACCGTCACCGATTGACGGCGGCCTGAGATCGGCGACGGCAGGCAGCTAGGCGGAAGAAGGGCCGCTGAGCAGCCAGGATTCGAGGGTTTCGAAGTCGGTCGGGGTGAGGCCGCGGCGGGGGTCGACGTGGTGGAGGAGGGTGCGGGTCGGGTGGTGGGTGGAGATCCAGGTGCGGTCGCGGGGGGTGATTTCGTCGTCGACCCAGGCGAAGGGGCGGCCGGCCGCCCAGGCCACCAGGGCGCGGGTCTTCCAGTGCAGCCCGGTGCGCTCGTCCTCGGCGTGGGGCTCGGGCCAGTCCAGCACCGGCAGTGGAGGCAGGCCGAGGCGTGGGGCGATGCAGGCGTTCGCGTCCGACATCCAGGTTGTGGCCCACACCAGTTCACACGGCAGGGCCAGCAGCCGGGGACCGTATGCGGGATTGAGGCGGGCCAGCAACGGGTTCGACGCGTCAGCGGGCTCGTACGTCGGGTAGCCGGTTGCCCCGAAGGGGAGGAGGGGGCCGTCGATGTCCAGGAAGAGGAGAGGGAGGGAGGGGGTGTTTGGGGGTGCGGTCATTCCCCCTATTCTTCCGGGTCGTGTTTGGCGCGGCTGGGCTGGACGCGTTTGGGTTCGCCCGGCATCTTCGGGTAGTCCGGGGGGTAGGGCATGTCGCCCAGGCCGTGGTCGTGTTCGTCGCGGTGGGCGAGTTCGAGGACCGCGTCGAGGGTGAAGGCGTGCTCGTCCATGTCTGCGTGGACGTCGCCCAGTTCGGCGTAGCGCGCGGGCATGGTGACGATGTCGAAGTCCCGGGGCTCGGCCGAGTCGATCTCGTCCCAGCGCAGCGGTGCCGACACGGGGGCGTGTGGGCGGGGGCGGACCGAGTAGGCGGAGGCGATGGTGCGGTCACGGGCCGTCTGGTTGTAGTCCACGAAGATCCGCTCGCCGCGCTCCTCCTTCCACCAGGCCGTGGTGACCTTCCCCGGCATGCGCCGCTCCAGCTCCCGCCCCAGGGCGATCGCGCACTGCCGGACCTCGGTGAAGGTCCAGCGCGGTTCGATGGGCACGAAGACGTGCAGCCCGCGGCCGCCGGAGGTCTTGGGCCAGCCGCGCAGGCCCAGTTCCTCCAGCAGGTCGCGCAGCTCGTGGGCGGCGACGACCGCGTGGTGGTAGTCCGTGCCGGGCTGCGGGTCCAGGTCGATGCGGAGTTCGTCCGGGCGGTCGGTGTCCTCGCGCCGCACCGGCCAGGGGTGGAAGGTGAGGCAGCCGAGGTTGGCGGCCCACAGCACGGCCGCCGGTTCGGTCGGGCAGATCTCGTCGGCGGTGCGGCCGCTGGGGAAGGCGATGTGGGCGGTGGGGATCCAGTCCGGGAGGTTCTTCGGGGCGCGCTTCTGGAAGAAGGACTCGCCCTCGACCCCGTCCGGGTAGCGCTCCAGGGTGGTGGGCCGGTTGCGGAGGGCGCGGGTGACGCCGTCCGCGACCGCCAGGTAGTACTGGGCCACGTCCAGCTTGGTGAGGCCGCGCTCCGGGAAGTACACCTTGTCCGGGCTGGACAGCCGTACCGTCCGCCCGCCCGCCTCCAGCTCGATCGCATTCCCGGCAGCACCCATGTGCGCCACGGTAGGCCGGGCCGGCCGGACTCGCACACCGGGCGGGGATGGACGTACCACCGCAGAATCGAGGACATGGATCTGCCGGTGATGCCCCCCGTGAAGCCGATGCTCGCCAAGTCCGTGGCCCGGATCCCGCCGGGCATGCAGTACGAGGCCAAGTGGGACGGCTTCCGGGCTATCGTGCACCGCGACGGGGACGAGGTGGAGATCGGCAGCCGCACCGGCAAGCCGCTGACCCGGTACTTTCCCGAGCTGGTGGTGGCTCTGCGGGAGAATCTGCCGGAGCGCTGCGTGGTCGACGGGGAGATCGTGATCGTGCACGACCGGCGGCTCGACTTCGACCGGCTGACCGAGCGGATCCATCCCGCCGCCTCCCGGGTGAAGCTGCTCGCCGAGACGACCCCCGCCTCCTTCGTCGCCTTCGATCTGCTCGCGCTCGGCGACGAGGCGCTCCTCGACACCCCGCTGGCCGATCGCCGTGACTCCCTGGTCCGCGCCCTGTCCATGTCCCGGCCCCCCGTCCATCTGGCGCCCGCCACCACCGACGCCACGGAGGCGCAGGAGTGGTTCGAGCGGTTCGAGGGGGCCGGGCTGGACGGGGTGATCGCCAAACCGCTCGATCTCCCCTACCGGCCCGATGCCCGCCTCATGTTCAAGATCAAGCACGAGCGTACGGCCGACGTCGTGGTCGCGGGCTACCGCTTCCACAAGAGCGGTCCGATTGTCGGATCGCTGCTGCTGGGCCTCCACGACGCCCACGGCGCACTGCAGCACGTGGGCGTCTGCGCCGCCTTCCCCATGAAGCGGCGCGCCGAGCTCGTCGAGGAGCTGGAGCCGCTGCGGATGGCCGATGCCGCGGGCCACCCGTGGGCCGCCTGGGCCGAGGAGGCCGCGCACGAGAGTGCCCGGCTGCCCGGTGCGCAGAGCCGCTGGACCGGCAAGAAGGACCTGTCCTGGGTGCCGCTGCGCCCCGAACGGGTCTGCGAGGTGGCCTACGACCACATGGAGGGCGACCGCTTCCGGCACACCGCGCAGTTCCGCCGCTGGCGGCCCGACCGGACGCCGGAGAGCTGTACGTACGCCCAGTTGGAGGAGGTCGTCCACTACGACCTGGCCGAGGTGCTCGGGGTGTAGACCGCGGGCCGGGGCCGTGGCCTCCGCCCTGGCGGTCGTGGCCTCCGTCCTGGCGCGGACGGGCCGCCGCCCCCGTCAGCCGGCCCGGCCCCGTCGGCCCGGCAGGCCCCGTCGGCCCGGCTCGGTCGGCCCAGTCGACCCGGCCGGCCCCGTCCCCGTCGGCCCGGTCAGCCTGCCGTCAGCTTTTCCCACTCCCTGCGGTCCGGGCCGCACGCGTTCGGCCGGTAGTCGGGGCGGGCGGCCAGCCAGCGGGCCACCCTGGCCCGGATCTCCGGGTCCGCGTACGCCCGCTCGGGCGAGTCGGCCAGGTGGCGGACCCTGGCCCGGGCCCGCATCACCTCCGGGTCGTCCAGCGCGCAGTCGAACAGCGCGGCCACCTCGCGCGCGGCGCCGGCCCGGCCCGCACGGCCGGCGTGGGTCGCGTACCGCTCCCCGATGGCCCCGTCCGCCACCACCTGGAAGTCGAACCAGGGCTTGAGGGTGCGCACCGCCCACGCGTGGTAGCCGGCGGCGAAGGCTGCCGATCCCGGGTCCTGGTGGGCCGTCCGGCCGACCCGCTGGGCCGCCCAGAGGGCGAGGGACATGCCCTGACCCAGGGTCGGGTTGGTGTGCGTGATGGCATCGCCGACCGGCACGAACCCGCGGACGACCGGGCCCTGTTCGTCGGCCAGGGCACACCAGCGGTTGTCGAGCCCGGCCGCGGCCTGTACGTCGGACAGCGGCTCGGCGCCCAGCGCGAGCCAGGCGGCGCCGGGGGCGAAGGCCCCCGCGGCCGCCTCGAACACGGCGGGGTCGCGGAGTGCGGACCGGGTCGGGTCCTCGGTGTGCACGAACAGGGTGACCGCGAACACCCGGTTGTCGGCGGGGAAGACGGCGCAGCCGGCGAAACTGCCGCCCGTCACCGCCCAGGGCCGGCGCGGGCCGTCCTCCCGGCCGGCGGGCAGCCGGTACCAGCGGCAGAAGTACGCGAGGCCGGTGCGGTGCCGTTCCACGAGCGCGGGGCGGCAGCCGGCCGCGGCCAGCCAGCGCTCGGCGCCGCCGCGCCGCCCGCCGGCATCGACGACAAGGTCGCCCCGGTAAATGCCGCCCGCGGTCCGCACTCCGACGACCTGGACCGCGCCGGCGCTGCGGACGCCGGCCCCGGAGCCGCCGACGTCGACGCCGATGCCGATGCCTGCGCCGACCTCCCGGCCGACGGCGTTCCGGCCGACGGCGTTCCGGCCAGCTTCGTCCCGGCCGGCGGCGTCCCGGCCCGCCGGGCCCTCGCCGGCCGGGCCTTCGCCGGCCCGGGCCGTCAGCAGCCCGGTGACCGGCTCCCCGTACCGTGCGACCACCCCGGGCTCCGCCCGCAGGGCGGTGACCAGTGCGCTCTCCAGCACGATGCGCCGGGCCTGGAGCATGACCAGGTCCTCGTCGCCCGGCCGGGCGGGCGGGCGCTCCTCGAACCAGTCGAGTTCGTGCCGCTCGCGGGCGCCCAGGCCCAGCATGTCCTCGTACACATCGGGGAGTTCGGTACGCAGCACCTTGCGGGCCGCGCCGAGCAGGGCGTGCGGCTGGATGGCCTGCGGGACGGCGGAGCGGCGCCAGCCGAAGAAGTCCCGGTCGAGCGCGCGGCCCGGAGCCCGGGTGTCCCGCTCGAACAGTTCGGCCGTGTGCCCGTGCCGGGCGGCGATCAGCGCCGTGGCCAGCCCCCCGACCCCGCCGCCGATGACCAGCACATGTGCCATTGCGCCCCCCGGAATGCCCGTTGTCCCGTTGTCCCGTTGTCCCGCTGTCCCGCTGTCCCGCTGTCCCGCTGTCCCGCTGTCCCGCTGTCCCGCTGTCCCGCTGTCCCGCTGTGACGATCAGATCGTCGGAGATCCTGCGCGGCCGGCGGCTGGGCGAAACCCGCACACGCGGCCGAGCACCGGTCCGGTGCGCGGCTGGTTCAGTGCGCCGGGCTGGGCTCGGCCTGCGGGGTCTGCGGGCTCGCGGCCGCCGCCTTTGCCGCCGCCGTCGCGCGCCGGACCTCCTCGGCGATCAGGTCCGCGTTGATCGCCACAGCCGCGTGGACGCCCTGGGCCGCCGCACCCACCACCTGCTCGAACGGGGCCGTCACATTGCCGGCCGCCCAGACCCCCGGCAGGGCGGTGGCTCCGGTGTGCGGATCGGCGTCCACGGCGGTGCCGATGACCCGGCCGTCCCGCTCGACCTCCGTCAGCGGAATGCCCAGGCTGGTGAGGACCCCCGCGCGGGCGGCGAAGCGCGGGGCGACCACCAGGGCCTCGCAGGGGACCGTCGTACCGTCGGCCAGCTCGACCCCGGTCAGCCGGCCGTCCGCCGCCTGCCGGAGGGCGGTCACCTCCCCCTCCGCCACTGCGATGCCCCGGGCGGCCAGTTCCTCGTACTGGTCCCCGCCGAGCGGTGCGGCGCGGTGCAGGAGCAGGGTGATGCGGTCGCTCCACTGCCGCCACAGTTGCGCCTGGTGAACGGCCAGCGGGCCGGTGGCCAGGACGGCGAGCGGCCGGTCGCGCACTTCCCAGCCGTGGCAGTAGGGGCAGTGCAGCACGTCGCGCCCCCAGCGCCCGGCCAGCCCCGGCACGTCCGGCAGCTCGTCCACCAGGCCGGAGGCGACCAGCAGTCGGGCGGCGCGGACGGTCGAGCCGTCGTCGCAGCGCACCCGGAACCCGCCCTCCGGAATCCGGTCCGCCGCGATGGCCGTGGCCGGGGCGAAGCGCGCACCGTAGGCCGCCGCCTCCGTCCGGCCCCGGGCGAGCAGCTCTGCCGGGTTCGCCCCGTCGAAGCCGAGGAAGCCGTGCATGTGGGCGGCCGGTGCGTTCCGAGGACTGCCGGAGTCGAGTACCAGCACCGAGCGCCGGGCCCGGGCCAGGGTCAGCGCCCCGCTCAGCCCCGCCGCCCCACCGCCGACCACCACCACGTCGACCTCGACCTCGGCCCCGGCCCCGGCCGCGCCCTCGACCTCGACATCGCCTGAGACCCCGACCCCGACCCCGGCCCCGGCCCCGACCGATGAATGTGTTCCGTGTGAGTTCGTGTTCGTGTTCGTCATACGGCCGAGCCTGCGGCCGGTCCGGCCGCCTTGACAAACACTGTTGCCGAAGCGGCAAATGGGATCATGGCTCAAGAGGAGGACTCGGACCTCGCGGAAGTGCTCACCGCCGTCGGCCCGCGGCTGCGCGAGCTGCGGCGGGCGCGCGGCACCACGCTCGCCCAGCTCAGCGAAGCCACCGGAATCTCCCTCTCCACGCTCTCCCGACTGGAGTCGGGCCAGCGCAGGCCCACCCTGGAACTGCTCCTCCCCCTCGCCAAGGCCCACCGGGTCGCCCTGGACGAGCTCGTGGGCGCGCCCGAGACCGGGGACCCGCGCATCCGCGCCAAGCCCTTCATCCGGCACGGCAGCACCTATCTGCCCCTGACCCGCGCCCTGGGCGGGTTGCAGGCCTACAAGATGATCATCCCGCCGGCGCCCGATTCCGACGCTGGCCGGCCGCTGCCCGAGCTGCGCGTCCACGAGGGGTACGAGTGGCTGTACGTGCTCTCCGGGCGGCTGCGGCTGCTGCTGGGCGAGCACGACCTGGTTCTGACCGACGGCGAAGCCGCCGAGTTCGACACCCGCATCCCGCACGCCTTCTTCAACGCGGGCCCGCAACCGGTCGAATTCCTCAGCCTGTTCGGGCCGCAGGGCGAGCGGATACACGTACGGGCCCGGCCCGGCAACACGACGGAAGGACGATGATGACCACCGCACCCCAGAACCCGGAGCGCGAGCGCCCCGAGCGGGCCGTGCCGCAGCCGAACGCCGTCGTCGGAGTCGGCCTGATCGTGCTCGGCGCCGACGGGCGGGTCCTGCTCGGGCAGGCCCACGACGGCCGTTGGGAACTGCCCGGCGGCAAGGTGGACCCCGGGGAGGGCTTCGAGCAGGCCGCCGCCCGGGAACTCGCGGAGGAAACGGACCTGCGGACGGACCCGGCGTCGGTCCGGGTGCTCGGCGTCCACATCGACACGGAGTCCGGGACGACCAGGCTGACAGCGGCGGCGGTCACCGAGGCCGCGGAGGGCACCCCGGCCGTCACCGAGCCGCACAAGATCGCTCGCTGGGAGTGGTTCGCCCCGGACCGGATCCCGGCCGTGCTGTTCGCCCCCTCCGCAGCCGTCCTGCACAGCTGGCGCCCGGACCTCACCGCCCTGCCGGACGTCCTCTCGTACGACTACCCGACCGCTCACTGAAGAGCTGCGACTGCGGAGGATCCGCTTGAAGAAGCCGAGCCTGCCCCTGGAAGTCCCGACGACGCGCAAGGACCCCCACAGCGGCTACACGCTGCACGGAAGGCGGTTCGACGATCCTTACGCCTGGCTGGAGCGACTCGACGACGCCGAGACCCGGAACTGGATCGCCGCACAGGAAGCCGCCGCCCGAGCCGTGCTGGACGAGGTCCCGGGGCGGGACCGGCTGCGGACGGCCGTCACCCGCTCGTCGCGTCATACCCGGCTGTCGCCACCGGTTCCCGCCGGGCCGCACGGCCACGAGTTCTTCTGGCAGGCCGATGCCGACGACGAGAAACTCGCGCTCATGCTGCGGCGCGGCAAGGACGCGCCGGCCGAGACGGTGCTCGATCCGAACACCTGGGAGAGCGACCGGGCGCTGGTGTTCGCCGAGCCGTCACCCGACGGCGCACTGGTCGCGTTCGGAAAAGCGGTCGGCGGCACGCACGACGCCGTGATCCACCTGCTCGACGTCGCGTCGGGCCGGCTGCTTCCCGAACGGCCCCGCGGCACGGGCCACTCGTCGGTGGCCTGGCGGCCCGACTCCTCAGGGTTCTTCTATACGGCGTGCCCCGAACCCGGCGAAGTGCCGGCCGGCGAAGAGGCGTACTGGCACGCCGTCTACGAGCACCGGATCGGAGCGGGCACGCCGGCCCGCCGAGTCTTCGGCGACGACCGGGAGAAGGACTACTGGTGCTCCGTCAGGGTCAGTGAATGCGGCCGCTTCGCCGTGCTCTACACCTGGGACTACGTCCACGCCAACTCCGTCCACCTGCTGCGCCTCGCCGACGACGCGCTCATACCGGTGGCGCCCGGCATGCGCTCCCTGAACCAGGTCCAGGTGATCGGTGACTCGCTGCTCGTCCGTACGGACCTCGACGCACCGCGCGGGCGGCTCTGTGTGGCGCCGCTGACGGAACCGACGAAGTGGCGGACGCTCATCCCGGAAAGCACGGACCTGCTGCAGACGGTCGCCGGCGTCGGTGGCCGGCTCTACGCCGTCTACTCGCACGCCGCGTCACATCGTGTGCGGGTCCACGCGGAGGACGGTACGTACCTTCGCGACCTGGCGCTGCCCACACTCGGCTCGGTGAACCGCAACGAGGGCGAAGGCACCGTCAGCGGCGTCAGCGGCACGTGGCACGGTGACGAGGTGTACGTGAGCTTCACGTCGTACGTACAGCCGCCGTCGCTCTACCGGTACGACTACGCAGCGGACCGTCTGTCGCCGTACCACGTACCCGACGTCGGGCTCGACGTCTCCGCCTACGCGACGGACCAGGTCTGGTACGAGTCGCCCGACGGCACGCGGGTGTCGATGTTCGTCATCCACCGGAAGGACCTGCCGCGCGACGGACACCGGCCCGTGCGGCTCTGCGGCTACGGCGGCTTCAACATCCCGATGGAACCCCGGTATTCGGCGGTCAACGCCGCCTGGCTGGAACTGGGCGGGGTCCTGGCCTTCGCCAACGTCCGGGGCGGGGGCGAGTACGGCCGCACCTGGCACGAGGCGGCCCTCAAAACCCAGCGGCAGAACGCCTTCGACGACTACATAGCCGCGGCGCGCCGGCTCGTCTCGGCGGGCTGGACGACGCCCTCCAAGCTGGCCTCGCGCGGCAACAGCAACGGCGGTCTGCTCGTCGCCGTCGCCGCCATGCAGGCGCCGGAGGCCTTCGGGGCCGTCTACTGCCGGGTGCCCGTCCTCGACATGCTGCAGTTTCCGAAGTTCAGCCACCTCGGGTCGGCGACCGTCGAATACGGCTCGCCCGACGATCCCGTCGAGGGTGCGTATCTCGCCGGGTACTCGCCGTACCACAACGTCCGACCCGATCGCCGCTATCCCGTGATGGCGTTCGTGCCGGCGTTGAACGACCGGAACGCGCCGCCATACGATCCGCTCAAGATGGTCGCACTGCTCCAGGCCGAAGGCGGGCCGGGCGGCCCCTACCTCCTGCTGCCGCTCCGTGCCTCGGGGCACGGTGGCGGCACCACGATGAAAGCCCTCATCGAACAGGACGTCGACGAGCTGAGTTTCTACTGCTGGGCGCTCGGCCTCACACCGCCATCGCCGGACGAAGCAGAAGCGGAAGCAGAAGCGGCAGCGGGAGCGGGAGCGGGAGCGGCAACGGAGTGCGCGGACTGAGCGAGCGGAACCCCGGCAGCAGCGCCGTCACAGGTGCGACAGGACCGCCGGGATCAGGTCCTGGAAGGTCCGGCCGTGGGCCGGGGCGCCGACGGCGGTCATCCGCCAGCCGGCGCCGGCCCGGCCCACCTTGGCGAGGATCTGCGCGTTGTGCGGGCCCATGTCGGTGAGGGTGAAGTGGGCCAGTTCCCGGCCGACGGTCTCGTCGACCACCCGGCAATGGGCGCTCTGGACCGCGGAGAAGGTCTTGCCGAGGAAGGAGTTCAGGGTGAAGACGATCTGGTCGATGTGCTCCGGAACGCGCGGCAGGTCGACCAGGATCGCCTCCTGATCGACCCCTTCGCGGGCGGCCGCCAGGCTGTCGCCGGTGTGCCTGACCGAGCCGTCGTCGCTGACGAGGTGCCGGAAGAAGACGACGTCGACGGGCTGCCGGTCGGCGAAGAGCAGCGCCGACGCGTCGAGGTCGATCTCCGGGGTGCGGCTGCCGAACAGCCCGCGCTGCGGGGCGGCCTGCCAGCCGATCCCGATCCGGACCGCGGTGAGGGCACGGCCGTCGGGCCGGGCGAGCCTGATCGTCTCCCCCCGGGACAGGCGCTCTCGTACGTGCCGTCCCGTCGGGGGTGGTGCGACGGCCGTGGCGTGTACGGGCGTACCGACGACCTCGGTGGGTTCGTACCCGTGCGGGACGGGCGCGGGTCGCCCCGGTGGAGGTGTCAGCGGCGGGGGCGGCACCGGGGCGGACGGCACAGGAGCGGGCGGCACCGGAGGGGTGGAGGGCCTGCTGATGAGCGCCAGCGCCTCGGCGATGGCAGGCCGCCGGGCCGGGTCCTTCTCCAGCAGCCCGGTGATCAGCGGCGCGAGCCGCCCGGCGCGCAGCGGCGGCGGGGGGTCGTGGGCCAGCACGGCCGCCAGCGTGGTCACCGGATCGTCCCGCTTGAACGGGGAGACCCCCTCGATGGCCCGGTACAGGGTCACCCCGAGGGAGAACAGGTCACCGGCCGGCTGACCGTCCTGTCCCCTGACGCGCTCGGGTGCGATGTACTCCACCGATCCGACGAGCATCCCCGGCGTGGTCAGGGCGGTCTCGTGCGGATGGACGGCGATGCCGAAGTCGGTGAGCAGCACCTCGCCGCTGTCGGCGAGCATCACGTTGGCGGGTTTGACGTCCCGGTGCACGATCCCGGCGGCGTGCGCCGCACCGAGGGCCTTGAGGACCGCGGCGGCCATGTGCCCTGCCTCGGTGACCGAGAGCGGCCCCCGGGCGTCGAGACGGTCCTGCAGCGAATGCCCGACCACCAACTGCATCACGGTCCACGAAACCCCGTCCTCGACGACCACGTCGTGGACCGCGACGATGTTCCGATGATCGCGCAGTGCGGCTGCCTTGCGGGCCTCGCGGGCGGCACGGACCGTCCGCTCGGCCCGGTCGGATTCGGTGACCGAAGGCGGCAGCCGGAGTTCCTTGACCGCCACGTCGACCTGCAGAGCCTCGTCGTACGCCTTCCACACCTGCCCGAAACCGCCGGACCCGAGCGTCTCGACCAGCCGGTACCGCGAGCCGACCAACCGGCCTGCCTGCGCGTCTCGTTCCACGGTCCTCGGCCCCCGCTCGCCTCATGGTCTGCCCTGGCAGCAGCAGCGTACCGGCGAACGGCACCGGCCACGCCGGCTCCGCGCGGGCCGCCTAGGCCACCGCAGCGGCCACCGTCGCCGCCGTCACGGCGATCACCGCCGCCTGCATGTCCCGGATCGCCAGGCGGACGCTTTCCGCCGCCCATTCGCCGGCCGCGATGTCCGCCATCCGCCGCGCGACCTCCCGGCGCGGCAGCTCCGGGAAGGCCAGCCGGTGCAGCTTGGCCGCGTGCAGCAGGGCTATCAGCCCGGCCGTACGCTCGTCCGGATCGGCCTTGCCCAGCACGGTGGCGGCCAGGCGGTCGCGGAGTTCGCGTTCCGCCGAGCCGTCGGCCTCCGGGTAGCGGCGGACCGGGAACAGCCCCAGCAGCTTGTGCCGTTCCTCGACGACCAGGCCGCGCTCGCTCATCCGCTCCAGCGTCGCGCCCACGGCCTTGGCCTGGTCCTTGGTCAGCCAGTCGGTGACCCGGCGCTTGCTGCGGCCCTTCATCCAGGTCTCCAGCAGCGCCAGCCGGCCGTCGATCAGCGGCTCGCCGGTCGGTGTCGTGTCGACCACGCCGAGGTAGGCGCCGGTCACCGACACCCTCCCCGCCATGACCAGTTCGAGCAGGAGTCCGCCCGCGACGGCCCAGCCGGCCGCCTGCCGCGATGTCGCCGTACCGGACTCGTCGTCCAGCGACAGCAGCATGATCTCCTCGCCGAGCGTGACATGCGTACCGGCCATGTCCGATCCCCCGATCCGTTGTGCTTTGGTGATGCTCTGTTACCCAGTAGTTCAGACGAGTGGGGCAGCACTGTGGTTCCCCCGGCAGGACATCCGTCAGGACACCTGTCAGGACACCGGCAGGACACGGGCAGGGCACCCGGCAGCACGCCCGCCAGGCAGCCGGCCCCCTATGCCCGGAGCGCCGACCGCGGCGCGAAGTTGCCCTCGCCCAGGTCCTCGGCCAGCAGCCGTTTGGCGATCGCGTCCGCCGCCGCCCGCAGTTCGCTGCTGCTCGGCCGCCCCCGGTCCTTCTCCAGCTGGGCGCCGAGCCAGTCCGCCCAGGCCCGCGAGATGACCTCGGCCTCCCGCCGTCCCGCCGGGGTGTGCGAGAAGAAGTTGCCCTCGCGGCTGAGATAGCCCTCCTCGACCATCCGGTCGAACACCGGCAGCAGCACCTCCGGGGGCAGCGAGCGGCGCACGGCGATCAGGCCGAGGCTGGCGTGGCCGACCGTCCGGGTCAGCAGGTCCACCTGCATGACCGTCCAGGCCCCGGCCATGTCGAGCCGCGTGTCGGAGGCGTTCACGATGGCGCGGGCCGTCTCCGGGCCCATGGTGCGGACGAGTTTGCCGACCGCGAGTTCCAGCAGCTTGGCCGAGTCCCCGGAGGCGGTGGCCGGGGAGGCGAAGCCGTCGCCCATGTCCGTGGAGCCGGCCCGGGCGCTGTCGCGCAGCCTGACCTGTTTGAGGAAGAGGGCGACGACGAAGCCGACCGCGGCCACCGGGACGGTCCACAGGAACACGGTGTGCAGGGCGTCCGCGTAGGCGTCGATGACGGGGCCGGCGGCGGCGGGTTCGAGTGCGTGCACCCCTTGCGGGCTCTGCGCGGCCTCCCCCAGTGCGGCCGGGTCGGTACCGGTGGCCCGGGCCGCCTCTTCGACCGCCGACCGCAGTCCCGGTTCCAGGCTGTTGGCGTACAGGGTGCCGAACACGGCGGTGCCGAAGGAGCTGCCGAGGGTACGGAAGAAGGTCACGCCGGAGGTGGCGGTGCCGAGGTCGGCGTAGTCGACGGTGTTCTGCACGGCGATGGTCAGGACCTGCATGCACAGGCCGATGCCGGTGCCGAGCACGAACATGTAGAGGGACGCCGTCCAGGCGCCGGTGCCGGGCCCCATCAGGGACAGGAGGTAGAGGCCGATGCCCATGACCAGGGAACCGACGATGGGGAAGACCCGGTACCGGCCGGTCTTGGCGGTGACGTTGCCGCTGAAGACGGAGGCCAGCAGCAGGCCGATGACCAGCGGGAGGGTCCGTACGCCGGACACGGTGGCCGAATCCCCGTCCACGTACTGCAGATAGGTGGGCAGGAAGGTCATCGCGCCGAGCATGGCGAAGCCCACCACGAAGCTGAGCACCGAGCACACCGTGAAGACCGGATTGCGGAACAGCCGCATCGGCAGCATGGGCTCCGCGGCGCGGGTCTCGACCAGGCAGAACAGGGCCAGGGCCAGCGCGCCGCCGGCGAACAGGGCGAGGATGAGCGGTGAGCCCCATGCGTACTCGTTGCCGCCCCAGCTGGTGGCCAGGATCAGGGCGCTCGCACCGGCGGCCACCAGGGCGATGCCGAGGTAGTCGATGGCCGGGCGGACGGCGGAGCGTACCGAGGGGATGGTGCGGGCGGCCGCGATGACCACCAGGATCGCGATCGGGACGTTGACGTAGAAGGCCCAGCGCCAGCTCAGGTGGTCGGTGAAGAGGCCGCCGAGCAGCGGCCCGATGACGGTGGCGACGCCGAAGACGGCGCCGATCGCGCCCTGGTACTTGCCGCGTTCGCGCAGCGGCACCACATCGGCGATCAGTGCCATGGAGGTGACCATGAGCCCGCCGGCGCCGATGCCCTGTAGGCCCCGCCACAGGATGAGCAGGGTCATGTTGCCGGCCAGGCCGCACAGGAAGGAGCCGGTGATGAACACCACCGCAGAGATCTGGAAGATGACCTTCCGGCCGAAGAGGTCGCCGAACTTGCCCACCAGGACGGTGGCCACCGTCTCCGCGAGCAGGTAGGCGGTGACCACCCAGGACATGTGGGCGGCTCCGCCGAGGTCTGCCACGATCGTGGGCAGCGCGGTGCCGACGATGGTCTGGTCGAGTGCGGCCAGCAGCACACCCAGCATGATCGTCCCGAAGACGACGTTGCGCCGTCGCCGGTCCAGAACCGGGGGCGCCTCGGCGACGGCGGGGGCAGTGGTCACATCTCGCACTCTCACAGCGGGACCGGACCCCCGCATGCGGCACTGGCCCGTACGGGCTACCGCAACCCCGGTCCCCGACCCGGTCCACGACCCGGCCCCCGGCCCGATCCGCGGCCCGTTCCGTACGGGCGGCCCCTGGCCGGAATCAGCCCAGATACGCCAGGCCCGGATGGGCCGCCGTGTACCCGTCCAGCAGCCGCCGCGCCACCGCCACCGAGTCCACCAGCGGGTGCAGCGCGAAGGCCTTGACCGCGGTGGCCCGGGAGCCGGTCCACGCCGCCTCCAGCACTTCCCGCTCCACCGCCTTGACCGCGGTGACCAGCCCCACCGCGTGGTACGGCAGCGGATCGACCGCCACCGGGTGCGCACCGTTCGCGTCGACGAGGCAGGGAACCTCGATCACGGCCGCCGAGTCCAGGACGGACAGCGTGGAGCGGTTGCGGACGTTGAGGATCAGGGTGGTCCGCTCGTCCCGCGCGATGGCCCGCATCAGCGCGAGCGCCACCTGCTCGTAGCCGCCGGACTCCAGGTCGCCCTCCTCCCGCTCGCCGGCGCCCGCCGCCTCGCGGTTCTCCGCCATGTACGTGGCCTCGCGCTCGGCCCGGGTCCGGTCCCAGGCGGCCAGGGCCGCACCGGCCGGCTGCCCGGGGCGGTCCGCCTCGGCGTAGAAGGCCTGCTGCTGGTCGCGGAGGAAGGCACCGCGGGTCTGCTTCGCCTCCTGGTAGGCGCGGACCGCTTCGCGGTTGAAGTAGTAGTAGTGGAGGTATTCGTTCGGGACGGCGCCGAGCGATTGCAGCCACTCGGCGCCGAACAGCCGCCCTTCCTCGAAGGACTCCAGGGCCTCGGGGTCGGCTAGCAGCCGGGGCAGCTCGTCCCGGCCGTCGAGGTGGAGGCCGCGCACCCAGCCCAGGTGGTTGAGGCCCACGTAGTCGATCCAGGCCTCGGCGGGCCGGGCTGCGCCCAGCACACGGGCGATGCGGCGGCCCAGTCCGACCGGGGAGTCGCAGATTCCGATGACCCGGTCGCCGAGTTCCTCCTGCATGGCCTCGGTGACCAGGCCGGCCGGGTTGGTGAAGTTGATGACCCAGGCGTCCGGGGCGATCCGGGCGATCCGGCGGGCCAGCGCGCGGGCCACCGGGACGGTCCGCAGGCCGTACGCGATCCCGCCCGCGCCCACCGTCTCCTGGCCGAGCACCCCCTCGGCCAGGGCCACCCGCTCGTCGGTGGCGCGCCCGTCGAGCCCGCCGACGCGGATGGCGGAGAAGACGAAGTCGGCGCCGCGCAGGGCCTCGTCGAGGTCGTTGGTGGCGGTCACGGGCGGCGCGTCGGGCACTCCGTCCGCCTGGTCGGCCAGGACCCGGGCGATGGCGGTGAGCCGGCCGGGGTCCTCGTCGAAGAGGGTCACCCCGGTCACCCGCCCCTCGGCCCGGTCGCCGAGCAGCGCTCCGTACACGAGCGGCACCCGGAATCCGCCTCCGCCGAGGATCGTCAGCCGCACGCCCCTACCGCCCTTCGTCAGCTCCCGGCACCCGCTGCCACCACCGTCGCGTCGCGGGCGGTGGCAGTGTCACCAGTGTGGCCGACCGGCTCACTCTCCGAGCGGCGGCACGGCGCGCAGCCGGGGAGCAGCCTGGCGCGGGGCGCCGGAGCTGCCGGGTCCGGGGCCTGCGGGCAGCCCCTGCGGGGTGGACAGGACCAGGGTGATCCGGGTGAGTCCCATGGCGTCGAGCATCCGGCCGTTTTCGGACACGATCCGGCAGCGGACCAGGCCGAGGCGCGGGTCCGGGTGGCGGACGGCGAGGACCGCGCCGTCGCGTTCGGCGGCCTCGGCACCGTAGGTGCTGAGCCAGTGCGGCACCCCGTACCGGTAGGCGGCTTCCATGAACGGGTCGCGGGCCACCTCCTGACGGATGCTCCGCAGGCCCTCGTCCTCCGGGTCGGCGGCGAGCGCGGTGGCGAACTGGGCCAGCAGCGGCACGCACCAGGCGGGCTCGTGGTCCTCCAGTACGGCGGCCGCGTCCGGGTGGAACAGCACGAACCGGAGGAAGTTGTCGTCCGGCAGCGCGGTCGGGTGCGGGCGGACGGACTGGAAGAGCTGGTCGAAGGCGGAGTTGGTGAGCGCCACGTCCCAGCGGTGGTCCACCAGGAAGCTGGGGTACGGGACGGCCTCCATCAGGGCGGCGTAGTCGCGCAGGTAGTCGCGCTGCGCCGGGTCCTGGGGCAGCCGGCTCTCCTCCGAGGCCCGCCAGGTCGGCGGCGGGTCGCGGTCGACCATGACCCGGAACAGCCAGAAGCACTGGCGCTCGCTCATTTCCAGGGCCTCGGCCAGGGCGAGCAGTTTGCGGTCCGTCCACTCCTTGACGAGGCCGCGTTCCCAGTTCCCGTACGCGCGCACACTGATGCGCAGGCGGGAGGCAACGTCCTCCTGGCTCAGGCCCAGTTCCTCGCGGCGCTGGCGCAAAATCTCCTTGCGGCGTTCCAGCCGCACTGCGCCACGGGCGGGCTCATCCCCCGCCGGGCGCTCCTCACCGGTCCGGACGGCGCGGGAGAGGCCGTCGGACGGGCCCACCGCTGCGAGATGTGGCACCGAGAGCTCCCCCTTCTCACGGTCTGGATCTTCGTTTCCGTGTGGCGATCCTGCTACCCACATCATTCGAGTGTCAACTATTGTGGCAATTCCAGCCCCTTGACAGCGTATTCACGCCACAGCTGTGGCAAGTTCTAGCCCTCGGGCAGCTGACCAGCTAGCCTCCAGGGGCCAACCACGTGTCCGTACCGACCTCGCGTGATCTAGGAGAACCACTGGTGACAGACGGCTTCCCGGCTCCCGTCGCGGTGGCCACCGTGCCCCTGGCAGCCACCGTCGCGCGCGTCGCCGACCTCGCGGACAAGCTCGGGCGCGACCAGAGCGAGGTCTTCAACCTGCGCCGGCTCTCGGAGGCCTCCGGCGTCCCGGCCGATGTGGTGAAAGCCCTGCTGGAGGGCCGCCCGGCCGGCGAGCCCGACCTGCAGACCCGGTTCCTGCAACGCCTGGACCTGCTCCGGCGCACCCGCGTCAAGCCCAACGGACGCCGGTACACCCAGCAGGAGATCGCGGACGGCGCGGGCATGTCCCGTCAGCAGGCCGGCGCCCTGATCAACGGCGACCGACGGCCCACGATGGAGCACTGTGACGCCATCCAGCGCTTCTTCGGGGTGCACGCCGGGTTCCTGACCGCCCACGACGCGGACGCCCTCACCGACGCGCTGCTCCGCACCGAGCAGCAGCTGCTCCAGGACTTCGCGGTCCGCGAGCGGGAACGGGAGACCGCCCGCAGTACCGCCTCGCAGACGGACGATCCGCTGGCCCGGCTGCTGCAGGACCACGGCGTCCGCGGCATCGCCTGGCGGGCCGCTCAACTTCCCAGCGACAAACACCGGGACAAGGTGACCGAATGGCTGGACCTGCTGCTGGAAAGCGTGAAATCGACCGAATCCTGACCCAGTCGAACATCTGGGTCTGATCCTTCAAGTCCTGATCCGGATCCGCTCCGACGGGGAGAACGGTGAGCATAGGCAGAGAGCAGCGGCGGCTGTGCGCGGAGCTGGTGGCCGGTATCAAGCTGTCCGCCCCCGTGGAACCCGTGGACCTCTACACCGCCCTGTGCGACGGCATGAGCAGACACCGGGGCCGCAAGGTCGACTTCCGCATGGCCTCGTTCCCGCCGGGCACGGCCAGCGGGCTCTGGCTCGACATGGCCGACCGGGACCTGGTCGTCGTCGAGGAGCGGACCGCGGCCGACCACCAACTGGTGATCCTCGGCCACGAGCTGTGGCACATGAAGGCCGGCCACTGCAGCCACCACGTCGACGGCGCGGCCGTCGCCGCCCGGCTGCTGTCCGAGGAGGCCGACCTCAGCGAGACGGTCCGCCGGGTCGCGGCCCGCACCCGGGCCGACGTACGGGAGGAGACCGAGGCGGAGTCGTTCGGGCTGCTGCTGGGCAGCAAGTGCCGCCCGTGGCTGGCCGGCTCGGCGAGCCACCGGGCCCCGGCCCAGCGCGACGAGCTGGCCGGCCGCATCGAGGCCTCCCTCGGATACCGGGGACACAGGGCCGATCGTTGAAAGGCCAGGACTACTACATACCGGCCGCGGCGATGGCGATCTCTCTCGCCTTCAAACTGCCGGCCCTGCGGCACAACTGGCGCGATCCGCTGCTGCGGTCCGTCTGCGCACTGCTCATCCTGGCCGGGGCGGTCTTCACCTTCGCCGCCCCGCCCACCATCGCCGCGGTGAACCGCTGGACCGGGATCGCCAACTTCTCCGCCCCGCTGGTGTACTGCCTGATCACCGCCTTCAGTGCCTCCTGCCTGGTGCTCATCGTCAACTGGCGCGGCGGGCCGCCCGAGCAGACCCGGCGCATATCCAGGCGCTGGATCCTCGGCTACGGCGTGGTGATCGTGGCGCTGATCGTGCTGTTCGCGCTCGGGGAGGCACCCGAGGAGCGGCTCCGCGACCTCGACACGTTCTACGCGCGCACCCCCTTCATCCGCGAGATGATCGTGCTCTACCTCGCCGCCCACACCGTGGCCGCCGTGGTGATGACGGCCATGTGCTGGCGGTGGTCCCTGCGCGTGCGCGGCTGGCTGCGCCTGGGCCTGACGGTCATCGTGATCGGCTACCTCTTCAACCTGGGGTACGACGTCACCAAGCTGACCGCGGTCTTCGCCCGCTGGACCGGCCACGACCTGGACCACCTCAGCACCTACGCCGCCCCGCCGATCGCCTCCATCGGAGCGCTGATCAGCGCCATCGGCTTCGTCCTGCCCCTGCTCTGCCAGCACCTCACCGACAACTGGATGGCCTGGTCGACGTACTGCCGGCTCCGCACCCTGTGGCAGGAACTGCGGGCCGCCGGATCCGTCGGCACGCCCGGCGTACGGATGCCCTGGTGGTCACCCGCCGAACTGCGCGTGATCCAGCGCGAGTCCGACATCCACGACGGATTCCTCCAGCTGGGTCCCTATTTCGACCAGGAGTTGCGCGCCTGGGCGTACCGGCAGGCCGTCGCCGCGGACCTCGGCGAGGACGCCGCCCGGGCCGTCGCCGACGCCGCCATGGTCGCGGCCGCGGTGCGGGCGTGCGCGGCCGATCCGGAAGGCAAGATCATAGGATCGAGCCAGGAGAGTGTGCTCGATACCGCCGAAGGCCCCCGCGACCTGGTCCGTATTTCCCACGCTCTGCGCCATTCACCGGTAGTAGCAGCAGCCCGCAGTCGCGCGGCCATGGCAGGGAGCAGTCTTCAATGAGCGAAGCACACAGAGACCACGACGGCCCCTCCCTCCGGCACGCCGTGGTGGTCGGCGGCGGCCTGGCCGGCATGCTGGCCGCGGCGTCGCTCGACGCACACTTCGACCGGGTGACGGTCGTCGAGCGGGACACCCTGCCGGACTCCCCCGAACCGCGGCGCAGCCTGCCCCAGGCCCACCACGCCCACCTGCTGTGGTCGGGCGGCGCCCGGGCCATCGAGCAGCTGGTCCCCGGCACCACGGACCGCTGGCTCGACGCCGGGGCGCGGCGCATACCCCTGCCCACCGGCCTGGTCTCCATGTCGGCCAGCGGCTGGTTCCGCCGCTTCCCCGAAATGCAGTTCCTCATCGCCTGCAGCCGTGACCTGCTCGACTGGACGGTACGGGAGCAGATCGTGCACCGTCCCTCGGTGACGGTGCTTCACCGCACCGAGCTGCTGGGCCTGGAAGGCACCGCGGAGCGCGTCACCGGAGTCCGCATCCGGGACGAGGACACGGGAGAACGGGTCCTCCACGCGGACCTCGTGGTCGACACCAGTGGCCGCGGCTCACGGGCACCGCACCTGCTCGGCGAGATCGGGGTCGGGCCCGTGCACAGCGAGGAGGTCGACTCCGGACTCGCC
This sequence comes from Streptomyces sp. NPDC051211, assembly GCF_040689505.1. Taxonomy (NCBI): domain Bacteria; kingdom Bacillati; phylum Actinomycetota; class Actinomycetes; order Kitasatosporales; family Streptomycetaceae; genus Streptomyces; species Streptomyces sp. NPDC051211. The sequence goes on from NZ_JBFBAV010000005.1 coordinate 182,077, forward strand.
TACGCCAGCCGGATCTTCCAGGCCCCTGAGGGCACCGAGGACTACCCGGTGGTCAACGTCCAGTCCGACCCGCGCGTCCCGGTCCCCGGTCAGACCGCCACCGTCATGCCGATAGAGCACGGACGCTGGCTGGTGACCCTCTCCGGCACCCGGGGCGGGCAGCCCACGGCATCGGTGGACGAGTTCGAGAACTTCGCCCGCGGGGTACGCCACCCCGTCGTCGGCGAGCTCATCGCGCGGGCCAAGCCGCTGACGGACGTGGTGGTCACCCGCTCGACGGTCAACCGCCGCCACTTCCTGGAGCGGGTGAAGAACTGGCCCGAGGGCTTCGTCGTCATCGGTGACGCGGTCGCCACCTACAACCCGGTCTACGGGCACGGCATGACGGTGGCGGCACAGGGCGTCCTCGCGCTCCGCGACGAGCTGGTGCGCAGCGGGTTCGGCGCGCCGGGGTTCGCCCGCCGGGTGCAGCGCGCGATCGCCGGACCCGTGGCCACGGCCTGGGACCTGGCCGTGGCCCAGGACATCCTCTACCCGGGCGCAAAGGGCAAGCAGCCCGCCCGCTCCTCGTTCCTGCTCCGGCGGTACGTGGACCGGCTGATGCTCACCGCGACCAGCCGCCCGCTGGTGACCAAGACCCTGTTCGACGTGATGACCCTGTCGGCCCCCGCGCACGCGCTGCTGAAGCCCGAGGTGGCCTTCGCGGTCGCCCGCGGCCCGCAGCGGCTGCCCCTGACGGCACCGCCGCTCACCGAGGACGAGCGGCGGTTCACGGAGACCCCGTAACGGCTCCCACGCCCAGCGGCCGGACAGCGCCTAGATCTTCAAGGCGGGGAAGAGGTCCTGGAACGGGGCCGCCGAATCGATTCCTTCCCGGCCGTAGGGTGCGTCCAGGCTCCACACCAGGAACAGCAGGAACACGATCAGCGCACTGAACAGGCCGGCCAGCAGGAGTTCCCGGCCGGAGCGGCGGATCTGCAGGGTGAAGATCAGCCCGACGGTGACCACTCCCCCGGTGAGCAGCCCGAACCAGACCACGCCCGGCAGGGTGGCCTCCGAGCTCTGGGTCCGCGAGTGCCGGGCGTCGTCGGCGGCGGCGATGTGGTCCAGCAGCGGCTGGTAGGCCTGGGCCTGGAGTTCGGTGGCCGGGCTCTGGTGGGTGACGTCGGTCCGCAGCTTGGCGAGCAGGGTGGCGCCCTCCTCGCTGGGGGTCTCGCCGGAGGTCAGCCGCGGCCAGTCCACGCTGACGGTGTGGGCGACGTACGCGTCGACCTCGCCGCGGATCCGGTCGCGTACGGCGGCGGGGTAGACGTCGGCGCGCTGGGTGACCTCGTACAGGGCCTGCGCCTCGCGGCGCACGCTGTCCTCGGCGGCGCCGCGCGCCTCCCAGACTCCGGCGATGGCCAGGCCCAGCACGATCGCGTAGACCACGCCGACCATCATCGTCATGTACTCGATGACGTCGGGGGTTTCGCTGGTGTCCTCGTCCTCGGACACCCGGCGGTGCCGGATCGCGGTGATGGAGAGGACGAGGGCGCAGGCGAGCGCCATGGCGATGGCCAGGACCAGCCATTCGGACACGAGGGGGCTCCCGTTCTGGGGTTGCAGGATCAGGCGCCGCGGCTCTTGGATCGCGGACGCAGGGCGGCGGCCGCGAGCACGGCCGGGGTGGTCACGACGGCCATGAGCATCATGGTGGACAGGCCGTCCTGGCCGCGCCGCGGCAGGGCGGCGGAGCGGTAGGGGCGGAACCGGAACCGCGGGTCCGCCGGGGCCGCAGCGGCCGCCGCCCGGGCGGCAGGACCGGCCGGGGCGGTGGCTTCGGCGGGCGGGCTCGCGCGGTCCGCCGCCGGTACGGGGGCCGCCCCCGGCGGGGTGTCCGCAGCCGGCCCCGGCCCGGCAGCGGGCGCGGGCCGGCCGGTGACCGGGATGCGGGCCCGCGGGGCGGGGCGAGCCGCGGCCGGTCCGGTCACCGGGGTGGGGCGGCCGCTCGTACGCAGCGGCGGGCCGCAGGCGCGGCCGCTGTGGCGGACGGTGGGGCAGGCGGGACGCGCACTCGCCGAGGGTCCGGGGACCGATGGGGGCGCCGAGGCCGACGGGGCGACCGGGATGACCGAGGCCAAGGGCGGGAGCGGGGTGGCCGGTACGCACGCGTCGACGCGGGCAGCGCCGTCGCCCACGTCCACGAAACCGTGCAGCGGACAGAGCGCCGCGGCGACGCCCACGCCCGCCAGCAACTGCCAAGCGGTCACCGCGATCCCACCCGTCCTCCCGAGTCATCGGCCGCCGAACCGACCTGCCGATACGGTCCTTCGGCTGGAGAAACGATCACGGAGCGACTACGACACGCCGTGCCCCCGGACGGGTCAGCGGACGGTCCCCGGACGGGTCAGCGGGCGGTCGGCGGATGGGTCAGCGGGCGGGCACCGGGCCGGTCGGCCGGGCGCGGTGGTGTCGTGACGGTCTGACGTAGGCTCGGAGACCGCCCGCACCCGAATCCGGAGGTCTTCCGCATGCCCGAACCCCCTGACGCCCTCGGGTCGGTGATGCGGAGCGGGCCCCGGCGGTTCCTGCTGTCCTGGTGGCCTTGGCGGTGCTGGGGGTACCACGCCTCGGGGGCCGTGCTCGGGTATGCGGTGCTGGCCGCACTGGTCGTGCTGATCGGCGTCGGGATCCTGTCCTCGCTGCTCGGGATCGGCCTGTTGCTGCTGACCGCGGCGGCCGTCTCCGGGGTGCCGGTCGGGGCGCTGGAGCGCCGGAGGCTCCGGTTCGTGGAGCCGGCACCGGTGGCCGCTCCGCACGGGGCGCTGGCCGGGGCCGGGCCGTTCGCCTGGCTGCGGACCCGGCTGCGGGAGCGGGCCACCTGGCGGGAGTTCGGTTACGCCGGCCTGCTCGCGGTGGTGTTCGGCCCGGCCGGGTTCGGGGTGACCGTCCTGCTGGCCTTCTCGCTGATCCTGGTCGCCACCCCGGTGACGGTGTGGGCCATCGCACCCGACACCGTGATGCTGATACCCGGCCGTGCGGTGTCGGGGCCCCTGGAGGGCCTGGGCGGTACCGCCGCCGGACTGGTGGGGCTGGTGGCGGCGGCGTACGCCGGGGGGCTGCTGGCCCGGGCGCAGGTGCGCGTGGCACGGCTGCTGCTGGGGCCGCGCGAGGAGGACGGCCGGGTGCTGGAGCTGACCCGGTCCCGGGTACGGCTGGTGGACGCCTTCGAGGCCGAACGGCGGCGGATCGAACGGGACTTGCACGACGGAGCGCAGCAGCAGCTGGTGGCGCTGAGCATGACGCTGGGGCTGGCCGAGCGGGAACTGCGCGGCGTCCCGGCGGCAGCCGCGGCCGCCGAGCTGGTGGCCCGCGGCCGGGGCGAGGCCAAGCAGGCCCTGGCGCAACTGCGGGACCTGGTACGGGGCATCCATCCGCAAGTGCTGACCGATCACGGGCTGGCGGCGGCGGTCGCGGAGGTGGCGCTGCGGCACCCCGTCCCGGTGACGGTCGATCTGGACGTGCCCCGGCTGCCCGAACCGGTCGAGGTGACCGCGTACTTCTCGGTCACCGAGGCCCTCGCCAACGCCGCCAAGCACAGCGGTGCTTCGCGGGTCGAGGTGGCCGGCCGGGTGGCGGACGGGATGCTGACCCTCGCCGTCACCGACGACGGCCGCGGCGGGGCCGACCCCTCCGCGGGGGCCGGTCTGGCGGGGCTCGCGGTCCGGGTGGCGATGCTGAGGGGCAGACTGGTGGTATCGAGTCCGGTCGGCGGGCCGACCGAACTGCGTGTGGAGGTGCCGTGCTCCGGCTGATCCTGGCCGAAGACTCCGTCCTGCTGCGGGCCGGGCTGGTGGAACTGCTCACGCGCAGCGGCCACCAGGTCATCGCGGCGGTCGGCGACGCCCCGGCGCTGCGGCGGGCCGTGGCCGCGGAGCGGCCCGACGCGGTCGTCACGGACGTCCGGATGCCGCCCGACTTCCGGGACGAGGGGCTGCGGGCCGCTCTCGAACTGCGGGCCGTGGACGCCTCGTTGCCGGTGCTGGTGCTGTCCCAGTACGTGGCCACCGCGTACGCGACCCAGCTGTTCACCGGCGGGTCGGCGGCCGGGCTGGGCTACCTGCTCAAGGACCGGGTCGGCGAAGTCGACGAGTTCCTCGACGCGTTGGAACGGGTGGCGGGCGGCCAGACGGTCATCGACCCCGAGGTCATACGGGTGCTGCTGAGCCATCGTCCGGCGGAGGACCCGCTGGGCCGGCTGACCCCGCGCGAGCGGGAGGTGCTGGCGTTGATGGCCGAGGGCTTCAACAACCAGGCGGTGGCGGCCCGGATGTTCATCACGGAGGCGGCCGTGGTGAAGCATGCCGGCAGCATCTTCATGAAGCTGGACCTGGACCCGGCGGAGGGGAACCGGCGGGTGCTGGCGGTGCTGGCGCACCTGCGTGGCGGGGACACCCCCTGAGGCCGCCCCTGCCGGTCTACTCGGTGCCCGGGGCCAGGCTCAGCGCGGGCAGGTAGCGGCGGAAGACGTTGCCGGTCACCCCGGGGAAGCCGAGGACCTTCCGCCACTCGGGCGTGGCCGAGCCGATGCCCCGGCCGGGCGCGGCCAGCGCGTCGATGTGGGCCTGCTCGCTCTCCCACTCGGCGTAGTTGAACATCCGCCGCCCGTCCGTACCGATGTGGAAGGTGCCGGAGATCCCGCCGGGCGCCGGGGCCGGGTCGCTCGCCAGGGCATCGAGGACCAGGTCCACCCAGGCCTGCGCCGCACCCGGGTCGGTGCCCTCGAACTCGGCGTCCACGGCGACCACGCAGCCGGGGGCCTTCGTCCGCGCACCCAGCCCCGTCGAGCGGTACGGCGTGTACAAGTGCAGGCCGACCCGCTCGATGCCGGGTACCGCCGCGTCGATCTCCGCGTTGCGGTCGTCCCGGAAGGTGCGGAAGAACTCCTCGTAGGCCGCCTCGTCCGTCCACTGCGAGTAGTGCAGGAGGGTGTCGCCGTCGGTGCCGATGTGCACCGTGTACGAGAGGAGTCCGACGGCCGGCCAGGGGCGGCTCTGCCAGGCCCGGGCGATGGCGTCGACGGCGGCGCGCTGCCGCTCGGGGGTGCCGACGCGCCAGGTGCTGACCTTGACGATGCCCACCTGGGGGCGGGCGAGGTCGGGGCGGGCATCCGGCAGGGCTGTGGCGATGGCGACGGCGTTCATGGTGATGGTGGTCCCTTTCCCGTTCGGTTTCCCGGTTTCGGTCCCGGTTTCCGTCCCGGGTTTCGTTCCGTGTCCTGATCTTCCGACCTCAAGTGCCCTCGAGGTCAAGCGGAGTCACGGGCGGGCCGGGGAACCGGCCGGTACGGGCGGCCGGCCGGCGCCGCCGGCCACGATCCGCGAGCCCGTCGCCGCGGGCGCCGCCGCTGCAAGGGCGGGCGTCGCCGCAGGTGCCGCCGTCGCCGCAGGTGCCGCCGCCGCATGGGCCGGCGTCGCCGCACGTGCCGCCGTACGCGCCCACAGCACGAGCAGCACCGGCAGCGCGAGGTAGCCGAAGCGGCCCGCCGGAGCCAGCAGGAACGCCAGGGTCAGGCCGAGCGCGAGCCGGTCCGCCGCCGCCACCAGGCTGCGCGGCGGCCGCAGCACCAGGGAGAGGCCCACCGCGAGTCCCCCGGCCAGCAGCAGACCCACCGTCACGTACCAGCCCCCGGGCACGAATTCGGTCAGCAGGCGCCCCGGGAGCGGGCTGCTCGCCGGGGTCGGTACGGCCCCCCGCCCGGTGGGGAAGGCCACGACCTGCCGGACCAGCTCGGCCGGCTGGAGCAGGGCGGCCGGCAGGACCAGCGCGGCCGTTCCTGCCACCGCGAGCACCCCACAGCGCACGGCGGCCCGCCGCCCCCACAGGCACGCCATCAGCGCCACCACGACCGGAACGGCCGGCCAGGCCGTCCACTTCAGCGCGCACACCGCGGCCAGCACGGCCCCGGCGAGCACCGGCCGCCCCGCCGCGGCAGCGCCCAGGGCCAGGCAGCACAGGCCGGCCAGCGGCAGGTCCACGCCGCTGACGGCGAGCGGCAGCGCGATCACCGGGGAGGCGGCGAGCGCCGGGAACACGACACCGCGGGCGCCCAGCAGCCGCCGTCCGCCCCACATGCCGCCGAACAGCACCGCCGCACACCAGATCCGGGCGTCCCCCAGCAGCCGCACCACCCAGCCCGTGTCCCCCAGCAGCGCCCTGGGCACCCCGAGCAGCGCCATTCCGGGCAGGTACGGGGTGTACTCGCCGACCCGCTCGGGCCGGTCGACGTACGGGCTGCCCGTCTCCAGCAGCAGCCGGCCCGAGCGCTCGATCACCGCGACCTCGGACTGCCCCTGCCCGGTGAGCACCAGCCACAGGAGGGGGGCCGCCACCGCCCCGGCCAGGGCCAGGCCGAGGGCGGCGCGCGGCCGCCGGAACCCGTGGGCGGCCGCGGCAGCAAGGTACCCGGCGGCCGCGCAGCAGCCCCACAGCCGGTGCGGCTCCAGTGTCGAGAGCAGGGGGAAGGAGAGCGCCCAGGCGGCTGCCAGCAGCCAGCCGGCCACCGCCCAGGAGGTACGGGAAATCGTCATGCGGCCATTGCAGCCGCCGGCCCCGGTCCCGGTCTGCACGCCCAAGTGGACATGTGGGAGTGGGGTTTCCCCTACTGCGGTGAACGGGCGGTGGTGCCCGGCACGGACACGCGCGAGGGGCGCGATCCTTGCGGATCGCGCCCCTCAGCACACTCTCGGACGGGTCAGCCGGCGTCGACCGAGCCGCCGAAGCGCTCCCGGTAGGCGTCCAGGTCCTCCTCGGTGATCTTCGCGAAGAGCACCGGCGGGACGGTGAACGGGGTGCCGGCCGGGACGGCGTCCAGGGACCGGGCCTGCTCCGGGGTGACCCAGGCGGCCGTGTCGCCGTCCAGCGCGAAGGCGGTGCGCATGGCGCGCGCCGAGGCCGGGATGAAGGGCTCGGAGACCACCGAGTAGAGGTGGATGAGGTTCATCGCGGTGCGCAGGGTGAGCGCCGCGCCCTCCGGGTCGGTCTTGATCTCCAGCCAGGGGGCCTTCTCCTCCAGGTAGGAGTTGCCCGCCGACCACAGGGCGCGCAGCGCTGCGGCCGCCTTGCGGTACTGGAGGGTCTCCATGTGGCCCTCGTACTCGGCCAGCAGTTCGGCGATCTGCCCGCCGAGCTTGGCCTCGGCCTCGCCGGCCGCGTTGCCCGCGGGCACGTCGTCGCCGAAGCGCTTGCGGGAGAAGGACAGCACCCGGTTGACGAAGTTGCCGAGGGTGTCGGCGAGGTCCTTGTTGACCGTGGCGGTGAAGTGCTCCCAGGTGAACGAGGAGTCGTCCGACTCGGGGGCGTTGGCGATCAGGAAGTAGCGCCAGTAGTCGGCCGGCAGGATCTCCAGGGCCTGGTCGGTGAAGACGCCGCGCTTCTGCGAGGTGGAGAACTTGCCGCCGTAGTAGGTCAGCCAGTTGAAGGCCTTGACGTAGTCGACCATCTTCCACGGCTCGCGCACGCCCAGCTCGGTGGCCGGGAACATGACCGTGTGGAAGGGGACGTTGTCCTTGGCCATGAACTCCGTGTAGCGGACGTCCTCGGCCTGGTACCACCAGGACTTCCAGTCGCGGTTCTCCGGGTCGGCGTCCGACCACTCCTTGGTCGCGCCGATGTACTCGACCGGGGCGTCGAACCAGACGTAGAAGACCTTGCCCTCGGCGGCCAGCTCGGGCCAGGTGTCGGCCGGGACCGGGACGCCCCAGTCCAGGTCGCGGGTGATGGCGCGGTCGTGCAGGCCCTCGGTCAGCCACTTGCGGGCGATGGAGGAGGCCAGCTGCGGCCACTCCTCCTCGTGCTCCGCGACCCAGGCCTCGACCTCGTGCTGCAGCTTGGACTGCAGCAGGAAGAGGTGCTTGGTCTCGCGGACCTCCAGGTCCGTGGAGCCGGAGATGGCCGAACGCGGGTCGATCAGGTCGGTCGGGTCCAGCACGCGGGTGCAGTTCTCGCACTGGTCGCCGCGAGCCTTGTCGTAGCCGCAGTGCGGGCAGGTGCCCTCGACGTAGCGGTCCGGCAGGAAGCGGCCGTCGACCGGCGAGTAGACCTGCCGGATCGCCCGCTCCTCGATGAAGCCGTTCTTCTGCAGCTGCCGCGCGAAGTGCTGGGTGATCTCGCGGTTCTGCTCCGAGGAGCTGCGGCCGAAGTAGTCGAAGGACAGCTCGAAGCCGTCGTAGACCGCCTTCTGCGCGTCGTGCGCCTGGCCGCAGAACTCGGCGACCGAGAGACCGGCCTCCTTGGCGGCGAGCTCGGCGGGGGTGCCGTGCTCGTCGGTGGCGCAGATGTAGAGGACGTCGTGGCCGCGCTGGCGGAGGTACCGCGCGTACACATCCGCCGGAAGCATCGACCCGACCATGTTGCCCAGGTGCTTGATCCCGTTGATGTAGGGAAGCGCGCTGGTGATCAGGTGTCGAGCCATCCTGGGATGCTCCATTTCATATGTGCGGTGTGTGACCGGTCGTGAAGGGGCTCATCGTATCGAACCGCCGGAGCCGCCCGATCCGTGCCCACGGGGTGGGACCGATCCGATACGGTCCCAGAGTGACCATTGGGGAACGGATTGTCACCAGGTTTTCGCTACGGGCCACCTGGACTCCTCGACGCTGGAAGGCTGGCGGCAGATGCCTCCCGTGCCCCGAGGGGAAGGTGGAACGTTGAGCGATGGCGGACCGGAGGAGTCCGGTGGGGCGGTGGGACTGCCCAGCCGGAGACAGCGACAGCAGCCCACGCCCATGAGCCAGTGGGAACCGAGCGCGCGCCTGTCGTACTGGGCCTTCCACGCCGACCGGCGGCCCGCGTACATGAGGTTCGCGTACCTGCAGCTCGGATCGGACGCGGACGCGGAGAACGCGGTGGACGCCACGTTCGACGCGATCATGAACGAGTGGCTCCGGATGCTGCACATGGACCGGCTGGAGGCGTACGCCTGGACGGTCCTCAAGCACCGCATCGTCGACCAGCAGCGCAGGCGGGACCGGCGGCCGGCGCCGATGGACATCACCGCCTTCGAGGCGGCGCTCAAGGAGGCGGTGGTCGACCCCTACGACGTCCTGACCGACACCATCCAGTTCTACTCCGCGGTGTCCCGGCTGGCCGAGCGGCAGCGGGACGCGGTGCTGCTGCGGTACGGGCTGCACTGCACCGCCGGCGAGGCCGCCGCCGTGATGGGGATGGAGGAGGCCGCGGTCCGCTCCCACCTCAGCCAGGCCCACCGCCGCCTCGCCCGGCTCCTCGACGCGCACGGTTCGGGGGCCCCGGACGAGGACCCGGAATTCGAACCGTACGAACCTTACGAACCGTACGAACCGTACGACCGGGAGCTCGGGTACGGGGACCGGGACTACGGAAACAACGACCACGGGAACCGGGACCACGGGGGCCAGGACTACCGGAACCAGGACTACCGGAAGGGCTACGGGGAGCCCGGGTACGGCGCGCGCAGCGGGGAGGCCGGGTCATGAGCGAGCGGTACCCCCAGCACGGCACCCCCCGCCCCCGCTCGCTGGCCGAGTTCCTCGCCCGGGCCGGGGTCCGCGACCGCTACCAGCACTACGACCTCGCCGCCGCCGAAGCCCGCCTGCTGCACGCCCGGGCCACCCGGCCCACCGCCTGCCCGCGGGCCGGCGGAACCCCCGACCCCGGCGCCGGCGGCGGCCGCCCCGGACCGGAGCCCGCACCGGCCGGCTGGTCCGATCCCGCCCGCGACGCCCCGGTCGACGCCGAGCGCGCCTGGCGGGACCTCAAGGCGGCCGCCATGGCCACCGTGTGCGCGCCCCGGGCCGGGACCGAGCTGGCCCGGTTCATTGCCGACGGCCCCGCCGACCCGGCCGGGGCCCAGGTCTTCGCCTGCCTGCTGCACCTCACCGGGCTGCACGACGGCGCCCGCTTCTGGTGGCAGTTCAGCGCCGGAGCCGGGACCGGACAGGCCGCCTACTGCCTGTTCCTCGACCACTCCCGGCGCGGCGAGCACCACGACGCCGGCGTCTGGGCGCGGCAGCTGGCCCGCCTCGGCTTCAGCCCGCCGGCCGGCCGGGAACCCGCGGAGCCGCGGGTCCACGGGCAGTCCGCCGTCCTGCGGTACGTGGACCGGCGGGAGGACCCCGACCTCGGCCTGGTCCCGCTGCCCAGACCCGGACTGGAGCAGGCGATGCGCGCCCTCCTCCCGCCGCACGCACGGCCGGTCCGGACCGCACACCGCCGGCACTCCCCCGGCCCGCTCCGGCACCCGGCCCTGACGGCCGCGGCCCGGCGGACCTCGGTGAGCGACGGCGGGGGCGGCTCGGCAGCCGAAGCCCGCCGCGCGCTGGACGTCGTACGGATCCTCGGACGGCACCCGCAGGGCGTGCGCGGCGACCGGCTCGGCCGGGAAGCCGGCCTGGCCGGGCCGGAACTCGGCCGGGTGCTGGCGATGCTCTGCGAGGAGCAGTTCGCCCACCGGCCGGCCGAGGGCGTGTTCGCGCCCGGGCCGGCCCTGGACCGGCTGGCCGCCCCCGGCGGGCACGGGCTGGCGGCCCAGCTCCAGCACACCCTGGCGCTGGCCCGGGACAGTGCCGGGGCCGCCGTGTACCTCAGCCGCTACGTGGAGGGCGAGGTCCGGATCACGCAGATGGCGGACGGCCCGGCCGCGCCGCCCGTCAACGAGTGGTTCGACTTCAAGATGGCCGCGCATGCCAGCGCGGTCGGCAAGTGCCTGCTCACCCAGCTCGACCACGACGGCCGGGCCGACCACGTGGCCCGCCACAAGCCGGCCAGACTGACCGCGCGCACCATCACCGACAGCCGGGTGCTGTTCAACGCCCTGGACGCGGTGGCGCCCGGCGACCCGGTCTTCGACCTGCGGGAGTACTCCCCGGGGGTGGTCTGTTCGGCGGTGCCGATCACCACGGGGGGCGAGGCCGGCAGCCTGGCCCTGTCGATGCCGGCCGCGCACGCGCACCGGCTGCCGGCCGCGACCCGGGCACTGCGCCGCAAAACGGTGCCGCTGCTGCTGGCGCTGCTGCTGACCGGGGCACTGCCGCCGGACGAAGCCACTGCCGGGTCCATCCCGGATACCCTGCGCCACCTGCGCAGTGTCTTCCGTACCCCGCTGGAGGCGGCGGCGGTGTCGGCGGGCCCGCACCTGGTGAGCGATGCGTCCTCGGCGACCGCCTACCTCTTCGACGCCCCCGACCCGGACACCGGCACCGGCCACCCGGCCCTCGCCCTGCCCCACGCCTTCTCCCCGTTCGCCCCCCCGGAGGTGACCGGCGAAGGACTCCTCGTCCTGGGCATGTGACAGCCGTCCCCCGCGCGAGGCATTTCGCGCGGGGGTGACGGGACTGGCCCTCCCTCGCCGCAACCGCAGGGTCCGCCTCCGGCGTCGGTAGGGCGACGGACCCCGCAGACGACTCGCCGAATGCCCGCAGACCCTTAACTCCGAGCGCCGATCCCATGGTTGACTTGTCGTCACAGTTGCGTCATGCAAAGGGAGTTCTGCTGATCATTCAGTGCACGCGCTGGGGGTAGGGCCAGGCGGGGGGGGGACGGTCGAGTATGCCCGAGAGATCACGAACGGTTCATGCTGCATTGAGCGCCGTGGTCGGCGTGCTGTGCGAGCTCGATTTCGCCAACGACCCGGAGCAGCGCGTGCTGTTCGCCCAGCTGGTCAGTGAGGGCGTGGACAGGCCGGTCGAGTGCCGGCGCAGGACCATGCGCGTCGACTTCCTCCACATCACCCGCGATGCGCTGACCCAGCCGGGCGGCGTGGACGCTCTGGTGAGCGCCGTGCAGCTGCTCTGCGGAGACCAGGCCGCCGAGACCGTCCTGCTCACCCTCGTCCCGCCCGTGCTGCCCGCCGGCGTCTTCGACGACTCCACCGAACACCGCGTGCGCGAAGCACTGGCGGAGTTCGGGGAAGCCGACACCCGGCGTCTGCGGGACCTCACCGCCCGCTGGACCGGACTGCAGCCGGCCTGGGACCGGCCGGCACCCGAGCTCTTCGACGCCCTCCTCGATCACGCGGCCCAGCCCGACGGCGTACCGCCCGCCGTCGTCCTCCTCGAGTGCGCCGCCAGGGTGCACCCCGGAACGGCCTCGCTGCTGCGCCTGGCCTGCGACGAGTGGGCGGAGAAGCAGGGCTCGACCGAGGCCCTCGCCGCCCGCCGGGCCGAGATGTCGGACAGCCAGACCGACCCCTCGGTACCAAAGTGCCTGGTGGTGATGGTCGAGCCGGCCGACGACGGCAGCGGCGAGCTGCACGTACGCCATTGGATCAACGACGTCGCAGGTCTGTGGGCACCGCGCCAGGGCGAATGCGAGACCGTCACGCAGGACCGGCTGCACCGCGCCGTCGGCCGGGCCCTCGCCGAAGGCGACACACTGTGGGCCCGGACTCCGGACTCGGATCACGAGATCCCCGCCTTCGTCGAGTTCGTCCTGCCCTTCGAGCTGCTCAACCTCGACATGGCCGCCTTGGATGTCGCGGAGGGCGGCGCGGCCCCGCTCCCCCTGGGCCTGGCCTACGGCGTCCATCTGCGCAGCCTGGAGCGGATGCGCCACGCAAGCGCCCGCCAGATGCGCCTGTGGCGGGAGCGCTGGCGGGTCGCGCACAGCGGCGACATCGCCCAGCGTCTGATCTGGCGGCAGCAGGATGCGGGGCAGGCCGGCTGGCTGGCCAGACTGCGGGCGGAGAACCGGATCGCCGTGATCGAGTTGCGCGGAGCGGCCGTGGAGGGCCAGGCGTTGCCTGCACTTCGGGAGGCCGTCTACGAAGGAATCGGCGTCGCCCTCTGGGACCGCAGGGACACCTGGCCCGCGGAGACGGGCGCCACCATCCGCCAGTTGCTGTCGCATGCCATCCGTCAGTTGCCGTATCAGGTGTACCGGGAACGGATCGCCGCGGCCGCTGATGCGGACGGAGCAGGACAACTGGGCAGACATATAGCGGTCCTGTGGGACGACCCGTTCCGGCTCGTCGACCGCGACACCCTGCACGACCACGACGAAGAGGGGATCCTGGCATGACAGAAGCATCCGCTCCGGACGACTGGCGGGTCTTCCATGCCACGGGAGACGCCCCTGTCGACGGGCCCGTGGAATTGCCGGCGCCACCGCCCTGGCGCGAGTTCGGCGGCCGGCCGGTCCAGCCACCGCCCGAGGACGATCCCCGAGCCACCGAGCGAAGGCTGGGCACGGCCCAGGCCAGGCCGCAGTTACGGGCGGAGGAGATCGACCTGGTCAATGCCGCGCTGCTGCTCCGCCGGCCGATTCTGGTCAGCGGCCCGCCCGGCGTAGGGAAGTCCACTCTCGCCTATCTGGTGGCGCGCGAACTCGGGCTGGGTCGGGTCCTCGCCTGGTCCGTGGTCAGCCGCACCACACTCAGGGACGGCCTGTACGCATACGATTCGATCGGCCGAGCGCAGGCGATCGCCGCCTGGCGGGCCGGCGAGGAGCGCGAGGAAGCGCCCGCGATCGGCGACTACGTCACCCTCGGCCCCCTCGGCACCGCGCTGCTGGCCTACGAGCGCCCCCGCGTCCTCCTTGTGGACGAATTGGATAAAAGCGACATCGACCTGCCCAATGACTTGCTCCATGTGATGGAGAACGGCTGCTACGACATCCCGGAACTCGTTCGGAACCCCCAACCGGAGGCTACGGTCGTCACCGACGACCCCAACGGTCGGGCCGTGGTCCACGGCGGCCGGGTGGAGTGCCGGGAGTTCCCAGTCGTGATCATCACCAGCAACGGCGAGCGCGAGTTCCCGGCGGCCTTCCGCCGCCGCTGCCTGCCGCTGGAGCTGCGTCCGCCCAGCCGCGAGCAACTCGTGTCCATCGTCGTGAGCCATCTCCAGCGCCGCCCCGAGGGCATCGAGGCGCTTCTGGACCACTTCGAGAAGAGCGTGGCGGCGGGCGGCACACAGACCGTCGATCAGCTGCTGAATGCCGTGCAGTTGACCACATCCGGTGGTTACCAGGACGACGAAGCGGGGCGTAAGCTCGTTGAGATACTCCTTCGCGACCTCGCGAAAGGCCGCTGATGACCGGGACCCCCAGGGAGCGAGCCGCTGTCCTCAGCGACGCACTGGAGCACCGCCGGCGCCTCCCTGACAGCCCCGGTTCCGACGCCCCGGAGTGGCTGGAGTACGCCGACGCGGTCTGGTTGACCGCCGCGCGACTCAAGAGCGAAACGGTCGCGCCTCCGGCGCCCCAGCCGCCCCCTCCCTCGGTGGAACGGCCCGAGCCCGTCCAGGACGCCGGGCACCCTGCTGACACGGGCACCAAGACCCCGCCCGAGTCCGTCGACGACACCGCAGCCGACGCACCGCTCCCACCGCCCGGAGGGAAGGGCCCGCCGAGCCCGGAGGAACAGCACGGCCCGCTGACCGTCGCAGTCCGCTCCCCCGCTCCCGGCGGACGGCCCGAACCGGTATCCCAGGCCACACCGCGGAACCAGTCCCTGCTGGCCAAGGCCCTGCGCCGATTGGGCCGACGGGTGCCCTCCCGGTTCCGGACGGAACTGGACGAGGACCGCACGGCCCGGCACGGCATCATCGACGGCCAGTGGATTCCCTACCTGCAACCGGCCTCGGAGCGGGCCTTCGACCTGGTGGTGGTGGCCGACGACGGCCCGACCATGCCGGTCTGGGCCCGGGAAGTGGAACGGATCGCCGCCGAGGCCCAGCAGAGTGGCGCCTTCCGGGACGTGCGGACCGTACGCCTGGTCCTGACCCGGGACAAGGCCGCCTTGCGGCGCACCGGACGCGGCACCGTCGAACCGGCCGAGCTCCTCGACGGCCGCGGCACACGGGTGTTCCTCGTGGTGACGGATGGCCTCCGGCCGGAGTGGGCCGGGGACGGTGCACGCCGGCTCCTGCACCAGTTATCCGCCGCCGGCCCCACAGCGCTGGTGCATCTGCTACCCACCTACCTGTGGCACCGCTCCTCGGTCCGCCCTCGCCCGGGCCGGCTCAGCGCAGGCGGTTTCGGGACCTCGAATCAGGCCCTGGGGTACGGTGATCCGCCTTCCGGCGGCGACATGTCGCGCCCCCTGCCCGAGCGGGACGTGCCCGGCGGCATGCTGCCGGTGCCCGTCCTGAGTCTCAAGCCCGCCTCGTTCGCCCAATGGGCTGATCTGGTGGCCGGGGAACCCGGACTGACGAGACAGCTTCCCGTGGTGTTCCCCGGCGAGCTGTCAGAGGGCACTGCGGCGCCGGGACTTCGCACCCCCCGGACGGACACGCCCGCCGCCGCGGCCCGCGCCGTCCGGCGATTCGAGTCGCTCGCCACCCCGACCGCCCGCCGCCTGGCCGCCCACATCGCTGCCCTGCCCTTCGAATTCGAGCTGATGGAGCAATTACGGCGTCGCATGGTACCGGAGGCGTCGCCGGCCCATCTCTCGGAGATTCTCATGGGCGGGCTCATCGATTGGCGCCCGCCCGCCCAGGGCGGGCCGGACTTCGCCGAGGGCGTCCGCGAGGCGCTGCTGGCCCTGGGAACCCGCAGTCAACTCGCCCGCGTCGTCAGCAACTTTGCCGAACTCAGAGGCGGACGCGAACTCGGCGGCCGACTCAAGGCGGTCCTGCGGGACCCCGGATCGGCCGCGCTGCCGGACCTCTCGGAATCGGGGCAATCCTGGCTGCGGGTGGAGCTCGCGGTCCTGCGCGCACTGTCCGGACCATACGCACCACGCGCCGCGGAGCTCGCCCGGCGCGCGACTCACCCAGTGAGCGCCTCCGGCGCCACCCCCGGTGGAGGGTCAGGGGATAGCGAAGGATCTTCATTGGGAATGAACGAAGCGAATGATCCGGACACTTCCGGCACGCCCGAAATTCCAGGAGACGTTGTGCACCCGACATCCCAGATCACCGAGGACCGGAAGGCTGAACCTCACATGGAGCGCGATACATCGGAGATCCGGATCATCCGGACCGGCCGGCCCGCGGTCATGGGAAACGTCCCGCAGAAGAACCCGAACTTCACCGGCCGGGAGGCCCTGCTCGGCGTCATCGAGGAGCAGCTGCGCGGCGACGGCACCACCGCCGTGCTGCCCCAGGCCCTGCACGGCATGGGCGGGGTCGGAAAGTCCCAGCTCGCCATCGAGTACATCTACCGACACAGCCACGAGTACAACGTCGTCTGGTGGATCCCGTCGGAGCAGGAGAGCCTGATCCTCGGCGCCCTCTCCGACCTGGCCCGCCGGCTGGGACTCGACGTCGGCCCCCAGGCCAACACCACCGTGCCGGCCGTTCGTGAGGCGCTGCGCAGCGGAAAGCCGTACGACAACTGGCTCCTGGTTTTCGACAATGCGGAAGACATCGACACCGTACGCCGCTATTTCCCGACCGACGGCCCCGGAAAGATCCTCATCACCTCGCGCAACCGGGAATGGGAGCGGATCGTCCCGCCGCTCAGCGTGGACGTCTTCACCCGGCCGGAGAGCGTGGCACTGCTCCAGCGCCGGGCCCGGGGCATGTCCGCGGAGGAGGCCGACCGGCTGGCCGACGCGCTGGGCGACCTTCCGCTGGCCGTGGAGCAGGCCGGCGCCTGGATCGCCGCGACCGGAATGCGGGTCGCGGAGTACGTCGAGCTCCTGGAGCAGCGGACGCCGGGCATCCTGCAGCTCGACCCCGCGCCCGACTACCCCGTCTCGGTGGCCGCCGCCTGGAACATCTCCCTCGAGAGTCTGGCCGGGTCGAATCCGGCCTCCCGGCAGCTGCTCGACATCTGCGCCTGCATGTCGCCGGAGCCCATTCCGATCTCGGCGCTGCGCGCCTCCCGGGCCATCGAGATCACCCCGGAACTCGATCCGGTGCTCCGCAACCCGGTGCTGATCGGGCGGGCCACCCGCGACCTCAACCGGCTTTCGCTCATCAAGCTCGACCACGGCACGGGCACCCTGCAGATGCACCGGCTGATGCAGGCCGTGCTCCAGGAGTCGATGTCCGCCGAGCAGTCCGCGCGCACCCGGCACGCGGCCCATGTCCTGCTCGCCGCGGCCAAGCCGGGTGCCCCGCACTCGTCCGACCAGTGGAGCGCCTACCAGAGCCTGCTGCCCCACGTGGTCGTCTCCGGGGCGGTGCGCAGCGACGACCCGTGGGTCCGCGAGCTCATCAACGACATGGTGTTCTACCTGTACTACTGGGGTGCGCACGAGACGGGCGCCGCACTCGCCCGGGAGGCGTGGACCGCCTGGCTCAGCCAGTCCGGGGAAGAAGACACCCAGGTCCTCCAGATGAGCAAGCTGCTCGCCTACTTCCTCCGCCTCCTCGGCAGCGGCGAGGAGGCCCACACGCTCAACGAACAGGCACTGGAAATCTCCCGGCGCCCGGGAGTGCCCGAGGAGGAGCTCATCGACTCCATGTGGCAGATGGCGGGCGCCCTGCGCTATCGGGGCGATTTCTACGCGGCTCGCGACCTGGACGTCGAGGCGACCGGCCGCGCCATGGACCTGTTCGGGCCGGAGGACCCCGGGGCGCTCCAGGCCGCACACAGCTACGGGGTGTCGCTCCGCCTGTGCGGCGAATTCCAGCTGGCCAGGCAGCTGGACGAGGAGACCGTACGGCAGTGGGACCTGCTCTACGGCCCCAATAGCGGCCTCACCCTCAACACCCTCAACGGCCTCGCGATCGACATCCGCGAGGGCGGGGACTATCCGGCGGCCCGGAAGCTGCAGGAGGAGACCTACCGGGTGAGCGTGGCGGTCAACGGGGTCGACAACGCCGCGACCGTGCGTGCGGCCCGGAACCTGGCGGTGTGCCGCCGCCGTGACGGGTCGCTTGCCGAGGCCGCCGAGTTGAGCGAGGAGACGCTCAAGCGGTTCACCGACCGGTACGGTCTGGACTTCCGTGACACGCTGGCCACCGCCATGAACGTCTCGGTCGACCGCCGGCTGCGCGGGGACCTGGACTCCGCGCAGGAGCTCGGTGAGGACACCGTGCGCCGCTACCGTGCGACGCTTGGCCCCGACCATCCCTTCTCACTGGCCGCCATGATCAATCTGGCGGCCACCGAGCGGGCCCGGGGGCGGCACGCGAGGGCGGAGGAGCTGGACGTGGAGGCGGGCGAGCGGCTGCGCGCCACCTTGGGCGAGCGGCACGTGACCACCCTCATCGGCGACCTGAGCATGGCCAACAACCATTACGCGCGACTCGACTTCGCCGCCGCGCACGAGGTGGACTCGGCGGCTCTGGCGGGTCTGGAGGAGGTCTGCGGTCCGGATCACCCGGTGACCCAGTGCTGCCGGGCCAACCTGGCGCTGGACCTGCGAGGGCTCGGACGGGGCCGGGAGGCGGACGAGCTGCACACCACGGCGGTGGCCACGCTGTCGCGTGCCGTGCGTGCCGGCCACTACTGGCTGGAGGCCGCCAAGGCGCACCGCCGCATCGAGTGCGACATCGCGCCGATGCCGCTGTAGCAGTCGGAGGACGGGGCCGGCGAGTTCCGGCCCCGTCCCGTGCACCGCTCGTATCAGGGGGAGCCGGGGACGGAGGTCGGGACCGGACCCGCGCGTTCCCGGCTTCCTTCTCCTGCGTCACCATCGGGCTCGCGTCCGGGGCGGGAGGCCAGCCATCGCACCAGTGCGAGCAGGGGCTGGGTGGCGATGGTGGTGGCCAGGGCCATCAGGACGAACACGGTGAAGAGGGGTCCCGCGATCAGGCCGGCCTGCAGGCCCGCGTTGAGCGCGATCAGCTCGGTGAGGCCGCGTGCGCTCAGGAGCACGCCGATGGTGCGGGCGTCGTCCCGGCCCACCCCGCACAGGCGGGCCGCTCCCATGCCGCTGCCCACCTTGGCCAGCACGCCGAGGGCCGTGACCAGCAGCAGGACGACCAGAGCCGAGGTGTCCAGCGAACCGACCGCGACTTTGGCACCCGAGATCACGAAGAAGAAGGGCAGCAGCAGCCCCGCGACGTCGTTCAGGGGCCGCACCAGCTCGGGTTCCAGCATCCCGCCCTCGCCCCGCGGCACCACCGCCCCGGCCAGTAGGGCACCGAAGATCACGTGCAGGCCCAGGGCACTGGTCACCCAGGCTGAGGCACAGGCGAAACCGACCAGCACCGCCAGCTTGTAGGAGGCGTCCAGATGCCTGCGCCAGAGCAACCGGCGCAGCAGCGGCCGGGCACCGAGCAGCATCGCCGCGGTGAACAGGACGACCAGGGCAAGCCGCCCGGCCCAGTGCAGGCCGCTGTGATCGCCCGCCTCGAGGAGCGCGCCGATGAGAACCGACCAGCCCATCACGTCGATGAGTCCTGCCGCTGCCATGGCGATCACTCCGGGCAGCGTTCCCGCGAGACCGTTCTGCCGGAGTATGGCCGCAAGAACCGGCACCGCGGTGATCGACAGGGCCACGCCCAGAAAAAGCACGGCGGACAGCGGCATTCCCGCCGGGGCGCCCAGCCGTACGAGCTCCTCCTGGAACAGCAGCGCCACACAGGCGCCTGCAGCCATGGGGACGAGGAAGGCGGCCAGGGAGACGGTCACCACGGTGCGTGCACGCTGCCGCAGGATCGACAGGTCCAGCTCGTACCCCACTCCGAAGAGGAAGACGACCAGGGCGAGCTGGGACAGGGCGTTCAGCATCGGGTCGATCTCGGAGGGGAACAGCTGCCGCGAAACCTCCGGGGCGAGGGTTCCCAACAGGGTCGGCCCGAGGGCGATACCGGCGACCAGCTGTCCCACGATGACGGGCTGGCGGAGCAGCCGTGCCACCCATCCGGAGACATGGGCCACGACGATGACGACCGCGGCCGCGCCGACGAAATGCGTGATCATCGCGTCCGAGCTCATGTGGTCCCTCTGCGGTAGGGAGGTACGGACGACGTCCGGCACAGTATCTTTCCGAGAATACAACCAAACTGACGGTGCGTTATCGCTGGGGGAGCGCATGACAGCAGTTGTTTTCGTCCATGGCACGGGAGTTCGGGAGACCGGGTTCTCCGAGCTCATCCGGCGTTTCGGCGAGGGGCTCTCCGGGAGCATTTCCGGGCATACCGTCGTCCCCTACTACTGGGGTACGGAACACGGCGCGCGCCTCGCCGCTGACGGCGCGAGCCTGCCGGCCGAGACCGACGGCGCCTCGCGGTCCACGCCGGAACCGGACCTCGACGAGGAGACCCGGCTGTGGGAACTGCTGTACCGGGACCCGCTGGGCGAGCTCGCGGCGGCCGCCGCCGCGGGCCGGGCGCCCGCGGGACCGGCCGCCGAACTCCCGCCGGGCGCCGTCCACCCGGCCGAGCTCCCCCGCCGGCTGCTCGCCCGTCTGGGCGCCTCGCCGTCCGTCGAGGACACTGCCCTGCCGGGGATCCGCCGCGCAGCCTCCGAGGTCGCCCGGAGCCCGCTGCTCGGCCGCGCCGCCCCGGTGCTGGCCGACGCCGGCAGCGGCGTCCTGGAGCGGGTGCTGGCCCGCGCGGTCGCTGCGACCTGCCTGCGCGACCTGCTCGAGGCGGACGTACCGGTCATCCCCGACGGGGAGATGCGCGACCGGGCCGTGGAGCAGCTCGCGACCGCCATGGGGGCTCCGGCCGCCGGCTCGGACCGGGGTCTGGGCTCGTTCCTGCTGCAGCCCGTCGCCCGTGTCGCCTCCGGGTACGCGGTGAGCCGCCGACGAGCCCTGACCGAGGCCGCGCACCCGGCCGCAGGCGACGTACTGCGCTACCTCGCGCACGGCGAGCCGGTACGGGCCGGGCTGCGGAAGGTGCTGGCGGGCCTCGAAGGCCCGGTCGCGATCGTCGGCCACAGCCTGGGCGGCATCATCGCGCTCGACACCCTCGTACGCGATCCTCATCCGCAGGTGCGGCTTCTGGTGACCGTCGGGTCCCAGGCTCCCTTCCTGTACGAGATCGGGGCATTGCCCAGTCTCGGCCATCCGTCGGCGCTTCCCGGCCACTTCCCGGCATGGCTGAATCTCTACGACCGCCGTGACCTTCTCTCGCACGTCGGCGGCTCGCTGTTCCCCGGCCGGGTCCACGACATCCTCATAGACAACCGCCAGCCCTTCCCCGCCTCCCACAGCGCCTACTGGACCAATCCCGCCGTCTACACGGCCATCGCGGGGGGACTGAGGTGACCACTCCGCCGCCCGAGCGGGTCTTCGCCCTGGTCGTCGGCATCGAGCGGTACGCCGCCGGCCCCTCGTGGGACCTGCCCGGCCCGGCCCGGGACGCCCTGCGCTTCCGGGACTGGCTGCTCGCCCGCGGTGTGCCGGAGCGGAACATTCTGCTGCACCTCGCGCCCACCGCGGGATTCACACCGCAGGCTTCCCACGGGCCTGCCGACCACAGGTCCCTCCGGCACGACCTGGTCCACCGCCTGCCCGCACTCGACGGCGACCTGCTGTGGGTCTGGTGGGGCGGGCACGGCGTCCTGGACAAAGACGAGTACATCCGCCTGTACACCGCCGACGCCACGGTCTCCGACAAGCGCAACCTGGACCTGGAATCCGCGCGGCGCCTCCTGTCCAGCGATGCCGTTCCCGGCTTCGCCCGCCAGATCTGGGTGGTGGACGCCTGCCAGACGTTCGCGGAGGAACACGCACACCGGCACTCCCTGCCCGCTGAACAGTTGCCCGCCGGCGGGCGGGAGAACGTCCACGACCAGGTGCTGATGCTGGCAGCCGATCGGGGCCAGCGGGCCGCCAACGATCCGGTCCGCGCGACCGGTCTGTTCTCCGCCGCCGTACTCGACACACTCCAGGACCGGACCGAGGTCGGGGCGGCCGCCGGGCCCGCCGACACCGATGCGCTGTTCGGCACGGTGCGCGAACGGATGGCCGCACTCCGCCTCGAGGGACACACCGGCCAGCTGCCCCGGCTGGTGCTGCACGGCCCCGACCGCACGGAGATCCTCCGCTCCGCCCC
This sequence comes from Streptomyces sp. NPDC051211, assembly GCF_040689505.1. Classification (NCBI taxonomy): domain Bacteria; kingdom Bacillati; phylum Actinomycetota; class Actinomycetes; order Kitasatosporales; family Streptomycetaceae; genus Streptomyces; species Streptomyces sp. NPDC051211. Next base: position 203,943 of record NZ_JBFBAV010000005.1, read on the forward strand.
CTCCCCCGCCGTGGCCGCCGGCCACCCGGTCCCCGGGTCCGCACCCGCCAGGCGCCCCCTGCGGGCCAGGGCTGATCTGCTGGACGCGCTGCTCGCCTACCCGTTCATGATGGATCCGTCGAAGCGCGAGCTGATGGTCAGATTGCTGGACACCCCGGCCGTACAGACCATGAACCGGGGCAGCGACCCGCGTTCGGACGTGACGGCCGTGTACGTGGCCCTGCGGCGGCTACCGGGCGGACTCTGGCTCTGGTACGACGCGGTGACCCTGCTCGACCCGGACGAAACCCTGGCGGCCGGGCTGGAATCGGCCATCCTCGCGTATGAGGCCGGGCAGCAGAGCCGACCTCGATGATCACGAGGGGTTCCGCCTCCGATTGGGCTTCGCCATGATGGGGAACACGTCAGGACACGGCACGAATTGGGGGACCCTGAGTGGACGAGCCGGTGCGCACTGACGCCCTGACGTCGGACCTGGCCGATCTGGACCGAGTCGAGATCTTCGCCCTGCGATCCGTCCCGCGGTCGTTACGGGCTTCCCGCCTGCTCGACGAGGTGCGACGAGGCCGCGGCCGAGCCGCCGTGGACACACCGCCGGGCAGGGCGGAGTGACGGTCGCCGATGGAGCGCGGCGACACCTCACCCTCACCGGTGCGGGGTTCGACGCCCTCGCCTCGGGGGGTGGGACGGCCGACGAGTCCGCATTCCTGTACCGCGGCGAGCGGACGCGCAGGCTGCTCCTCCTCGGCGAACTCCTCGATCTGCTGGAGGAACGACCGGGATCGCTCGGCCCGTTGCCGGCCGCCGCTGCCGCCTGGGAGATCATCGGCCGGGCCGCCCGGCACCGGCCCTCGGCCGTGGAGGAGCTGCTGGCCTCACCGCAGACCGGCAGCTGGATCGCGCACCTCCTGCGACGTCTGCACGGCACGGCAGGCGGGCCGCCCCTATGGGTGGATGCCGGGCATCTGCACGCTCTCGCCGTGGTCGCCTGCCTGCGGGCCGGCATCGACACCGTCATCGATGTCCCCGTCCGCGACGGGGACATCGCCCTGCCGACGCTCGGCCTGGCCCGCGCAGACACGGCAGGGCCCGGGTACACCACGGCCCGGGCCACAATCCGGGGCAGCTCCCTGCACCTCCGTGTCGCCGGCTCCACCACGACCGTCGAACCGCTGCTGCCCGGCCGCTCCGCCACCTGGCTCGCCCTGCGGACGGTGGACCGGCACGGGAAGGTGGTGCTCGACGACCTCGACCCGTACCGGGCCCTCGACGACCCGGTGCCCGCCGACCCGCTGGACCCCGACGAGTTCGAGGCCTGGCGGCAGGTGTTCGACGAGGCGGTCGAGGAGTGCGCGGAGCGCCCCCCGCCCGGGCCCGGCCGGCCGCTGCTGGCCGACGTACGCTGCATCGTCCCCTGGGGAGGGGTCCTCGCGAAGGCAGGCTCGGAAGGTGTGCCGGTCCGCAGCGCGTCCACGGCGGACGCCTACGGCTCCTTGCTGGTGTCTCGCCCCCCGGACGGACTCACGTTCGCCGAGACGCTCGTCCATGAGCTGCAGCACGGAAAGCTCGGCGCGCTGATGCACCTTTTCCCCCTGCTCGAGGACGACCGGGCAGAGCTGTACTACAGCCCGTGGCGTCCCGATCCCCGGCATCTGACGGGGCTGCTGCACGGCGCGTACGCGTTCACCGGCGTCACCGGGTTCTGGCACGACCGGCTCGACGGCCCCCACCACGACCGGGCCGCCTTCCAGTTCGCCCTGCGCCGCCTGCACTGCCGGTACGCCGTGAGCACGTTGCTGCGGCACGGGCAGCCCACCGCGGCGGGGCTGCGCCTACTGCGCGGCCTGGCGGGCACCCTGGACGGGTGGCTGAGGCGTCCGCTGGACCGGGCTGTCGTCCTCCGGGCCCGCGCCGCGGCCCGCAGCCATCTGGTCGAGTGGCGGCTGCGCAACCTGAGCTGGGACCCGGCCACCGGAACGACAGCGGTCACCGGCAGCCTCGAACAGGGACTCTGGTCCGACGACCGGGTGCACCTGTACGCCCTGCCGCCCGGCAGCCTCGACGCCCCAAAGACCGCCGACGAGCACCTCTGCGCGGGCAGCCCATCCACCGCGCTCCCCCGGTACGCCGCCCAGCTGCGCCGGAACCCCCGGGACGCGCACGCCCGCGCGGGCTGGCTCCTGTCCGCGGCTGCCCTGCGACCCCGGCTCCGATGGTCCCTCCGGCTCCCGGAACGGGCGCAGCACCTGCTGCCGGCCGAATGAAGGCGCAGGCACACCGCACGCAGAACGGGCGAGGGCCGTGACCAGATGGTCACGACCCTCGCCGTTGTTGTGTCCGAGGGGGGACTTGAACCCCCACGCCCGATAAAGGGCACTAGCACCTCAAGCTAGCGCGTCTGCCATTCCGCCACCCGGACCAGGTGGTCGGCCCCGGTTTCCCGCGGCGACATGGACAACAATAGCAGGGGTTCGCAGTGCTCCTCGACCGCATATCCCGTGGTCAGGTCGCTGCGCTGACTAGGGGGAGCCACTGATGGAAACCGAGCGCCGGGTCAGCACGCTGGAGCTCTTCTTCGACCTCGTCTTCGTCTTCACCGTCACCCAGCTGACCGTGCTGCTCGCGGGCGACCTCAGTCTCCGGGGCGCCGGCCAGGTCCTGGTGATCTTCACCGTGCTGTTCTGGATGTACGGCGGCTACGCGCACCTCACCAACCAGGTGCCGCCCGACAGCAACGCCCGGCGGGTGGCCCTGATGCTCGCGATGGGCGCGTTCCTGGTGTGCGCGCTGGCCGTGCCGACCGCGTTCGGGGCCGGCGGGGTCGCCTTCGGGCTGGGCTACCTGGTCGTGGTGCTCGTGCACAGCGCGCTGTTCATGCAGGCGCACGGCCTGGGGGTGGCGTGGTTCGGGCTGCCGAACCTGCTGTGCGCGCTGGCGGTGACGGCCGCCGGGTTCTTCGACGGGGCTCCGGCCTGGGCCCTGTGGGTGCTGGCCCTGCTGTTGCAGTTCGCGACGCCGGTCATCGTGCGGCGGGCGGCGGCCACCGGGGACGACACCGCCGAGGAGACCGTCGGCGAGCAGCTCGGCGGGATGAGCGCCGCGCACCTGGTGGAACGGCACGGGCTGCTGCTGATCATCGTGTTCGGCGAGTCGGTGATCGCCATCGGCATCGGTGTGGGCTCGATGCCGCTGACCTTCGGGATCGCCATGGGCGCCTTCCTGGCGCTGGCGGTGGCCTCGGCCCTGTGGTGGATGTACTTCGTCGGGGACGAGGGCCGGGCGGAGGAGGTGTTCGCCGAGACCGAGCCCGATCAGCGTTTCAAGCTGGCGATGCTGGCGTACTACTACGCCTTCCTGCCCATGCTGCTCGGCATCGCCGCGTTCGCCGCCGGGGTGAAGAAGACCATCGGCCACCTGGGCGAGCACCTGCACACGGGGCCGGCGGCGGCGCTCGCCGGCGGGGTCGCGCTGTACCTGGCCGGGGACATCCTGTTCCGCCGGGCCCTGCACATCGGGCCGGTCCGGTACCGGGCGGCCGCGCTGGTCCTGGTGGTGGCCACCGTCCCGGCGGGAACCCGGCTGAGCGGGGCCTGGCAGCTGGTGGCCCTGGTGGCGGTCCTGGTCGGCACGCTGCTGGTGGAGGCGCGCCGGCCCGTCACGAGCGGGGTCAAGGGCAGCTGATGACCTGGCCGGCGTACGAGAGGTTGCCGCCGAAGCCGAACAGCAGGACCGGGGCGCCCGAGGGCACCTCGCCGCGCTCGACCAGCTTGGACAGGGCCATCGGGATGCTGGCGGCGGAGGTGTTGCCGGAGTCGACGACGTCCTTGGCGACGACCGCGTTGACCGCGCCGATCTTCGCGGCGAGCGGTTCGATGATCCGCAGGTTCGCCTGGTGCAGCACGACCGCGGCCAGGTCCTCGGGGGCGATCCCCGACCTCTCGCACACCTTGCGGGCGAGCGGCGGCAGCTGGCTGGTGGTCCAGCGGTAGACGGACTGGCCCTCCTGCGCGAAGACCGGCGGGGTGCCCTCGATGCGGACCGCGTGGCCCATCTCGGGGACCGAGCCCCACAGCACCGGGCCGATGCCGGCCGCCTCGTCCGGGCAGGCCTCGACCACGGCGGCGCCGGCGCCGTCGCCGGTCAGGACGCAGGTGGTGCGGTCGGTCCAGTCGGTGATGGCGGTCATCTTGTCCGCGCCGATGACCAGCGCGCGGGTGGCGGAGCCGGCCCGTATGGCGTGGTCGGCGGTGGCCAGTGCGTGGGTGAAGCCGGAGCAGACCACGTTGAGGTCCATCACGGCGGGCGCGCCGCCCATGCCCAGCTTGGCGGCGACCCGGGCCGCCGTGTTCGGGGAGCGGTCGATCGCGGTGGAGGTGGCGACCAGGACCAGGTCGATCTGGTCGGGGGTGAGCCCGGCGCCGGCCAGGGCCTTGCCGGCTGCCTGGGCGGCGAGCTCGTCGACCGGCTCCTCGGGGCCGGCGATCCGGCGCGTCCTGATGCCGACCCGGGACCGGATCCACTCGTCGTTGGTGTCGACCATGGCGGCGAGGTCGTCGTTGGTCAGCACCTCGGCGGGCTGGTAGTGCCCCAGCGCCACCACGCGTGAAGCGGTCATGGGCGCTTTCCCCCCTCGTCGGCAGTCGGATCACCCAGCTTTGCCTGCTACCGGTGGGTACGTGTGCGTGTGACCCGACAGGATTCCGCCTCCGGAATTTGGAGAGTCCTGAGGACCTTCCTGGCGTAAAGGACAATGAAGGCCGCGGGCCCGCAGGGGGCCTCGGGTGACGGATCCGACACATTCGGCGGCTTGGGCGGCTGCGGTGGCATCGCGGATCCGATCGATTCACGGAACGGACGGACTGATCGGCATGGGACGGGTCACCGAGCGTCGGCGCGTGGTACGCATCCGGGGCGGCGCCGCCGGGGTGCGCCCGGACACGCTGGTGGCGGAGGAGCCGCTGGAGATCCGGCTGAACGGCAGGCCGCTGGCCATCACCATGCGGACGCCGGGCGACGATTTCGCGCTGGCGGTGGGCTTCCTGGTGAGCGAGGGGGTCCTCGGGGCGGCGTCGGAGGTGCGGGCGGTCACCTACTGCGAGGGCGCGGCGGAGGACGGTTCCAACACCTACAACGTGGTCAACGTGCAGCTGGCCGCGGGGGTGCCGGTGCCGGACATCACCCTCGAACGGAACGTGTACACCACCTCGTCCTGCGGCCTGTGCGGGAAGGCCAGCCTGGACGCGGTCCGTACGGCGACCCGGTTCGGCGGCCTGGCCGAGGACCCGGTACGGATTCCGGCCCGGCTCCTGGGCGAACTGCCGGACCGGCTGCGGGAGGCCCAGAAGGTCTTCGACCGGACGGGCGGCCTGCATGCGGCGGGCCTGTTCTCGGCCGAGGGCGAGCTGCTCGACCTGCGGGAGGACGTGGGCCGGCACAACGCGGTGGACAAGGTCGTCGGCCGCGCCCTGCAGGCGGGCCTGCTGCCGCTGGCGGGCTCCGTGCTGCTGGTATCCGGCCGGGCCTCCTTCGAGCTGGCCCAGAAGGCGGTGATGGCCGGCATCCCGGTCCTGGCGGCGGTATCGGCCCCGTCCTCGCTGGCGGTGGACCTGGCCCTGGAATCGGGGCTGACCCTGGTGGGCTTCCTGCGGGGCGGCGACATGAACATCTACGCGGGCGAACACCGCATTCCGCTGGACGGCCCGACGCCGTCGAGCTGAATCACTGCTGGCAGCGCCCGAAGGTCACGACGTAGGTTCCGGCCCCGCTCGCATTCGCTCCGGCCGGATCTGCCGCACCGGCCTGGGCCCAGCGGCCGACCTCGCGCAGTGACGGGTCGAGGATGGTCTGGCGGTGGCCCCATGTGCTGATGTTCATCCACCAGTTGACGGCGGCCTTCGGGGTGCCGGAGCCGCCCCATCCGGTGTAGGTGATCTCGGCGACGCCCCAGGAGCGGGGGTTGGGACAGTAGCCCGCGGCCTTGATGCGGCTCTGCGGTGTCGAGCCGGTCTGCGGGTTGGTGTGCGAGTCCTTCCCCGGTCCCCACCACTTCAACTGCACGGCCGCGGCGGCGTGCTGCTGGGCCGCCTTCGTCAGGGCCGGGTTGCCGGTCAGGGCCGGCAACCCGCGCTGCGTGCGCTCGGCGTTGATGAGGCAGACGACCGCATCGGCGCCTGCGGCAGGGCACTGCACGGCGGAGGCCGGTGGCGCGGTGACGGGTACGAGCGTGGCCGACAGAACTCCGGCCACCGCCAGGCTCAGTGCGGTTCTGGTGCGTGATGCGTGGCTTCTCACGGAGGTTCCACCTCCCGCGAACACGAGCACGAACAGTGGTATCGAGCGGTGTGGAGGGGCGCCCCGGCGCTGTGCCTTCTCTCCTCAGCCTGGCATCCCGCCCTGCTGTTCGCCATCCGGCCCCGGCCGCCGGACCGGGGCGTGCGGGTGGTGTTCGGGTCAGCGGCCTTTGCGGCGCTGCTTCTTCGGGCGGTCCGGGTTGGGGGCCGGGGTGGGCGGGTCGACCTGGTGGAGGGTGAGGGCCGGGGGGAGCGGGGTGCTGCCCGGGCCGCCGGACAGGGCCCAGGCCGTGATGTCGTCCGTGGCCGAGTCGTCCAGGACCCAGCCGAACCAGGTGGCGCGGGCGCCGCGGCGGCGGGCCTCGGTGGAGGGCTGGACCACGATGATGTTGGCCTGCGCGCAGGGGCCGAGGCAGTCGACCGTACGGACGGCCAGTCGGCCCTCGGAGCCGGCCGCGGCCTCCTCGAGCCGGGCCAGTTGGGCGGCGTGGTCGGTACCGGGGTTCTTGCGGGACGTGCCGCAGCAGCAGCCGCGGCAGACCACCAGGGTGCAGGGGCGGGGGCCGTGGGCGGCGAGGGCGGGGCGTATCCAGGTCACTACCGCACGGTAGCGGTATCCGCGGACTCCGTGTCGCGGTGGGGCGGGAGTTGGGGATCGGGGAGACTGCCGCCGGTGTTCCCGGGGTTCCCGGTGGCCCCGGTGTCGGCGGTGCCCCCGGTGTGAGCGGTGTCTTCGGTGTCGGCGGTGGCCCGGGTGTCGGTGGTGGCCCCGGTGTCGGCTTCGGGGTCGGCGTCCTGGGCGCGGCGGCGGGCCAGGACCGCGCAGACCATCAGCTGCATCTGGTGGAACAGCATCAGCGGGAGCACCGCCAGGCTCGCCTGGGCGCCGAACAGCACGCTGGCCATGGGCAGTCCGGCCGCCAGGCTCTTCTTGGAGCCGGCGAACTGGATGGCGATCCGGTCCGCGCGGCCGAAGCCGAGGCGGGCGGCCCCGTACCAGGTGAGCAGCAGCATGACGGTGAGGAGGGCCGCCTCCACCAGCATCAGTGCGCCGAGCCGGGCCGGGCTGACCTGCCGCCAGATCCCGGCGGCCATGCCCGCGCTGAAGGCGGTGTACACGACGAGCAGGATCGAGCCCCGGTCGACGTACCCGAGCACCTTCTTGCGGCGGGCCAGGAGGTCGCCGAGCCAGGGGCGCAGGGCCTGGCCGAGGAGGAAGGGGAGGAGCAGCTGGAGAACGATCTTCAGGAGGGAGTCGGTCGAGAAGCCGCCCGCGGTGCCGCCCATCAGGACGGCGGCGAGCAGGGGGGTGAGGAGGATGCCGGCCAGGCTGGAGAAGGAGCCGGCGCAGATCGCGGCGGGCACGTTGCCTCGGGCGATGGAAGTGAAGGCGATGGAGGACTGGATGGTGGAGGGGACCAGGCAGAGGAAGAGCAGCCCGTTGTGCAGGGGGCCGGTGAGGAGGGTGGGGACCAGGCCCTTCGCTGCCAGGCCGAGGAGCGGGAAGATGACGAAGGTGCAGGTCAGGACGGTGAGGTGGAGGCGCCAGTGGCGCAGGCCGTCGAGGGCCTCACGGGTGGAGAGGCGGGTCCCGTAGAGGAAGAAGAGGAGGGCGACGGCGCCGGTGGCGGCTCCTCCGGCGACGGTGGCCGCCGTGCCGCGGACGGGCAGCAGGGCGGCGAGGGCGACGGTGCCGACGAGGGCCAGGATGTACGGGTCCAGCGGCAGCCAGGCCGGTATCTGCGGGCGGCGCATGTGTGGTGCTCGGCTCACTTGCTTCGGGGGCGGTCCACGGTCCCCTCCATGGTCGCGGGCCGGGCGGTGATCGGGAACCCCGTTCACCGCACTGACTGCCATCGGGATTCGTGATGAGCGGCGTACGGTAGACCTATGTACGACCCGGTTCAGCTGCGTACGTTCCTCACCGTTGCGCAGACGCTCAGTTTCACGCAGGCCGCCGGCCGGCTCGGGGTGCGCCAGTCCACGGTCAGCCAGCACGTGCGGCGGCTGGAGGAGGCGACCGGGCGGCCGCTGTTCCTGCGGGACACGCACCGCGTGGAGCTGACCGAGGACGGCGAGGCGCTGCTGGGGTTCGCGGGGACCATCCTGGCCGCGCACGAGCGGGCGGCTGCCTTCTTCACCGGGACCCGGCTGCGCGGGCGGCTGCGGTTCGGGGCCTCGGAGGACTTCGTCCTGACCCGGCTGCCGGAGATCCTGGAGGGCTTCCGGCAGGAGCATCCGGAGGTGGATCTGGAGCTGTCGGTGGAGCTGTCCGGCACGCTGCACGAGCGGCTGGACGCGGGGCGGCTGGACCTGGTGCTGGCGAAGCGGCGCGGTCCGGGCGACGAGCGGGGCCGGCTGGTGTGGCGGGACCGGATGGTGTGGATCGGGGCGGAGGGCCTGCGGCTGGACGCGGACCGCCCGGTGCCGCTGATCGCGTTCCCGCCGCCGGGGATCACCCGGGCGCGGGCGCTGGAGGTGCTGGAGCGGGACGGCCGGGCCTGGCGCATCGCGTGCACCAGCGGCAGCCTGAGCGGGCTGGTCGCGGCGGCCCGGGCCGGGCTGGGCGTGATGGCGCACACGCGGGGGCTGATCCCGCCGGGCCTGGTGCGGGTGCCGGGCCTGCCCGAGCTGGGCCCGGTCGAGTTCGCGCTGCTGCGCGGACCGCAGGGCGGGGCCGCCGCGGACGCACTGGCCGCGGCGATCCTGTCGGGCGGCGACCGGCTCAGCCGCCCGGCTTGAGCAGCCGGGCGGCTGAGCGTGCGGGCCTGCGGGCGTGTGGCCGTGGGGCTATCGACCTATCGACCTATCGGCCTGTGAGCGTCTGGACCGCTGGCCGTTGCGGGCCGGTCAGGCGTTGAGGAGCGGTCAGGCGCCGAGGGGCCAGAAGTTCCCGTGCTCCGCCTCGCCGTGCTCCGGCTTGCCGTTCTCGGACTTACCGTTCTCCGGCTTCCCGTTCTCCGGCTTACCGTTCTCCGGCTTACCGTTCTCCGGCTTACCGTTCTCGGGCTTGCCGTTTTCCGGCTTGCCGTTCTCGGGCTTCCCGTTCTCGGGCTTGCCGTTCTCCGGCTTGCCGTTCTCCGGCTTGCCGTTCTCCGGCTTGCCGTTCTCGGGCTTGCCGTTCTCGGGCTTACCGTGGTCCGGCCTCCCGTGCTCGGGCTTGCCGTGCTCCGGCTTCCAGAACTCGGGGATGCCGTACTCGGGGATGTCGAGATCCGGCTTCGCGTACTCGGGGATGCCGAGGTCCGGCTTGCCGTACTCCGGCTTCCCGTTCTCCGGCTTCTTGTCGTGCGGCGAGTGCTGGTCCCTGGGCCGCGGGATGACCTCGAAGGGGTCGTCCCCGGTGTAGGCGGTGGTGCCCTCGGGCAGGCAGTTCTCCTCCCGGTCGGTGCCCAGGCCGTCGCAGTGCTCCGCGCTGAGGGTGACGAACACCGTCGACGTGTGCGAGCCGATGTCCAGGGGCTCGAACGGCGGCGAGACGAACGCCGCGTACGGGTATCCGGTCGGGCCGACCCCGGTGCGCAGCACCTTCTGCTTGCCGAAGGTGAAGGCCTCCTCGCCGGGCGTGCCGATGTCCTGCACGTACGTGACGCTCACCAGCTTGGACTTGAGGTCCTCGATCGAGCTGAGGGTGGTCTCGTACCCCGCGGGGTACACGGCCGTCGCACGGTCGCGCGCCGTCTCCCAGGCCGGCGAGGACCGGACCCATTTCTCCTTGGCGAAGGCCGTCCGGCAGGCCTGCGGGCCGATGATGCGCTCCTTGACGTGGAACAGCTCGTTGAGGTCCTCGCCCTCGGGCGACAGGCAGTGCGGGGTGGGCGGGCGGAGGGTGGAAGCGGCCTGGGCGGGCGCCCCTGCCAGTGCCACCGCGAGCAGGGAGGGTACGGCGACGGCGAGGATGCGTGCTTTGTGCATCAATGACCACCTTTTCGGTTCGGCCGTGGGGAGGGACGCCCGACAGCGCACCACGGGCGGCGGCCGGGTCCGTGGTGACATGCCGGGCCCCGGGGCCGGACGGTGGAAGGGATCACACACACGGCGGTGAGTGGATCTCGTGGAGGTTTTCGGCGAACGGGCCTGGTGGGGGCGGGTGTGGCGGTAGCGTCACCGCGCCGATACGGAGAGGAGCGGAGCCCTTGCGCGAGTTGAGCGTTCCACCCGTGGTCACCGCCGCCCCCGCCGGGGGGCTGGCGGATGCGGTGTTCCTGCGTGCCCGGCAGGAGCCCGGCCGGGTGGTGCTCGGGCGGAAGACCGGCGGGGTGTGGCGGGACGTGACCTCGGCGGAGCTGCGGGACGAGGTGCTCGCGCTGGCCAAGGGGCTGCTCGCGCAGGGGGTGCGGTTCGGCGACCGGGTCGCCATCATGTCCCGGACCCGGTACGAGTGGACGCTGTTCGACTTCGCGCTGTGGGCGGTCGGCGCGCAGCCGGTGCCGGTCTATCCGACGTCCTCGGCCGAGCAGGTGCACTGGATCCTGTACGACTCCGAGTGCACCGCCTGCGTGGTGGAGGACGAGGACCAGGCGATGACCGTCGGCTCGGTCGTCGACCGGCTGCCGATGCTGCGCCGGCTCTGGCAGCTGGACACCGGCGCGGTGGAGCGGTTGGCCGCCGACGGCGCGGACGTGGACGAGGACGTGGTGCACCGGCACCGGGCGGCGGTCACGCCCGATGCGGTGGCGACGGTGATCTACACCTCGGGGACCACGGGGCGGCCGAAGGGCTGCGTGCTGACCCACGGCAATTTCATGTACGAGACCGACACCATGGTGCGGCGGTGGGAGTCGGTGTTCTCGGGCGGGCCCGGGGAGGAGCCGTCCACGCTGCTGTTCCTGCCGCTGGCGCACGTGTTCGGGCGGATGGTGGAGGTGGCCGCCGTCCGGTCCGGGGTCAAGCTGGGCCACCAGCCGGTGCTCGCGGCCGCCGAGCTGATGCCCGACCTGGCCGCGTTCCGGCCGACCTTCGTGCTCGGTGTGCCGTACGTGTTCGAGAAGGTCTTCGCGGCCGCCCGGCGCAAGGCGGAGGCGGAGGGCCGCACCGGCCCCTTCGACCGGGCGGTGGAGGCCGCCGTACGGTACGCCGAGGCGCGCGAGCAGAAGGCCTTCGGCACCGGGCCAGGGCCCTCGGCCGCGCTGCGGGTGGAGCACCAGCTGTTCGACCGGCTGGTGTACGGGAAGGTCCGCGAGGCGCTGGGCGGCCGGGTCCGGTACGCGATGTCGGGCGGCTCGGCGATGTCCCGGCGGCTCGGGTTGTTCTTCGACGGAGCCGGGATCACCGTGTTCGAGGGGTACGGGCTGACCGAGTCGTGCGCGGCGGCGACGGCGAATCCGCCGGGAGCGACGAAGTACGGGACGGTCGGGCGCCCGATCCCGGGCAGTACGGTGCACATCGCGGAGGACGGGGAGATATGGCTGCACGGCGGCCATGTGTTCGCCGGGTACCTCAACGATCCGCGGTCGACGGAGGAGGTGTTGCGCGGGGGCTGGCTGGCCACCGGGGACCTGGGGCGGCTGGACGAGGACGGCTATCTCACGATCACCGGGCGGAAGAAGGAGATCCTGGTGACCTCCAACGGCAAGAGCGTCTCCCCCGGTGCGCTGGAGGAGCGGGTGCGGTCGCATCCGCTGGTCTCGCAGTGCGTGCTCGTCGGGAACGACCGGCCGTACATCTCCGCTCTGGTCACCCTCGATCCGGAGGGGGTGGCGCACTGGCTGTCGATGCGGGGGCGGCCGCAGATGGCCGCGTCGGAGCTGGTGCGGGACGAGGAGCTGTCGGCGGAGGTGCGGCGGGCGGTGACGGCCGCCAACAGCCGGGTGTCGCAGCCGGAGTCGATCCGCTCGTTCCGGGTGCTGGCCGAGCAGTTCACCGAGGAGCGGGGGCTGTTGACGCCCTCGCTGAAGCTGAAGCGGCGGGCGATCGAGCAGGCGTACGCGCACGAGATCGCCGCCCTCTACCAGCCCTGACGCACCCCCGCTCCACCGGCCCGCCGCAGCGGTCCCCCCGCCCCACCCATCATCTGACGTGCCGTCAATTACAACTGCACGAGTTCTTGACGGTTCGTCAGGTCGCACACAGAATGCGGGAATTCCGACCGGAGGGGTACCCGAACATGTTGCGACCGATCCGCACCCTGGCCGCCGCGGCGGCGGCGCTCGCCCTCGTCTCCGCCTGCAACTCCGCCTCCGACAACGGGACCCGCCCCGGCAAGCCGGGGCAGCCCTCGGCCGGCAACACCCGCGGCATCACCGCCGACTCCATCAAGGTCGGCGGAATCGTGTCCATGACCACCAGCAGCGGCTACAGCAAGAAGGACACCGACCTCGGCGCCAAGGCCCGCTACCTGAGAGCCAACGCCGAAGGCGGCGTCCACGGCCGGAAGATCGACTACCTGGGCGCGGAGGACGACGGCCAGGACCCCGGAAAGAACAACGCGGCCGCCCGCAAACTGGTCCAGCAGGACAAGGTGTTCGCGGTCGCCCCGATGAGCTCCGTCACCTTCTCCGGTGCCGACTTCCTCGAGCAGGAGAAGGTCCCCACCTTCGGCTGGGGCACCCTGCCGTCCTTCTGCGGCCCCAAGTACATCTACGGGTTCAACGGCTGCCTGGTCCCCTCCCCCGGAGGCACCCTCAACCAGACCTGGCCGGAAGGCATCGCCACCGTCCTCGGCGGCGCCCGGGGCAAGTCCGTCGCCGTCATCGCCAACGACAGCGACGCCGGCAAGTTCGGCATCCGGACCTTCCAGCAGGGCTTCGCCAGCGCCGGCTTCACGGTGGCCTACGCCAAGGCGAGCGTCCCCGCCACCGCCGTCCCCAGCGACTGGTCGGCGTACGTGAAGGACATCCTCTCCGGCAACGGCGGCAAGGCACCGGACGCCGTCATCTCGGTCATGCAGACGCCCAACAACATCGGCCTGTTCACCGCCCTCAAGCGGGCCGGCTTCAAGGGCGTGCTGTCCGATCCGACCGACTACGACCCGGGCCTGCTCGCCAAGGACGCCACCAAGCAGGCCCTGGACGGGGTCCACGTCCTGCTGCAGTTCGAGCCCTTCGAGTCCGACAACCCGAAGATGGCGCAGTTCAAGGCCGACATCAAGGCGGCGGCCGGCGGCAAGGAAGTGCCGCTGAACATGCACATGCTGACCGGCTACATGTCGGCCGACCTGTTCCTGTCCATCGCCCAGAAGGCCGGCAAGGAACTGACCGTGGAGTCCTTCCAGGCCGCCGCGCAGGGCTTCTCCGACACCGGCACCCTGGTCGGCGACCGGAGCCTGCCCAAGGGGCAGAAGGACAGCTTCGGCTGCGGGGCGCTGGTGGTGCTGAAGAACGGGGCGTACCAGGTCTCCGTCCCCTTCAAGTGCCACGAGCCCATCCCCTTCAAGTAGGGGCAGGGGTCCGCACCCATGGGAGATCTGCTCGTCTTCGTGCTGAGCGGCCTGGTCTCCGGCGCGCTGTACGCCCTGCTCGCGACCGGGCTGGTGCTGTCGTACTCGGCGTCCGGGCTGTTCAACTTCGCGCACGGAGCCACCGCGTACGTGTCCGCGCTCACCTTCTACGAACTCCACTCGGGGCTGGGCTGGCCGGCGGTGCCGGCCGCCCTGCTGGTGGTGTGCGTACTGGCCCCCGGCCTCGGCTGGGGGCTGGACCGGCTGATGTTCCGCAAGCTGGCGCGGGTCGGCGAGACGGCGCAGATCGTGGCCACCATCGGGCTGCTGGTGGCCCTGCCGGCGGCCGGACTGTGGCTGGTGGAGCTGCTGGCGGAGGCGGGCGCGCCCGTGAAACCCGCCGAGAACCAGTTCGGGCTGCCGGGGGTGGGGCCCAGCCCGGCGAAGTCCTGGCAGATCGCGGACGGGGTCGGCATCGACTCCGACCAGCTGATCACCTGGGTGGTGACGGCGGTGGTCGCCGTCGCCCTGTGGGTGCTGCTCCGGCACACCCGGCTCGGGCTGCAGCTGCGGGCCGCCGTCGACAACCGCTCCCTGACCGAACTGCGCGGGATCAGCGCGGACCGGCTGTCCTCGCTGGCCTGGATGATCGCGTCGGGGCTGGCCGGGCTGGCGGGTGTACTCGCCACCCCGCTGTTGGGGCTCTCCGCCCACGACTTCACCCTGTTCCTGTTCGTGTCCGCCACCGCGGCCGTGATCGGGCGGTTCGCCTCCGTGCCGCTCGCCTTCGCGGGCGGGCTGGGCCTCGGGGTGCTGCAGAACCTGGTCGCCGGGTACGCCACCTTCGCCGAGGGGATCACCGGGTTCCGGACCGCCGTACCCTTCCTCATCCTGTTCGGCGGGCTGCTCGTCCTCACCCGGCGGCAGCGGGCGGCCGGCACCGCGGCGGCCGACGAAGCACCGCTCGACCATCTGGCCGCGGCGTCGTGGGGGCGGCGGTGGGGGGTGTGGGCGGCGGGCGGAGTCCTGCTGTGCACCGCCTTCTACACCGTCACCACCCCCTTCTGGAGCGGGCTGCTCGCCCAAGGCCTCGCGATCGGCCTGGTGTTCATGTCCTTCACCGTCGTCACCGGGCTCGGCGCGATGGTGTCGCTGGCCCAGGCCACGTTCGTGACGGGCGCGGCCCTGGTCGCCGGGCTGCTGATGAGCCGGGGCTGGCCGTTCGTCGCCGCGCTCGCCGTCGGCACCTGCGCGGCCGCACTGCTGGGCGCCCTGGTCGCCCTGCCGGCGCTGCGGCTGGGCGGGCGCAGCCTCGCGCTGGCCACCCTGGCGCTGGCCTTCCTCGCCGACCAGGTGCTGTTCCAGCTGCGCTGGCTGCGCAACGGCGACTCGGGGTGGGTGATCCCGCGGCCGGTGATCGGGCCGGTGGACCTGAGCGACGACCGGGCGCTGGGCGTGGCGCTGGTGCTGGTCACCGCCGCGGTGGCGGCCGCCCTGACCGCCCTGCGGCACTCTCCGGCGGGCCGCGCCATGCTCGCCGTACGGTCCGCTCCGGCCGCGGCGATGGCCTCGGGCGTGTCGGTGCTGCGCACGAAGCTGCTGCTGTTCACCGTGTCGGCCGGGCTGGCCGGATTCGGGGGCGTGCTGTACGCCTCGTACAACACCCGCATCACCGCGACCGACTTCACCGCGATGACCGGGCTGGTCTGGCTGGCGGTGGCGGTCGCGGCGGGGGTGCGGCGGCCGCAGTACGCAGTGGTGGCGGGGCTGGTGTTCGCGGTGATGCCGACGCTGTTCGCCGACTACGTGACCGAGTCGGCCCACCTGCCGGTGATCCTGTTCGGGCTGGCGGGGTTGGCGCTGGCGAACGATCCGGACGGGTATTGCGCGGCGGTGGCCGTACGAAGGGCCAGGCGGCGGGCGGCGCTCACTGCGGAGCGCGGCCCCGTCCCGGAGCCGGCTGTCGGGGGTGGGGGCGGCCCTGCGGGCGGCTCGTCCCCCACCCCGCCCCTTCCCGTAACCGGGGCTCCGCCCCGGACCCCGCCTTCGGGGGCTCCGCCCCCGGACCCCCGCGCCTCAAACGCCGGCGGGGCTGGAGTTGCCTACGGCAATCCAGCCCGCCGGGCGGTTCCCGCCCAGCCCCGCCGGCGTTTGCGGCGCGGGTCCGGGCAGAGCCCGGTTTCGGGAAGGGGCGGGGTGGGGGAAGGCCCCGCGCAGCCGCCGGGTGTCGGCGAGGCTGCGCTCGAGTTGCGGGGGGTGCGTGCCGGGTACGACGGGGGGCTCGTTCTGCACGGGGTGGACCTTGCGGTGCGCCCCGGCGAGATCCTGGCGGTGCTCGGCCCCAACGGCGCCGGCAAGAGCACCGCCTGCCGCACCGCCGCCGGCCTCCTCCCGGTCACGGAGGGCACCGTGCGGATCGGCGGCCGGGACGCCACCCGCGACGGGCCGGTCAGCCGCGCCCGGGCCGGCGTACTCCTCGCACCCGAGGGCCGCGGCATCTTCCCCGCCCTCACCATCGAGGAGAACCTCGCCCTGTACCTGCACGATGCCGACGCCCGCACCGCCGTCTACGACCGGTTCCCCCGCCTCGCGGAGCGGCGCGGCGTCCCCGCCGGGTCGCTGTCCGGCGGTGAGCAGCAGATGCTCGCCCTCGCCCCGCTGCTCCAGCGCCCGCCCGAGGTGCTCATCGCCGACGAGCCCTCGCTCGGCCTGGCCCCGCGGATCGTGGACGAGGTGTACGTGCTGCTCACCGAGCTCCGGGACGCCGGGACGGCACTGCTGCTGGTGGAGGAGAAGGCCGCGGAGATCCTCGGCATCGCCGACACCGTCGCCTACCTCGCCCAGGGCCGGGTCACCTGGTGCGGCCCGCGCGCCGAGGTGGAGACGGACCGGCTGACCGAGGCCTACCTGGGGATGTCCCGATGAGCGAGAGCAGTGCGTACGTGCTGGAGGCGGCCGGGATCGGGGTGCGGTTCGGCGGGATCCGGGCACTCACCGACGTGTCCGTCGGCATCCGCGCCGGGGAGGTGTGCGGGCTGATCGGGCCCAACGGGGCCGGCAAGACCACCCTGTTCGACGTACTGTCCGGGATCCGGCGGCCGGACCGGGGCCGGATGCTGCTGGACGGGGCGGACATCACCCGCCGCTCCCCCGTCTGGCGGGCCCGGCACGGCATGCGCCGGACCTTCCAGCGGCAGCAGCTCTTCGGCCAGCTCAGCGTGGCCGACCAGCTGCTCGTCGCCCAGGAGTGGCGGGGCGGCGGCATCCGGGACCGGCGCCGCCGGGAACGCGAGCGGCGCGCCCGGGCCGGGGAGGTGCTGGCCGGCTGCGGGCTCTCCGCGCTGGGTGGGACGTACGCGGCCGGGCTGCCGGTGGGCCGGGCGCGCATGGTGGAACTGGCGCGGGCCATCGCCGACCCGCCGCGGGTGCTGCTGCTGGACGAGCCGGCCTCGGGGATGTCCGCGCCGGAGCGGGAACAGCTGGCGGCGGTGGTGCGGAGGCTGGCCGAGGAGGGCTGTGCGGTGCTGCTGGTCGAGCACAACGTGGCTTTCGTGATGGAGCTGTGCAGCCGGGTGGTGGTCCTGGACCTGGGTACGGTGCTGGCGGAGGGTCCGCCGGCGGCGGTGCGCGCGGACCCGCTGGTGCGTGAGGCCTACCTGGGCTCCGCACCCTAGAGGGTGCCTTGCCGTCGCAGGTGCCGCCCGGGCGAGGGGCGGCCGTTGCGGGAATAGGCCGGTGTTGCGGCCGGTTGTCGGCGGGAGTACGGCACAGACCACCGCCCACCGACCGCGAGGGAACGACCAGACGTGACTCAGGCCAACGCCCACCAGGTCCCCGGCATCCCCGGGATCCCCAAGATCAAGCTCAACAACGGCACGCTCATGCCGCAGCTCGGCTACGGCGTCTGGCAGGTGCCGGACGCCGAGGCCGAGCAGGCCGTGGGAACCGCGCTGGAGGCCGGCTACCGCAGCATCGACACGGCTGCCATCTACGGCAACGAGAAGGGCACCGGCAAGGCCGTCGCCGCTTCGGGGCTGCCGCGCGAGGAGCTGTTCGTCACCACCAAGCTGTGGAACGGCCCGTCCGAGACGTGGAACCGCGACAACGTGCTGCGCGAGTTCGACGCCTCGCTGGAGAAGCTGGGCCTGGACTACGTGGACCTGTACCTGATCCACTGGCCGCGCCCGATGCGCGAGGACTACCTCGCCATCTGGAAGGTCTTCGAGGAGATCGCCGCGAGCGGCCGGGCCAAGGCGGTCGGCGTGTCGAACTTCCGCCCGGTCGATCTGCGCCGGCTGCGTGCCGAGAGCGAGCTGGTGCCGGCCGTGAACCAGGTGGAGCTGCACCCGCTGTTCCCGCAGACCGAACTCCGCGCGGTGCACACCGAACTGGGCATCGCCACCGAGGCCTGGTCCCCGCTGGGCCAGGGCAAGGAACTGCTGACCCTGCCGGCGGTCGCCGCCGTGGCGGAGAAGCACGGCCGGTCCGCCGCGCAGGTGGTGCTGCGCTGGCACCTGCAGCGGGGCGTCATCGCGATCCCGAAGTCCGTGACCCCGGCCCGGATCAGCGAGAACCTGGACGTCTTCGGCTTCGAGCTGGACGGTACGGACCTGGCCGCGCTGGACGCCCTGGGCACCGGCTCGGCGGCCCGCCGGATCGGCCCCGACCCGGCCGTCTTCGACGTCTGAAGGGGACGCGCGTGGAGGGCGTGTACCTGCTCCGGAACGCGGCGAGCGGGCTGGTACTGGAAGTTGAGGGCGGCCGTACGGGCAGTGGTACGCGGGTCCGGGTGGGCCCGGAGGGCCCGCCGGCCGTCCCGGGCGCGCAGCAGTGGCAGATCGTGCCGGTGCACCCGGGAGCGGGGACCTGCCACGTCGTGAACGCGCTGAGCGGCAAACGCCTGGACGTGGCGGGTGCCGCCACGGAGAGCGGCACCCGGATCCAGCTGTGGAAGGCGAACGGCTTCGGCGCGCAGGAATGGCTGCTGGAGGAGCACCTGGACGCGCCCGGCGTGGTTTCGCTGATCGCGTGCATCAGCGGGCTGCCGCTGGACGTGGACGAGCAGGGGTACGCCCGCCAGTGGGAGGAGACCGACGCCGCCTCCCAGGGCTGGCTCCTCCAGCCCGCCTGATACCCGTCGGGAGGTCCGGCCCGGTGGGGGCGGCCGGGCCCCGGTCGGTGCGGCCGGGCCCCGGTCGGTGCGGCCGGGCCCCGGTCGGTGGGTCCTGGCCCCGGTCGGTGGGTCCTGGCCCCGGTCGGGGGTCCGGGCCCCGGTCGGTGCGTCCGGCGGCCTGTGGCCGGTCAGATCCGGGTGAAGGCGCGCAGGTCGTACGTCGGTTCGCCGCGCGGGGTGTCCGGGGCGGGGAGGGCTCTCAGACGGGCCGCCAGGGCCTCCGTCGCCGTCGGACCGGTGCCGTGCGGGTCCAGCAGGGAGGCGTAGCGGCCGGCCAGCACGCCCGCCGCGACCGCGCTGGGGGTGCGGCCCTGGCCGTGGCCGCGGAAGCGGGCCCGGCCGGAGGGCCGCAGCCCTGCCGCGGCCGCGTACGCCGTGACCGCCCCGGCCTCGTCGGACGCGCCGGCCCACCGGTGCGGGGCCAACACCTCGTCGACGTCGCTGCCCACGTCGTGCCCCGCGTCCTTGTCGACGGTGGTGATGAACACTCCACCCGGCCGCAGCACGCGGCCCGCCTCGGCGACCACCGCCGCGACCGCGCCGGGGTCGCGCAGCAGGTGCAGCAGCCAGACCGCACTGACCGCGTCCACCCGCGCGTCGGGGAGCGGCAGCGCGGCCGCCGAGGCCAGAGCGACGGGGACGCCGCGGCCGGCCGCCATCCGGGCCATGCCGGGCGAGGCGTCCAGGCCGAACACCCGCAGGCCGGGCCGGGTCAGCCGGGTGGTGACGATGCCGGTGCCGCAGCCCAGGTCCAGCAGGGTCGCGGTGTCCGGCGGGAGGAGGCCGAGGACGGCGCGGGCGGCCGCCTCGGCGCGCGGGCGGCCGCCGCGCGTCGCGTCGTACGCCTCGGCCTCCGCGTCGTAGTCGACCAGCAGCTTCACGGTCAGCTCGCTCCGTGGGCGGGCGCGATGCCCTCCACCCGCTGAGCGAGTTCGAAGTCGGTCTCGGTGACCGCGCCGCCCGCGCTGTGGGTGTTCACCGACAGCCGGACCGTGTTGTAGCCGAGGGTCAGGTCGGAGTGGTGGTCCAACTCGTCCTGGACGGCAGCGATATGGGCGACCAGGGCGCTGGCGGCGAAGTGCGTGCCCAGCCGGTAGGTACGGATGATCCGGTCGTCCTCGAAGGCCCAGCCGGGGAGTTCCCGCAACCGGTCCTCGATCTCCTTCTGCGAAAGCGGCTCACTCGGCATCAGCGGCTCCTTCTCCGTAACCGTAACCCTGGCCGTGACCACGACCACGACCACGACCCATGACCGTGTCCGTGACCGTGACGTGCAGTCAAGGTTCCCACAGCGCACGGCGGAGGGAAGGTTTCGCGCCATAGTGCGGGCGGGTGCTTCTGCGCCTTCCGCGACAGGGGGGCCGCCCCTATGCTCCTGCGCCGGACGTGACTGTTACCGGCGGTAATGAGGGGGCACGGAATGGCTCGTACAGGCAGTTCCAGGCGTACGTTCATGGCGGGCGCGGCAGCCGGAACGGCGGGGGCCCTGGCCGCCGCCGGGCCGGCCGACGCCGCGCCGGCACCGGCACCGGCCACGGCCGCCACGGCCCTGTCGGCCGACGGCACCGGCGCCACCCGCCGGGTCGCCGTACTGGGCGGCGGCGTGGCCGGACTCACCGCCGCCCACGAACTCGCCGAACGCGGCTACGCCGTGACCGTGTACGAGCGCCGCGCCCTCGGCGGCAAGGCGCGCAGCATGGACGTACCCGGCAGCGCCCGCGGCGGCCGCCGCCCGCTCCCCGCCGAGCACGGCTTCCGCTTCATCCCCGGCATCTACCACAACCTGCCGGACACGATGCGCCGCATCCCCTTCCCCGGCAACGCCAACGGCGTGTGGGACAACCTGGTCGCCCCGCGCGAGATGATGTTCGCCCGGGCCGGCGGCCGCGAGGACCTGCGCGCCCCCATCCCCTGGCAGGACCACGCGCCGGCCGTACTCACCCCGGACGAGATCCGCCGCGCCCTGACCGGCATCCTGCAGACCCTGGTGCGGCTGCCGCTGCACGAGACGGCGTACTTCGTCGACCGCGCCCTGGTCTTCCTCACCAGCTGCGACGAGCGGCGCGACGAGGTCTGGGAGCGCACCCCCTGGTGGGAGTTCACCCGGGCGGGCCGGATGTCCGCCGAGTACCAGCGGATCCTCGCCATCGGAGTCACCCGCAACATCGTGGCCACCAAGGCCGAGGAAGCCTCCACCCGGACCGTCGGCACCCTCGGCGAGGCCTTCGTCTTCAACGCACTGGGCCGGGGCGCGGACGGCCCGCCGGACCGGATCCTCAACCTGCCCACCAACGAGGCCTGGATCGACCCGTGGGAGGCCCATCTGCGCTCCCTGGGCGTGGAGTTCCGGATCGGCTGGACCGTACGCGAGGTGCTGTACGGGGACGGGCGGGTCAGCGGGGTCACCGTGGAGGACCCGGCCGGGGCCCGGCAGACGGTCACCGCCGACCACTACGTGTCCGCCCTGCCGGTCGAGCACGCCCGCCGCACCTGGGGCGCGGCCCTGCGGGCCGCCGATCCGATGCTGGGGCGCTGCGACAAGCTGCAGACCGACTGGATGACCGGCATCCAGTTCTATCTGACCGAGCGCGCCCCGCTGGTCCACGGCCACCTCAACTGCATCGACTCGCCCTGGTCGTTGACGGCGATCCAGCAGGCGGAGCACTGGCCGGCCCGCGACTTCCCCGCCGACTACGGCGACGGCGCCGCCGTGGACTGCCTGTCGGTGGACATCTCGGAGTGGGACAAGCCGGGGATCCTGTACGGCAAGACGGCCAAGCAGTGCACCCGGGACGAGGTCGCCCGCGAGGTGTGGGCGCAGCTGAAGGCCTCGCTCAACGACAGCGGCCGGACCCTGCTGCGCGACAGCACCCTGCACTCCTGGTTCCTGGATCCGGGCGTGGACGGGCTGGGCACCCCGAACCCCACCAACCAGGACGAGCTGTTGATCCACCCCACGGGCACCTTCCACCACCGGCCGTCGGCCGGCACCCGCATCCCGAACTTCTTCCTCAGCGGGGACTTCGTGGCCGTCGACATCGACCTGGCGACGATGGAGGGCGCGAACGCCTCGGCGCGGGCCGCCGTCAACGCCCTGCTGGACCGGGACGGTTCGTCCGAGCCCCGGTGCACCGTCAAGAAGCTGTACCGGGCGCCGGAGATCGAGGAGCTCAAGCGGCACGACCAGTGGCGCTACCGTCTCGGCCTGCGGAACGTGTTCGACCTGGGCTGAGCCCCGCCCGTCCCCCCTCGGTTACCGTCGGGAGCATGACCACCACGAGCTCCGTCGGATCCCTGCTCCGCACCTGGCGGGAGCGGCGCGGCATCAGCCAGCTGGAGCTGGCGGGCCGCGCCGACTCCTCCTCCCGGCACATCAGCTTCATCGAGACGGGCCGGTCCCGGCCGAGCGAGGAGATGGTGCTGCGGCTCGCCGACCGCCTCGACGTGCCGGTGCGCGAGCGCAACGCGCTGCTGCTGGCCGCCGGTTACGCCCCGCACTACGCCCAGACCCCGCTGGACGACCCGTCGCTGGGCACCCTGCGGGAGGGGCTGGAACGGCTGCTGACCGGCTACGAGCCGTACCCGGCGCTGGTCGTGGACAGCACGTACACGGTGGTCGCCGCCAACCGCGGCATCACCATGCTGCTGGATGGGCTGCCGGAGCACCTGCTGACCCCGCCGCTGAACGCCATGCGGATCACCCTGCACCCGGAGGGCCTGGCTCCGCGGATCCACAACCTCAAGGAGTGGCGCGGACACCTGCTCGCCCAGATGGAGCGGCAGATCGCGCTGGCCCGGTCGGAGCCGCTGCGCGCCCTGTACGAGGAGGTCGCCGCCTACCCGGTGGCGGACCGGCCGGGCGACACCGCGCCGGAGGAGCCGGTGCCGTACTTCGCGCTGCCACTGGTCATCGAGCACGACGGGCAGCTGCTGTCGTTCGTGTCGTCCATCGCCACCTTCAACACGCCGATGGACGTGACCGTCGCCGAGCTGGCCATCGAGACGATGCTCCCGGCCGACCCGGCGACGGTGAAGTACCTGCGCTCACTGGCTCACTGAGCGCAGCGCCAGCTGCTGCAGCACGGCGAAGGAGGCGACGGTGAGGGCCTGTGCCGGGATCCAGGCGGTCCCGGCGGCGGTCGGCGAGAACCACACCAGCAGGGCGAGCAGGCTCAGGGCGGCCCAGGCGTAGTTGGTCTCGATCACGGCCCGCACCGCGAGCACCGGCGGCTGTCGCCGCGCGGCCAGCCACCCGACCGCGGCCCCGTACACCGCGAGCAGGACGCCCAGCCCGAGCAGGAGCCCCTGCCCGACCCCGAGCAGCCGGCCGAGCGGCGCCGAGAAGGCGACGTACGCGAGCCCGTTGGCGCCGGTCACCACGGCGTCCAGGGCGAGGAACCGGCGGAGCACGGTCTGCGGATCGGTGGTCCGGGCGATGCTGCCGAGCAGGGTCGCGGACATGGGAACCAGCCTCCATCGAGGTCGAAGCGGGGACGAGGACCCGGGCCCCGGAGTGGAGTGCGCCACCCCGGAACCCGATGCCCCCACTCTGTCGCCGCCTCGCCCGCGGGTCGATTACCTCCCGGGTAATGCGTGCCGTCCGCGGCCTCGGGCGTGCTGCGGCCGGCGCGGATCACGCCGGCCGGGGAGGCCTCAGGACAGGTCGAGGCCCGCCTGGGTGGCGGCTGCCGTGACCGTCTGTTCCAGGAGGACGGCGATGGTCATCGGGCCGACGCCGCCCGGGACCGGGGTGATCAGCGAGGCGCGCTCGGCCGCCGACGGGAAGTGCACGTCGCCGACGTTGCCCTCGTTGTAGCCGGCGTCGAGGACCACGGCGCCCGGCTTGATGTCCTCGCCGCGGATGAACTCGGCCTTGCCGACGGCGGCGACCAGCACGTCCGCCTGGCGGACGATGGACGACAGGTCCTGGGTGCGCGAGTGGCAGTAGGTGACCGTGGCGTGCTGTTCGAGCAGCAGCATGCCGGCCGGCTTGCCGAGGATGGCGCTGCGGCCGACGACCACGGCGTGCTTGCCGGTCAGGTCCACGTCGTACTCGGCGAGCAGCCGCATGATGCCGCCCGGGGTGCAGGAGACGAAGCCCGGCAGTCCGAAGCCCATGGCGGCGAAGGAGTGCATGGTGACGCCGTCGACGTCCTTGCCTGGGGCGATGGCCTCGAAGGCGGCGCGCTCGTCGATGTGGTGCGGCACCGGGTGCTGGAGCAGGATCCCGCTGATCTCCGGGTCCTGGGAGAGCGCCGTGATGGTGGCGACGAGCTCCTCGGTGGTGGTCTCGGCCGGCAGCTCCACGTGGCGGGAGGTGATGCCGGCCTTGGCGCAGCGGTTCTGCTTCATGCGTACGTACGTCACGGAGGCGGGGTCCTCGCCGACCAGCACGGTGGCCAGGCAGGGCGCGGTGCCGGTGCGCTCGGTGATCTGCGCGGCGCGGGCGGCGGTCTGCTCGGTGATGCGGCGGGCGAGGGCGGTGCCGTCCATCAGGCGGGCGGTGGCAGTCGTCATAGGGGTCTCCTGAACGTCGCTGCGGGATAGCGGTTCGCCCAGGCGCGCGGCAATCGGCGGCCGGGCCCCGAGGGCACCGGTACGCCGGGCCGCTCCCCGGTGGTGATCCACCCGAACGCCAGTCACGGCCCGCCGCCCACTGTAGTCGACCGGCGTCGGGAATCCGCTGGATACCTGGCCCCGCAACTGGGACGATCAAGGCATGACACCCGCTTTCGACCTCCCCAGACTTGGTCCGGGGGGACCGCCGCGTGGCCGAGGCCGAGTCGGTCCCCGTGGACGGATGGGATTTCTCGCGGCTGCGGGCGGAGTTCCACGACATCGGCGCCGTGATCTACTTCCTCCGGAAGGTGATCTGGATGGTGCCGGGCTTCACGGTCGGCCACCATCGGGACCGGTTGCGGGAGCTGCACGAACGGATCGAGCGCGACGGCTCGTTCGTCGCGCACACGTCCCGGTTCTTGATCGAGGCCCGCAAACCGGGCTGATCCCGGACCCTTCGGCGGGACCCCGGGTTGGCAGCGTGGCGCAGGTCACTCAATTCAGTGCGTAACGAATCGACTCGGGCATGCGATGAACCGACAGGTGTCCTCGCACGGCGCCGGAATACTCACCCCCCTCGGGGTGTTTCCGGAAGTCCGCGCGATGATGTCCCGCCCGTCCTTTATCTGTTCGCAACGAGAGGCTCCTTGTGTCGCTCAGCCCGTCCCGTACGTTCCCTCCGGAGATCGCCGAATCCGAGGCCCTGGTCGCTCTCGTCGAGCGCGGCCGCGAGCAGGGTCACATCAACGGTGACGACGTGCGCCAGGCCTTCGAGGCCGGCCGCATCCCGGTGGACCAGTGGAAGCGGGTCCTGCGCAGCCTGAACCAGGTCCTGGACGAGGAAGGCGTCGCCCTGCACGTCAGCGCGGCCCCCGCTGCCAAGACCGCCGCGAAGAAGCCCCGCAAGGCCGCGGCGGCTCCGGCCCGCACCCCCGTGAAGAAGGCGGCCGCCGCGCCGCGTCCGATCGGCGCCCGCAAGACCGCTGCCGCCCCGGCCGCCGCGGCGGCGATATCCGCTCAGCCGGACGCGGCCGCCGAGGCCGGAGCCGATGACTCGGCCGCTGCCGAGCCGAAGAAGCGCGCGGTCAAGAAGACCACCGCCGCCAAGAAGACGGCCACCAAGAAGACGGCGGCGAAGAAGACCGCCGCCAAGGACGGCGACGCGGGCGAGACTCCGGAGCTCGAGGGCGAGGACATCTTCGAGGACCTCGCCGACGACGCCGAGGAGGACACGGCCAAGCCCGGCAGCCAGGGCTTCGTCCTGTCCGACGAGGACGACGACGACGCCCCGGCCCAGACCGTCATGGTCGCCGGCGCCACCGCCGACCCGGTCAAGGACTACCTCAAGCTGATCGGCAAGGTGCCGCTCCTCAACGCCGAGCAGGAGGTCGAGCTCGCCAAGCGCATCGAGGCGGGCCTGTTCTCCGAGTACAAGCTGGAGGAGGAGGACGACCACAAGCCCGCGTACCGCCGCGAGCTGGAGATCCTCGTCGAGGACGGCCGCCGGGCCAAGAACCACCTGCTGGAGGCCAACCTCCGCCTGGTGGTCTCCCTGGCCAAGCGCTACACCGGCCGCGGCATGCTCTTCCTGGACCTGATCCAGGAGGGCAACGTCGGTCTGATCCGCGCCGTCGAGAAGTTCGACTACACCAAGGGCTTCAAGTTCTCCACCTATGCGACCTGGTGGATCCGGCAGGCGATCACGCGCGCCATGGCCGACCAGTCGCGCACCATCCGCATCCCGGTGCACATGGTCGAGATCATCAACAAGCTCGCCCGTGTGCAGCGCCAGATGCTGCAGGACCTCGGCCGGGAGCCCACTCCGGAGGAGCTGGGCAAGGAGCTCGACATGACCCCGGAGAAGGTCATCGAGGTCCAGAAGTACGGCCGTGAGCCGATCTCCCTGCACACCCCGCTGGGTGAGGAGGGCGACAGCGAGTTCGGTGACCTCATCGAGGACTCCGAGGCGGTCGTCCCGGCCGACGCCGTCTCCTTCACCTTCCTCCAGGAGCAGCTCCAGTCCATCCTGGGCACGCTCTCGGAGCGCGAGGCGGGCGTGGTCTCCATGCGGTACGGCCTGAACGACGGCCAGCCGAAGACCCTGGACGAGATCGGCCGCGTGTACGGGGTGACCCGTGAGCGGATCCGTCAGATCGAGTCCAAGACCATGTCGAAGCTGCGCCACCCGTCCCGGTCCCAGGTGCTGCGCGACTACCTCGACTGAGTCAGTCGGAAAACGGGCCCTCGGGGCGTGAACGGCAGGGAGGCACCCTGCGGAACCAGGAAGGCGTGCTCGCGCCGGATCCGCAGGGTGTCGCACCACCCGTCCGTGATCACCAGCACCGGGGCCCCCGGCGGGAAGTCCTCCGCCCGCTGCAGCAGGTCGATGCCCGGCTGCAGCACGGTCCCGCCGCGCCCCCGCACCCGGACCCGGCCGTGGGCTCGCCCGGAAATCGCAGCCGGATGCAGATAGCCCGCGTCGTACGGCGCCGCGTCGCAGAACACGACGCGGGCGGCCGGTACGTCGCGGGCTTCGGCGTACGAGGCGATGGCGCCCAGGGCCATGCCGAGCAGGGCACGGTCCATGGAGCCGGAGGTGTCCAGCACCACGCCGAAGGTGCAGCGGGCCGTCTCCTCGGGCGGGAAGTACCGGCCGGCGCGGGGAATGTCCGGGGTGGACGCCTGCCGGCGGGCCGGCCGGGCGTAGCTGCGCACCGGCTCGGGCCGCGGCACGTACTCGTCGAACCAGCGGGCGAGCTTCGCGTCCCAGGGGACGGGCGGGTGGGCCAGCGCGCGGATCTCCTCGATCAGGCCTGCCGGGAGCAGGCCCCGCTCCCCCGCCCGGTGCAGGTCGAGGCCCTGGACCAGGCCGCGCCGGTAGAACTCGTCGAGATCGGTGTACGGGCAGCTCTCCGGGTGCGGCAGCGGCTCGCCCAGGATGTCGCCCACTCCCTTGCCGCGCAGGGTGGCCAGGCGTCGCTGCCTGCGCAGGTCGGTGGCGATCCGGTCGTAGACCTCCTCGACCGAGAGCCCGCGCAGCTTCGGGTCGTACAGCAGTCCCTCGGGCATCTCGCCGACGCCCATCTCGACCAGCCAGCCGTTGACCACGTAGTCGGCGGCCACATTGTGCAGGTAGGGGTCGCGGGCGCCGCAGCGCTCGCCGTGCCGCAGGGCGGCGTGCAGCATCTCGTGGGCCAGGATGAAGCGCCACTGCTCGTCGTCGAAGGTGCGCAGCGGGTTGATGTAGATCTCCCCGGCGCGGGCCGAGACGGCGGCGATGGAGATCCCCCGGGCGCGGGCGAGCTCGGCGTCGGCGACCACGGTCATTCCGGCCGCGAGGCCGCCGAGCAGCGGGTAGGAGGACACGAACCAGTTCAGGGCGAGGTCCCAGGGCCTGCGCTTCGCTCCCGGTTCGCGTCCGCCGGCGCTGTCCATGGCGGCGGAGACGCTGCGGGTGAGGGCGGCGGCGAAGGCGGTCTGCCAGTCGGGGACCTGCTGGATGCGCGACCGGTTCCACTTCAGCAGCCATTGGTCCGGCTCGCGGCCGGCGGTGCCGCAGAGTTCCAGCGCGGGCGGGATGCCGTCGCGCCGCCAGCGGGCGGCGAGCTGTTCCTCGTCGCCGCCGGGGTATTCGGCGGGGAGGTGGTCGGGGGCCCGGCCGGCCGGGAAGGTGAGCAGGAAGCGGTTGACCACGGCGCAGCGGGCGGCCCGGTCGTACGGGTCCGGCTGGACGCGGTCGTCCTCGTCGGCGGCCGGGACGTGGCCGAAGCCGAGGTGGAGGAGGCCGTGGGCGAGGGCCCAGGCCCATTCGGCGGGCTCGGCCCGGCGGGCGGGGTGGGCGTGGACGAACCCGTTGGAGGTCACGGCGACCAGCCCCTCGGTGGGGCACAGCCGGCAGTTCTTGCGACGGCAGAACTCGACCTCCAGCGCCGCGAAGGCCGGGTTCCGCTTGACCAGGGCGAGTCCGGCGGCGTACGCCTCGCCGGCCGGGTCCGGCTTGGTGTTCTTGCCGCGCGCCGTCCCGGTCACCGGCGGGCCTCGACCAGGCGCGGCATGTCGCGTGCGGCCTCGACGAGGAACCAGGCGGGCAGGACGGGCAGGCCGTCGGCGTCGTCCGCGATGACGGTCTGGGCGACCTCCACGGAGATCTCGGCGAGCTGGACGAGCAGCGACTTGGAGCGGTAGGCGAGCTGGCGCACGGCGGGCGAGACGTGCTCCTTCTGCGCCGGCAGCTCCTTGACCAGCCGCCCGCGGAATGCCTCGGCGAGGTAGTAGAGCAGGTCGCGGTCCTGCAGCCGGGTCGGCCAGGAGGCGTCGCCCTTCATGATCGCCTCGATGCCGAAGGTGTGCCGGACGATCTTCGCGTAGCCGCAGAAGGCCACCGCGTGGGCCGGTGTCAGCGTGCCGTGGGCGATCACCTTCAGGGTCTGCTCGTCGAGGTCCGGCCCGAAGGAGTGCAGGGCGTCGGAGAGCATGTGCCAGGAGCGGGGGGTGGAGAACGGCTCCTCGGTCTTGGGCGGCGCCGACCAGAGGTGGTCGGGGCGGTCGGTGAGGTAATCGGTGATCCACGGGTGGATGCCGTTCTCCCCGGCCCAGACCAGCCAGTCGGTGGCCGAGGCGTTCAGGTGCACGTGGGTGAGCCGGTTGACCAGGGCCGAGGCGATGGGCCGGGCGAGCGCGTTGTCGGTGGCGCGGTTGCCCGCGCCGATGACGAGGGAGCCCTCGGGGAGCTCGTAGGAGCCGATCCGGCGGTCGAGGATCAGCGAGTAGAACGCCTTCTGCACGTCGGGCGTGGCCGCGTTGAGCTCGTCGAGGAAGAGGCAGTACGGCTCGTCGCGCGCGATGGCCTCCGGCGGGCAGAACACGGACCGTCCGTCCCGGATCTGCGGGACCCCGATGAGGTCCTCGGGCGCGAGCTGGGTCCCGAGCAGGCTCACGCACTCCAGCCCGAGCGAGTCGGCGAACTTCCGCACGAGCGAGGACTTGCCGATCCCTGGCGCCCCCCAGAGGAACACGGGCCGTACGGTGGCGAGTCCGAGCAGCAGTCCGGGGATCTGGGCGGGGGTGACGGTGACGGCGGCCTGCACGAGCGGCGGTGTCCTTCGGGTGGGAGACGGGTCCGGTGCACTCCGGGGGAGCGCACCCCATGGGAGCGCACCGGATGTACCGCCCGCACCCGAATTTTTCAGACCGCGCCGCGTTCGAGGATGGTCTTGAGCTTCGCCTCGTTCAGCGGCATCTCCCTGCGGGCGGCCGGCCGGACCACGAACGGCACCAGGGCCCGGCCCATTCCGTGGCCCTCGAAGTCGAGGTCGATGGTCAGCCGGGAGGCGGCGCCGTTCTCGATCGGCTCGATCCTGCCCTGGACGTCGGCCCGGACCGGGCCGTCGACCCCGTGCAGGTGCCAGCTCCGCGGCGGGTCCATCTCGGTGACTTCCATGGTCGAGGTGAATTCCCGCTTGCCCATGCGCCGGGTGACCGAGACCCGGGAGCCGACCGCCATGGGCGCGTCGCTCATCCTCATGACCGAGACCGCGCTCTGCTGCCACTCGGGGATGTGCGAGGGGTCCGTCACGTAGGAGTAGACCTCGGCGGGACTGCGGGCGATGTCGATCGTCTCTTTGATCGCTGACATGGCGCCCCCTTCACCCTCTCGTGCCGGTGGATGGTTGCTGCCTTCATCGTCCCACCGGGCTGCCGGCCGCGCGCTTCCTGCGGGCGGCCATCAGCGCGTACACCAGCACGCCCGTGAAGAGGAACAGCACGCCCTGGTAGACGGCGGCGTAGCCGGAGCCGGCCACCAGCCACATGGAGAAGCCGAAGGCCAGCACGGCGAGGACGGCGTCGCGCACCAGCCGGCCGCGGTCGACCCGGTCCGACCGGCCGGAGGCGAGGAAGTGGATCTGGGCCGCGGTGGACAGCAGGTAGGGGACGGTGGCGGTGAAGGTGGTGACCAGGACCAGGACCTCGAAGACGCCCTCCGAGCCCGCCGTGTAGTTGTAGACCGTCAGGGCCGAGGCCAGCAGGACCGTCACGATGACGCCCACCACGGGGACCCCGCGGCGCCGGGTCTCGAAGGCCTTCGGGAACAGCCCGTCGCGGGCCGCCGCGTACGGGGTCTGGGCGCTGAGCAGGGTCCAGCCGTTGAGGGCGCCGACCATCGAGACGACGGCCGCGCAGGCCACCAGGGTGCCGCCCCAGGTGCCGCCGAACATGGCGTTCACCGCGTCCGTGAAGGGGGCCTGGGAGTCGACCAGCTTGTCGTGGGCGACCAGGCCGAAGACCGCGACCGTGCCCAGCAGGTAGACCAGGGCCGCGCCCAGGGTGCCGAGGATGGTGGCCCGGCCCACGTTGCGGCGCGGGTCGCGGACCTCGCCGGCGCTGACCGCGGCCGATTCCACGCCCAGGTAGCTGAAGAGCAGGATCGCCGCCGAGGCGGAGACCGCGCCCACCGCGCTGTCGTCGGTGGCCCGGAAGGGGCCGAGGTTCGCCGGGTCGAAGAAGAACAGGCCGCCGACGGCCACCAGCAGCAGCGGGGCGAACTTCAGCACGGTGGACACCAGCTGCACCGCGCCGACGTACCGGGTGCCCGCCAGGTTGGCGAGGGCCGGCAGCCACTGCACGGCGAGCGCCGCCAGGCACATCGACCACTTGTGGGCGCCCACGGCCGGGAAGAGGACCGACACGTAGCCGACGGCCGCGACGGCGAGCGCCGCGTTCGACACCCAGGTGGTGATCCAGTAGCTGTACGCCGCCAGGAACCCGGCGAAGTCGCCGAACGCGGCGCGCGCGTAGACGTACGGTCCGCCGGTCTGCGGATGGCGCTGGGCGAGCCGGCCGAAGACCAGCGCGAGGGCGACGGCGCCGAGGGTGAGGACGCCGAAGGCGACCAGGCTGATGCTCCCGAAGGGGGCCACGGAGGCGGGCAGCAGGAAGATGCCGCCGCCCACGATGTTGCCCATGACCAGGCATATCGCGATGGGGAGGCCGAAGCGGCGGGCGTGCGGGCTCGAAGCCCCGGGGGCCGGGATCGCCGGGCTCGGGGCTTCGGAGGTGGTGGTGCTCACGGGTCGGGCGCCTTACGGAGTTTCACATCGTGGACAGGTCGCCATATGGTCCGGTACGGCAAAGGCGGTACCAAATCACCGGTTTTCGTCCTGCGCGCCCACCTGGACGGAAGGAAGGATTCCGCCGTGGTCGGCCCTCGGCCGCGAATCCTCCCGCAGCCACCGCCGCAGCACCCGGTGCACCTGCTCCGCACCCACCAGATCCGGTTCCGGCTGCGACAGCACCGTCGGCCACATCAGGAACGGATGCCCCTGCTCCCCGCCCAGCCCCCCGTGCGAGCCGATCTGCTCCTCGAAGGCGTGCACCTCGCCGGTCTCCGGGTCGTACGCGGAGTTGACCATGATGTCCGCCACGTGCGGGAAGGAATCGGTACGCCGCACCGCCTCCGCCGCACCGGGCCCGAACCCGGCCAGCAGCTCCTCCGCCTCCCCCGGTACGGCCAGCCGCGCCGACGCCCCGCCCGGCCCCAGCACCACCCCGTCCACCAGCAGGAACCCGACACCCGGATGGTTGGCCAGGGTGGCCAGCAGCGCCGGATGCTTCCCGTCGATCTGCTCCCGGGTGGCCCGGCCCGGCACGTCGGGGAAGGAGATCAGCCCGAGGTTCCCGGACGCCAGCACCACCGGGTCCGAGACCTTCTCCTCCCGCCCCCGCACGGTCTCCGGCTCCTCCTCCACCGGCCGGTGCAGGGCCGCCCGGACCGCCGCCCGGGCCTCCGCGCCGCTGTGCGTCCGTCCCGCCCGCCGGGACACCGGCAGCCCGCAGCCCGCCCGGACCAGGTCCTTCAGCGTCAGCCCGTACCGGCCCAGGAAGGTCTCCCCCGGGCTCTGCCCGTGGTCGGACAGCAGCACGATCCGGTAGTCGCGCGGCGCGTGCTCGGCAACCCGGGCGATCAGCTCCAGACTCCGGTCGAGCCGGGCCAGCACCTGGTCGGTGTCCCGGCCGTTGGGGCCCGAGTGGTGCGCCACCTCGTCGTACGCGACCAGGTCCGCGTACACGGCGGCACGCCCGGCCAGCATGTCGCCGATCACCGCGGCCACCACCACGTCGCGCTCCACCACCGTGGCGAAGGCCCGGATGAAGGGGTACAGCCCGCCGCGCGACACCCGCGGCCCCTCCCCGCACCACCGGGCCCGTACCGACTGCCCGAGCTCGCGGACCACTTCGGCGACGAAGGAGACCGCGGTGCGGACCGCGTTGGCCGGGTCGGAGAAGTACGCGAAGTAGCCCGCCCGGGACCGGTTGGCCCGGCCGCGCCGGGCCGACACCGACAGGACCAGCGCCAACTGGTCGGCGCCGCCGCTGAACAGGTTGCCCCGGCTGGCCCCGTCCCGGGTGAGCAGCCCGCCGTACCCGGTGCGGGCGACCGCGCGGCGCTGCAGCTCGGCGGCGCTGGTGGGCCGGTTGCACACCACGATCTCGCCGCTGTCCTTCTCGTACCAGCGGAAGGCGGGCACGTCGAAGTTGGAGCCGTGCAGCAGGCCCAGCTGGCTGGCGCCGGTCTGGCTGGACCAGTCGGTCCGCCAGGAGGCCACCCGGTGGCTGCGGTCCAGCCAGCCGGCCACCGTCGGCATCAGCCCGCTGCCCGCCGCGTGCCGCAGCATCTCGTACCCGACCCCGTCCAGCTGAAGGAACACCAGCCCCGGCGTGCCCTCCCCGGCCCCGGGCGCGCCGGCCCGACCGCGGCGCCGCCGCTTGCGGTCGGCCAGCCGGTAGAGCCGCCTGCGGTACGCCTCGTCGTCGCGGACCGCCAGGGCGGTGGAGGTGGCCGAGGCCACGGCCGACATCACCGCGGCCACCACCACGGCGGTCTCCGGGGCGGCCTCGCCGCGCCCGTCCGGGATCAGGTCGATGGCGATCAGCAGCAGGGAGCCGTTGAGGAAGAACACCAGCAGGCCGAGGACCAGCGCGGGCACCAGCAGCAGGGCCCGCACCACGACCGGCCACACCAGGGCGGTGAGCACACCGAAGGCGCCCGCCCCCCAGGCCGCGGTCAGCGCGATCCGGGTGAGGCTGTCCCCGTCGTCGGACTGGAGCCGGAAGTCCGGCAGGAGACCGGCCAGCACCAGCATGGTGAGTGTCGACACCGCCCAGACCAGGAGCATCCGCAGCAGAGCGCTGCCCGTGGTCCGCCACCGCCCGTGGAACACGCCTACCCGCCTCACCGTCCCGGCCCGCGCCCCGCCCGCGAGACCCCTCTCCCAGCCTCGCACAGGGCGGCTGACCGGGTGGTTCGACAAGGACGGCGCACGGCGGCGGCCGGGGTGGTGGCGGGGGCGCCGGCGGCGTGCGGGACGGGGCGGGAACCGCGCGGATCCGGGTCGGATCCGGGCGGGTCCGGGCGGGTCGGGGCGGGCGGGCGGGGTGCGTGGATCGGGCGGGTCGCGGGGGCCGGCGTCGCGTCAGGTGCCGTCGTAGCCGGCCGTCGGCATGGACAGCCGGCGGTGCACCTCCGCCTTCATCGCGGAGGTGTAGCGGGGCTCGTCGAGCCCCGCGGTCTCCAGGCGCACCCCGCGCCGCGCGCACTCCGCGGTGAACTCCTCGACCGAGCGCAGCGCGCGCTCCAGCACCCGCTGGTTGGGGGCGACGAACAGGTCGACCTGCCCGTCGTCCACGTCCGACCACAGGGCACAGTGGTCGGCCCGCAGCCCGTAGAAGAGCAGTTGCCGCGTGACCACGTAGCCCTGGTCCGCGGCCCAGCGGTCGCACATGGCGTGCTGGCTCCGGGTGTCCACGACGAAGGGGTCGGCGTCCAGTTGCTCGAGCGGGACCAGGCTGGCGATCGCGGCCACCCGCAGCTCATCCATGCCGCCCGACCCTACTCCGATCGGCCTCCGGGGAGGAGGGGGTGGCCGGTTCCGTTCCTCCCGGCGCGTGGGTGCGGGGGTCCGGGTGTCCGGACGGACCGCCCCGTCACCGCCTAGGCTCGGGATCGAGTGACATCCGAGGTGCATCCGAGGTGCGTCCGAGGGAATGGGCCGGGGAAGGGTCCAAGGGGTGTCCGGAGCGTGTCGGAGGGTGTCGGAGGAGGGAGGGGTCGCGGTGTCGGTGGAGATCACCTGGTGGGGGCATGCCACCTGTACGGTCGAGGACTCCGGGGTCCGGCTGCTGACCGACCCGTTGTTCACCCAGCGGCTGGCGCACCTGCGGCGCCGGCGGGGGGCGCTGCCGCCGCCGGAGGCGGCGGTGGCCGACGTGGTGCTGGTCTCCCATCTGCACGCCGACCACCTGCACCTGCCCTCGCTGGCCCGGCTGGCGCCGGGCTGCCGGCTGCTGGTGCCGCGCGGGGCCCGCCGGGCGGTGCCCGGGCTGGCCCGGATCGCTGGGACGCGCGCGCTGCGGGTGACGGAGGTGGCGCCGGGCGACGAGGTCGCGGTACGGGACGGCGTACGGGTCCGGGTGGTCAACGCGCGGCACGACGGGCGGCGGCTGCCGTTCGGTCCGCATCTCTCCCCCGCTCTCGGGTACGTGGTCCACGGCGCGTCGAGCACGTACTTCGCCGGGGACACCGGGCTGTTCGACTCGATGGCCGAGGAGGTCGGTCCGGTGGATGTGGCACTGCTGCCGGTGGGCGGCTGGGGCCCCTACCTGGGTCCGGGGCATCTGGACGCGGCGCGGGCGGCGGAGGCGCTGGCGGCGCTGGCCCCGGCGGCGGCGGTTCCGGTGCACTACGGGACGTACTGGCCGATCGGCATGGACGCGGTGCGGCCGCACGAGTTCCACGCGCCCGGCGAGGAGTTCCTGCGGTCCGCGGCGCACCGGGCGCCGAAGGTGGCGGTGCAGGTGCCGGGACACGGCGAGCGGGTGCTGCTGCCGTGATGCTCCTCGGTGAGGCGGTGCAGCAGGTGCAGCAGGTGCCGCCGGAGTCCACCCAGCAGGCGGTCGGCTACCCGGCGCTGTTCCTGCTGGTGGCGCTGGGCGCGCTGGTGCCGGTGATTCCCACCGGGGCGCTGGTGAGTTCGGCGGCGGTGGTGGCGCTCCACCAGCACCAGTCACTGCCGTTCGGGCTGCTGCTGGTGTTCCTGGTGGGGGCGCTGGCGGCGTTCCTCGGGGACATCGCGCTGTACTGGCTGGGCCGGCGCGGGGTCGGCTCGCGCAACGGCTCGCGCTGGCTGGCGGCGTTGCGGAACCGGGCCACGCCGGATCGGCTGGCCCAGGCGCAGACCCGGCTGGACGAGCACGGGGTGCTGGTGCTGGTGGTCTCCCGGCTGATCCCGGCCGGCCGGATCCCGGTCATGCTGGCCTGCCTGCTGGCGCAGATGCCCATGCGGAGCTTCGCCCGCGGTGACGCGCCGGCCTGCCTGGCGTGGGCCGCGACGTACGGCCTGATCGGCATCCTGGGCGGCTCGCTGTTCGCGGAGCCCTGGAAGGGCGTGGCCGTGGCGGTCGCCCTGACCCTCCTGATCAGCGCGGTGCCCGGACTGTGGCGGCGGCTGCGGCCGCAGAGGCCGGGGGAGGCGGCGCCCTGATCCCGCGGTGTCGGTCCCGTCCCTCGGGAATCGGAGCGACGTCGTGGTCCGGCCACTGCACAGCCACGATCCGCTACGGCTTCCTGCGGCCGATCGTGTCACGACGCGTGGGTGACGCGGAGTTTCGACTGACCGTGCGGCAGCCGCGCCCAGTCATCCATGAAACGGGCAGTCAGGCCGTGCCGCGCGGCCAGCCGGACCAGCGTCTCCGTGCGGTAGTAGAAGTCCTCGCCCAGCACCTGGTGCTCGCGCGTCTCGGTACGGTCGTAGGTGAAGTCGAAGAAGCCGCCGGGAGCGAGGATCCGTCCGACGTGTCCGAGGCATTCGTCGATGATCTCCAGGGGCGAGTGCGAGAAGACGCTGTGCGCATGCACGACCGTGAACGAGGCGTCGGGAAGGAAGTCCAGCGTCAGGTCGTCGACCGGTGTCAGGTACGGCAGCTTGTGCTGAAGGCCGTAGCGGACGAGGGTCTTCTTGGCTTCGATGAGGATGTCGGGCGAGATGTCGATCCCGTAGTAGTGGCCGGGCTCCAGATGGTCGATGAACCGCCAGCCCGCCCGCAGGTTGCCGCAGCCGATCTCCAGCAGCCGGTCGTGCGGCTGCAGCCCGTGCTCCCGCAGGTAGTCGAACTGCATCTGCCCGATGGCGAGCCAGCGCTCGCGCGAGGGCCCACCGCCGACCGCCGCCTCCGGGCTCCGCGCGGTGTCGGACGCCATCACCGCCCGGTAGTACGCGACGTGGCCGCCGCGGTGGCGCAGCCGCAGCCACGCGTCCCGGCCCGCACGACGCAGATGGGGCACCACACGGCGAGGATGCCGCAGGGCGTACCGCACCTTGTGGCCGAGCCGTGAGCGGTTCACCGACAGGGGGGATGCGGGTCCTTGCTGCATGACGGCCTCCGTGCCATCCGTGTGCTGCCCCCCTCCGGATGCTAACCACGGAGGCGACGGCCTGCAGGCGGCTCGCTCGTTCGGGATGCGCGTTGCGCCGAGTGCCGCGCCGGCCCGGGCAGCCGGCCGTGGCCACCGGCAGTCTGGCTGCCATGCGGGACGAAGGCGTGATCAGCGAGGTGCGAGCCGGTGCCGCGGGCAGGGCGCGGCAGGGCCCGTCCGCGGGGACGGCCTTGAGGAATCCGCTGCCGTTGCTCGCAGCCGTCTCCGCCGCCTTCGCACTCGTCCATCTGGCGTTGATCGCTCCGGGACTCGGGCTGGGCTGGGACGAGTCGGTGTACGTCAGCCAGGTGAGCCGACAGGCGCCGGCGGCGTTCTTCAGCGCGCCGCGCGCCCGGGGCATCACCTACCTTGTCGCCCCCCTCACGGCGCTCACCACCTCCATCACGGCGCTACGCGTCTACCTGGCCGTGTTGGCGGGCTGCGGACTCTTCCTCGCACTGTGGGCGTGGCGCCGGCTGCTGCCCGCGCCCGTTCTCGGTGTCGCGGGCGGACTGTTCGCCGGCCTGTGGATCACGATGTTCTACGCCTCGCAGGCGATGCCCAACCTGTGGGTCGCTTACGGTGCGCTCGCCGCTGTCGGCTGCTTCCTACGGGCCGCCCGGGACCCGGGGGACCGGTGGGCGCCCGCCGGTCTGGCCACCGGCGTGGCGTTCGCCGCGCTGATGCGCCCCACGGATGCGGTGTGGCTCGCCCTGCCGCTCGCGGTCACATCCGTGGTGATG
Organism: Streptomyces sp. NPDC051211; assembly: GCF_040689505.1. Classification (NCBI taxonomy): domain Bacteria; kingdom Bacillati; phylum Actinomycetota; class Actinomycetes; order Kitasatosporales; family Streptomycetaceae; genus Streptomyces; species Streptomyces sp. NPDC051211. The sequence goes on from NZ_JBFBAV010000005.1 coordinate 241,555, forward strand.
AGGGCCCGTCGGCGAGGGCTCCTGCTGGTCGCGCTCACCGCGGGCCTGGCCGTCGGGTGCGCCGAATGGATCGTCGAGGCGTATGTCTCGTACGGCGGTCTCGCCGCCCGGCTGGACCGGGCCAGCGAGATCCAGGGCCGGCTCGGCTGGTACTTCTCCGTCGACGACCACGTGCGCGCCCTCGGCGGGCGCCTGCTGTGCCGCCCCTGCGACGTGCCCTGGCGGTATCCCGCCACTGCCCTGTGGTTCTTTGCGCTGCCGCTGCTCGTGGCGGGGGGTGTGCGCGCCGCTGTCCGCGCCGGCCTCCACCGCACGGAACTGGTGGTGGCGACGGTGGTCGGTGCGGCGCTGGCCGCGCCCTATCTGTTCACCGTCGGCTATGCGGCACCGCGCTTCCTTCTGCCCGCCTACGCGCTCCTCGCCCTGCCCGTCGCGTACGGCCTGGTCCGGGCGTGCAGGCCCCGGCCGCGCGGACGCCGGATCGTGGTCGGGCTCGTGGCCGTGGCCGTGGCCGCGCACGTGGCGATCCAGTACCGGATCGCCGACAGCGCGGCTGACCGGGTGCGCCGCGACACGGCCGACCTCGGACGCATCGCGGCCGAACTGCACTCCCTGGGCGTGCGCCCGCCGTGCGTGGTCAGCGGTGTGGAGGCGATCCGCGTGGCGATCCGCGCCGGCTGCGCCTCCCGCCAGCCCGGCGGCCACGACGAGAGCATCACGCCGGGGGAACTCGTCGCGACGGCGCTCCACCGGCCGGTCGCGATCCTGGTGGCCGACGGGGGCCGGCCCCCGTCCTCCGCCCGTGCGTGGCCCGCCCATCCGCTGCCGGACCTGGGGAACCGGACGGGCCTGCGCGCCTACGTGGGTGGCACCCGGAGCTCGCGGTCCGCGGCTTCGGTGACCGGCTCGGCGAGCACCACCCCGGGATCGTCTCCTCCCCCGAGAGTCCCGCAGCACCCACCGCTACGCGAGGAACGACAACCTCACCTGACGGTTGGGGTTGTCCCGATTCGTGTCCACCAGGCAGACGGACTGCCAGGTGCCGAGCTGGAGGCGGCCGCCGACCACGGGCAGGGTGGCGTGCGGCGGTACGAAGGCGGGCAGGACGTGGTCGCGGCCGTGGCCTGGGGTGCCGTGCCGGTGCCGCCAGCGGTCGTCGGCGGGGAGCAGCGTGTGCAGGGCGGCCAGCAGGTCGTCGTCGCTGCCGGCGCCGGTCTCGATGACGGCGATGCCGGCGGTGGCGTGCGGGACGAACACGTTGAGCAGCCCGTCGCGGCCTGCCGCGGCCTCGGCCAGGAAGCGCTCGCAGTGGGCGGTCAGGTCGGTGACCGTCTCCTCGTGACCGGTGGTCAGGTCCAGTACGCGGGTGGTGAAGGCACTCATGTGCCCATCCTGGCCCACGGGTCGGCGGATCGGCGGGTTACTGGCCCTGCATCGTGACCGTCTGGCTGTTGTTGCTCGAGATCGGGTCGCCCTCCGCGCTGACGGTCAGGGCCGTGCAGGTGAAGCCGTTGAACGTACCGGACTCGGGCAGGGCCCGGACCTCCAGCGCACCCGAGGTCTGGGCCTCGATCACCAGCCCGCTCGCCCGACGGGCCCGGCAATTGCTCACAGGGTCCCTGAGGCCCCGATCGGGAGGTCCCAGAGGCGGTCGCGGGGCAGGCCGGCGCGGGACCAGGCGGCGCGGACCCGGAGCAGGGGTTCCAGGACCGGTTCGGCGGACAGGACGAAGGTGGCCCAGTGCATCGGGGCCATCCGGCGGGCGCCGAGGTCGAGGCAGGCCTGGACGGCCTCCTCGGGGTCGGCATGAACGTCCCGCAGCCACCAGCGCGGTGCGTACGCGCCGATCGGGAGCAGGGCGAGGTCGATGTCGGGGTGGCGGCGGCCGATTTCGGCGAACCAGTGGCCGTAGCCGGTGTCTCCGGCGAAGTACACCTTCTTGCCGGTGGCGGTGTCGGTGAGGGCCCAGCCGCCCCACAGGGTTCGGCAGGTGTCGAGCAGGGACCGCTTGGACCAGTGGTGGGCGGGCACGAAGTCGAAGCGGACGCCGTCCAGTTCGGCGGCCTCCCACCAGTCCAGCTCGGTGACGCGGGTGAACCCGCGGCGGCGGCACCAGCGGCCGAGGCCGGCCGGGACGAACAGCGGGGTGGTGCGGGGCAGCCGCTTGAGGGTGGGGGCGTCGAGGTGGTCGTAGTGGTTGTGGCTGATCACCACGGCGTCCACGGGCGGCAGCTCCTCCCAGCGGACCCCGACGGGGGTCATCCGGGCCGGTGTGCCGAGGATCCGCCGGGACCAGACGGGGTCGGTGAGGACGGTCAGCCCGCCGATCCGGACCACCCAACTGGCGTGCCCGGCCCAGGTGACGGACACGGTGCCGGGGACGGCCGGCGGCAACGGGCCGGGCTCGCAGGGCAGATCGGGGATCCCGCGGAGCCCGTCCGGGCCGGGCCGGAAGGCCCCCTCCCGGGCGAGGCGGGCGAACTCCCGTACTCCGCCGGGCAGCGGGGTGGTCAGCCGGTCCGCGAAGGACCGCGGCCAGGCCCGCAGCTCCCCGAGCTCCCGCAGCGTCCCGGGCAACCCGGTCCCGGGCGACGCGCTCCCCAGTGGCACGGTTCCCGGCGGTACGGTCTCGGGCCGTACGGTCCCGGGCGCCATCGTCGCGGCGGCGGTCCGGGCCGGTGGGCCCGCCCCCGGGACGGCACCCGGGACCGCCGCGGTCGCCGTGCGGCCCAGGACGGCCTGGCGGCGCGGTGGTTCGGCCGCGTCCGGGTCGGCCTGGTGTACCGCCGTCCGGTGCGGGGTGTCGCGCCGGTCCGTCTGATCCCTCATCAGCAAGGCTCCGTTCGCCGGGGACACGGGGTTCGTCTCGTCCGCTCGTCACGTCAATTCCTCGGGGCCCGGCTCGTCAGGTCGGGCCCCCCGGGCCGGCCAGGCCCGCCAGTACCTCCGCCAGGGCGTCCAGGGCCTGCCGTACGTGCGGCAGCACGAGCGGGTCGCGCGCGGAGAGCGCGGCCAGCCGCTCCTCCTCCGTCCCGCCCAGCAGCGGCCCGGTCGCCAGCCGGAACCGCAGCTCGCCCAGGTCGTCCGCGAACCGCTGGCCGCCGGGGGCGGGCGCGCCCAGCCGGCTGCCCAGCCAGTCCTCCAGCTCCATCGCGTCGCCCACACCCTGCCGCGCCAGGCCCGCCCGCAGCGGGGTCAGGTCGGCGTACAGGTAGGGGCCGGCCTCCGGGGGCCTGGCCAGCGCGCCGGCTCCGAGCAGCACGTGGTGAGCGGCCGCCGCCACCGCCCCGTACAGGTCTGCCGCGGCCCGGCCGCGCGCGGCCACCGCCGCGGGCTCGTCCAGCGCGTACGCGGCGGCCGCCGCGACCGGGCCGGCCGGTACCGCTCCGGTGGCGGTGAGCACGTCGAGGGTGCGGGCCCGCAGCCAGGTGCCGCGCGGGGTGCCGGGGAAGCGGGCGATCCCGGCGGGCCAGCCGGCCGGGAGCAGTGCTCCGGCCAGGTCGGCGAGGACCGCGACCTGCTCCGGGAGCATCTCGGCGGGGCTGAGGAGCAGGGTCTCGTGGGGGCGGTGCAGGGTGTCCCGCCAGGTCTCGTCCGCGACCACGAAGAGGCCCTCGGCGGCGGCCGCCTCGCAGGCCTCGAGCAGCAGCTCGGGCGGGGCCACCGTGCCGGTCGGGTCGTCGGCGGGGCTGAGCAGCAGCAGCCGCGGATCACCGCCCTCGGCGCGGACCCGGCGTACGGTCTCCAGCAGCGCCCACGGGTCGGGTACGCCGCCGCACTCCGCGGGGGTCGGCACGTGGTAGGCCCGCCGCCCCAGCAGCCGTACCTGGGGGGTCCACCAGGCCGGGCAGGGCCGGGGCAGCAGCACGTCGCCGCCGGCAGCGGCGAGCAGGGCGAGCAGCAGGGCCGGGGCGCCCGGTGCGGCGGCGACGTCCTCGGGGGCGGTGGGCAGGCCGCGGCGTTCCCAGTACCGGCAGGCGGCTTCCCGTATGGCGCGTCCGCCGCCGACGGGCTCCGGCGCGGCCCGGCCGGCCGCGGCGGCCAGTACGGCGTACAGCTCGGGCAGCACGGGCAGTCCGGGTTCGGGAGCGGGCGGGCCGTAGCGGACCGGCCCGTGGCCTTCCGGCGCCGTGCGCTGCATCCCCTCCACCGCCTCTGTCTCCTCGTTTCCTCCGCCGGGCACTGCTCCTACCCTCACCGCTGCCTTTATACGGCTGTTTGGGCTGATACGCCCCTCAAGGGGCGCTCAAGAGGCCCGGCCGAGCATGGCCAGCAGCCGGGTCTGGGCGTCCGCTCCGGGCGGGATGTCCACGGGCGGGGCGAACAGGCCACTGGCCGCGAGTCCGTCGGCGTACGGCATGACCTGCTTGATCGAAGCTTCGACGAGGTCGTCGGGCAGCCGGTCGTCCGCGCCGATGGCCCGGGAGAGGTCCCAGGCGTGCACGACGCAGTCGGTGGTCAGCTCCGAGCAGTACGCCGAGCCGGGCGTCGGCCCGTAGGACAGCGACACCGTGCGGTCCAGCGCGCCGGGCTCGGCGAAGGCGGCGTGCGCGGCGGCCGCGGCCCCGTCCCAGACGCCGGCCGGGTCCTCGCCGAGGAGGTCCCCGGAGAGCGCGTCGCCCACCTCCTCGACGGAGCGGCCCTCGGTGACCAGCGGCGGGATCCAGAGCTGTTCGCCGGTGACGTGGTTGACCAGGTCCCGCACCGTCCAGTCGGTGCAGGGCGTCGGCGCACCCCACTGGTCCTCCCGGACGGCGTGCACGCGCTCGCCGAACAGGCGCAGGGCCTCGGCGTGCCGCTCGAGCAGCGCGTCCGTCGGACTTCCTCCCATGGCTCCCACCGTCCTCTCCACCGCCTGAGTCCCCCTCGAGCCCACTGTCCTCGCCCCTCCCCTGCCCTGCCAGCCACCACCGGAACCCCCTTTACCCGTAAGGGTGGTGTCCACATATCAATACGCCAATCTCACATCCCGACATGATCCCTTACGGTGGCGGGGACGCACGAACGAGGGAACCGAAACGCAGAGGAGTGCCGCGATGAGCCACGCCCACCACGCCCACCACGCCCACCACGCCCAGGAAACCGCCGTCTACACCCACGGCCACCACGAGTCGGTGCTGCGCTCGCACCGCTGGCGGACCGCGGAGAACTCCGCCGCCTACCTGCTGGGCGAACTGCGGCCGGGCCTGTCCGTCCTGGACGTGGGCTGCGGACCGGGCACCATCACCGCGGACCTGGCGGAACGCGTCGCGCCGGGCCGGGTGGTGGCGGTGGACGCGGCGGCGGACGTCGTCGCGCAGGCGCGGGCGTACGCGGCCGAACGCGGGCTGACGAACATCGAGTTCGCGACGGCGGACGTGCACGCGCTGGACTTCCCGGACGACAGCTTCGACGTGGTCCACGCGCACCAGGTGCTGCAGCACGTGGGCGATCCGGTGCAGGCGCTGCGCGAGATGCGGCGGGTCTGCCGTCCGGGCGGCATCGTGGCGGCCCGGGACGCGGACTACGCGGCGATGACCTGGTACCCGGCAGCGCCGGCACTGGACGAATGGCTGGACCTGTACCGCCGGGTCGCCCGCGCGAACGGGGGCGAACCGGACGCGGGGCGGCGGCTGTTGTCGTGGGCGCGGGCGGCGGGGTTCACGGAGGTCGGGTCTTCGGCGACGGCGTGGTGCTACGCCACGCCGGAGGAGATCTCCTGGTGGTCCTCGCTGTGGGCGGACCGGACGACGGCGTCGTCGTACGCGGAGATCGCGGTGGCGGGCGGGCATGCGACGGAGGCTGTGCTGGCGGGGCTGGGTGGGGGGTGGCGGGAATGGGGGGCCGCGGCGGACGCCTGGTTCGCGGTCCTGCACGGCGAAATCCTCTGCCGCTCCTGACCCTGCGGGGCCTTTTCCCCACCCCGCCCCTTCCCGCTGTGCCGGATATGCGGCTCCGCTGCGCGGCATTCCAGCCCGCGCGGCGTTTGAGCGCACGGGCGCGGAGCGCACGTACGGGGGTCTGGGGGCTTGCCCCCAGTTCGGGAAGGGGCGGGGAGGGGAAAGGCCCCGCGCAGCGGCCCGCTCAGCCCAGCCGGCCCGCCCCGCCCCGCCCCGCCCCGCCCGCAGGGCTACTGCGGACGCATGCGGAAGTCGTAGCGGGGCGGGAGGGGAGCGTGGGTCAGGGTGGACCACACCTCGGAGAGGGTTTCGTCGCCCTCCCGCAGGTCGGGCACCTCCACCCCCTCCTCGAACAACCGCCGCGCCGCCCCCACATGCCCCTCCGCCCCCAACAACCTCGCCGCCAGCAGCCGAAACCTCCCCTCCTCCCGCAGCCCCGGCCGCAGCCGGTCGAACACGGCCCGCGCCTCGCACGTCCGCCCCGCCGCCAGCTGCGCAGCCATCGCCTCCCGCCCCAGGGCCGATTCCGCGGCCGTCCAGGCCTCGCCGCCCCGGCTCTCGGCCATCAGGTCGGCGAACGCCTCCGCGTAGCGGTCCGCGGCCCGGCCGGGGTCGCCCGCCAGCCGGTCGGCCACGGCCAGGCAGCGCAGCAGCGGCCAGCGCGAGGGGGCGAGGGCCAGGCCCCGTTCCCAGCTGCGGACGGCCTGGGCCACATCGCCGGCGTGCCACTGGGCGACGCCCAGGTGGTATTCGGTCAGCGGGTCGGCGGGGGCGGTCTCCAGCATGTCCCGCCAGTGCGGGGCGACCAGGCTGGGGCCGGGCGGGCCGTCCCGGCGCGGCGCGGGCAGCACCCCGGTGCGCCACAACTCCAGCCAGGGCAGCTCCGCTTCGCCCAGCGCCGCCTCGTCGAAGGGGGTGCCGGGGAGCTTGAGGCCGCCGCACAGCACCTCCAGCGTGCCCCAGCCCGATCCGGCCGCCAGCCGCTCCCCCGGTTCCCGGTCGGCGTACGGTCGCCAGGCCGCGTACGCCGCGTCCACCTGCTCGCGGGGCAGGGCGGAGCCCAGGGCCCGCTCGGCCTCGGCTCGGGCCGCCGGCCAGTCGGTTCCGTGTACGGCCGCGGGGTCGGCGGCCAGCGGCCCGTACGCCTCCAGCCAGCTGAACTCCGCCCCGGCTTCCAGCCGTACGTGTTCCAGCTGGGTGCGGGCCAGGCCCGCCTGGATCTCGGCGTAGCCGGGGGTCCCCGGTTCGGTCAGCCATTCCTGCCAGCGCCGCCCGCCCCGGCCGGCGCCCCACACGAACAGCTTCCGGCCGCGCAGCAGTGCGGTGGAGGTCTGCACCAGGCCGTGCCCGCCGGCGTCCAGGGAGGCGACCCAGGGGCGGGCGCCCTCGGCCGGCTCGTAGAAGTAGTCGGCGGGGTATTCGCCGCGCACCGGGTAGGTACGGTCCACGCCCTCCCATTCGGGTACCGGCACCCGGCGCAGGGTGCGCTCGTACCCGAAGTGCCAGGCCTCGTCGGCGGGGGCGAGGATCCGGGTGCCGACGTCCTCGGGGACGGCGATGTTGGACCACCAGTAGACGGGCGCGGGCCGTTCGTGAGGATTGCGGACGCGGACCCCGACGTAGAGGAACTCGGAGGTATCCGGCAGCCACAGATCCACCTGGAACGGCAGGTTCCGCAGGCGCTCCCACTCCCAGAGCCGGAGCATCGTGCCACCGTCGGGTGCCGGCACGAGCGCGGCGTGCAGCGGGGCGCAGGACAGGGTGGTGTGCCCGGTCGCGCCGATGTTCCATTCGACGCCGCCGGAGAACCAGGCTCCGTTGAGTGCGAAGGCGGCGGGCTGGAACACCGGGTTGCGGTAGAGGAGTTCGCGCCCGCTGGGCAGGTGGATCAGCGAGTACAGCCGCCCGCCGAGCCCCGGCAGCACGGTCGCTCTCAGGTGCTCGTTCTCCAGCACCACGGCGTCGAGTTCCGTCTGGGCCCGCTCCCGCCGGTAGCCGTCGCGCAGCCGTACGGGCAGCAGCGAGCGCAGCGGCTCGTAGCCGATCTGCCGGGCCATCTCGCGCGGCAGCCCGGCGCGCGACCGGTCGTCGAGGACGTGCACCTCGTCGAGGACGGTGAGCGGCGGCAGCGGATTCTCGGGGCCCAGCGGGGCGGCGGGCAGGGTGACGACGGCGCGGCGGACGGTGGTGGCCATGGAGGAATGGAACACGCCGGGGCGGCCGCGGAACAGGGATTTGACGGATCACCCCTCCCCGGGGTGGGCCGGTATCCGGGGCTTTCCCATCGGGCCGCTATGGCGCTAGGCCGGCCGGGACCACCGCGAACGCCTCGATCTCCAGCAGGAGTTCCGGGCGGAACAGGGCTGCGACCTGGACCGCCGAGGAGGCCGGGAGCCGGTCGGCGGGGATGACGGCGTCGCGGGCCGCCCGGACGGCGGGAAGGTCGGCGACGTCCGTGACGAAGTAGGTCAGCTTCACGACGTCGTCGAAACCGGCCCCGGCGGCCGCCAGGCACCGGCGGAGGTTCTCGAAGACCTGCCGGGCCTGCGCGGCGGCATCGCCGGGGCCGACGATCTCGCCGTTCTCGTCGAAGGCGCACTGCCCGGACACGGCGATGAACCGGCCGGTGCCCCAGACCACATGGCTGTATCCGGTGCCGGGGCTGACCCCTTCGGGGGCGGATATGCGGGTGAGGTGATCGCTCTCCATGCTCATGGAGAGCGATCATGCCAGCCGCCGGAGCAACACCGACAGCGCGTGCCGTCGGTGTCGTCAGCCCCGGAAGCCGAGCAGGCCGTGCAGGGCCGCACCGCCCGCGGAGGCGGGCACGGCACGGGTGGCCGGGACGGGTTCGGGTGCGGGCTGGGCCGGGCAGGAGGCGTCGGCGGCCCGGCCCGTGCCGAGGTAGGCGGCGACCTTCTCGTCCAGGCACTTGTTGCCGCTCAGCGCGACGCCGTGGTTGCCGCCGCCCTCCTCCACCAGCAGGGCCGATCCGGCCAGCTTCTCCTTCATGGTCACGGCACCCGCGAAGGGGGTGGCCGCGTCCTCCGTGGCCTGGACCAGCAGGGCCGGGGGCAGTTCGGTGTTGGTGACGTCCGGAGCCTGGAGCTGCTCGGTCGGCCAGAACGCGCACGGCGCGTTGTACCAGGCGTTGTTCCAGGTCATGAAGGGGGCCTTGGCGTGGGTGGCCCACATGTCGCGGCGCCACACGTTCCAGTCCTTCGGCCATGCCGAGTCCCGGCACTGCACCGCGCTGTAGACGCTGTAGCTGTTGCCGGCCGCGGGGTCGACGGCGCCGAAGCGCTCGTACGCGGCGACCAGCGGTGCCGTCTCCCCGCGGAGCGCGTGGGCGGCGAAGGCCTCCGCGAGGGTCGGCCAGTAGCCGTTGTAGTAGCCGCCCGGCAGGTAGGTGTCCTCCAGCTCGGACGGCCCGACCTTGCCGCCGGCCGGGGCGGTGCGCAGCGCGTCCCGCATGGCGTACCAGCGCTTCTCGACCTTCGCCGGGTCGGTGCCGAGGCCGTACTTCGCGTCGTACCGCGCCACCCAGGCCAGGAAGGCCTTGTGGCGGGCGTCGAAGGCGACGTCCTGCGCGAGGTTGTCCTGGTACCAGACGCCGGAGGGGTCGACGACCGAGTCGAGGACGAGCCGGTGCACCCGCTCGGGGTGCAGTTTGGCGTACACCGCGCCCAGGTAGGTGCCGTACGAGTAGCCGAAGTAGCTGATCCGGGGGGCGCCCAGGGCCTCGCGGAGCAGTTCGATGTCGCGGGCGGCGGAGACGGTGCCGATGTGCGGGAGGACGTCGGTGTGCTTGTCCGCGCAGGACTTGGCGAAGGCTCGGACCCGGTCCAGGTTGGCCTGCTCGTCCTCCACCCGGTACGGGACCGAGTCCGGGCGTACGGGTGCGAAGTGGCCCGCCCCGCAGTCGAGGGCGGGCTGGCTGCGGCCGACGCCGCGCGGGTCGAAGCCGATGACGTCGTACTGGGCGGCCACGTCCTTGGGCAGCGCGGAGGCGATGAACCCGGCCAGGGTGCGGCCGCTGCCGCCCGGGCCGCCGGGGTTGACCAGCAGCGGGCCCTGGGATTTCGCGGCGGTGTGCGGGACCCGCGTGAGGGCCAGCGAGATCTTCCGGCCTGCGGGCTGCGCGTGGTCGAGCGGGACGCTGAGGGTGGCGCACTGGAGGGACGGGTAGCGCGTGGTGGCACAGGCGGTCCAGGCGAGACCGGCGGCCTCTGCGCGCGGTGCGGCGGCGACCGGGCCCACGAGGGCGGTGGCGACGGCGGCGGTGGACAGCAGGACGGCGGCTGCGCTCTTCTTCAGGGGGTCAAGACGCATGAAAGGGGGCCTCCCGGCAGAGGGTTCTGGGCGGAATCGTCCCGGAACCCGCAGCCGGAAGGCGGGATTGCCCTGCGGATTGGCCCGAACTGATGACGCCCGCGCGCTCCGAGCCGGCCCGGAGCCGGGGTCAGAGCAGGGTCAGCTGGGTGGGCCCGGCGGGCTGCGGCCCGGCCGGCGGCTCGGCCGGCACCGTCTTCCGGGCCGCCCCGCGCCCGCCCGGACCGATCCCGAATTCCGCGGCCAGTTCGTGGACTTGGCGGGTGATCCGGCGCTGGTACCAGGTCGGCGCGTACGCACCGCCCGCGTACATCCGTTCGTACCGTTCGACCAGGTGGGGGTGGTGGGCGGCCAGCCAGGCCATGAACCACTCGCGGGCGCCGGGCCGCAGATGGAGTACCAGGGGTGTCACGGAGGTGGCCCCGGACTCGGCGACCGCCCGGACGGTGGCCCGCAGCTGCTCCGGCGCGTCTCCGAGGAAGGGGATGACGGGGGCCATCAGCACCCCGCATCCGATGCCGTGCTCGGTGAGGGTGCGGATGGCGTCCAGCCGGCGCTCGGGCGAGGGGGTGCCGGGCTCCACGGTCCGCCACAGCGCGGTGTCGGTGAACCCGACCGAGACCGAGATCCCGACCTCGGTGACCTCGGCGGCCTGCCGCAGCAGCTCGAGGTCGCGCAGGATCAGCGTGCCCTTGGTGAGGATGGAGAAGGGGTTGGCGTGGTCGCGCAACGCCTCGATGATCCCGGGCATCAGCCGGTAGCGGCCCTCGGCGCGTTGGTAGCAGTCGACGTTGGTGCCCATGGCGATGTGGGCACCGGTCCAGCGGCGGGAGCCGAGTTCGCGGCGGAGCAGTTCGGGGGCGTTGGTCTTGACGACGATCTGGGAGTCGAAGCCCAGTCCGGTGTCGAGGTCCAGGTAGCTGTGGGTGTTGCGGGCGAAGCAGTACACACAGGCGTGGGAGCAGCCGCGGTAGGGGTTGACGGTCCATTCGAACGGCATCCGGGAGGCCCCGGGGACCCGGTTGACGATGGACCGGGCGCGGACCTCGTGGAAGGTGATGCCGCGGAATTCGGGGGTGTCGAAGGTACGGGTGACTACGGCATCGGCGCCGAACAGGGCGGCCGGCCCGCCGGTGCCGGCGGTCAGATTCTCCCAGCGCATGGCGCCTCCTCGGGTAGCTCACCCCGAGAATAGAACAAACGTTCCCATGATCGTGCGATCGAGAGGACGCCCCGGTGGGCCGCGGCGGTGCGGCGAGTGGCCGTAGTCGCTGCACCGAAGGAGTTGCCCGCCCGTGTCAGCGCCGTCCGCTCCGCCCCGCCGGGAAACAATCGGCGCCCCGACTACTCGCAAATGGAGACAAAATGCGCAATTTCCTCAAGTCCTCCCTGGTGGCGGTCGCTGCGACCGTCGTGTGCTGCGCCTCGGCGACGGTCGCCAACGCCGCGGTCATGGGCGGCGACGGGATCGACAGCAGCAACACGTACATCGGCAGCGGCAACACGTACAACTACGAGATCCTGAGCGGCATTCTCAACCTTCTGAACGGAAGCGTAATTAGCCTCTGAGGAAGGACCGGCGCAGCAGCAGCGCGTTTCTCCGGCCGGGGGTTCACGCCACCGGCCGGAACCGCCCCGCACAGGGGCGGATTTGGGCGCCCGCCCCGGAGGTGATTGGCTTGCCGCCGCAACGAGCGTTCACGACTGCTGGAGGAACAGGTATGGCGCAGGTCGAGGCCACCACGGAGCGGATCATCGCGGCCGACGCGGAGACGGTGTTCGACGCGCTTGCGGACTACACCGGCACCCGCGGCAAGCTGCTCCCCGAGCACTTCAGCGAGTACGAGGTACGCGAGGGCGGCGACGGCGAGGGCACGCTGGTGCACTGGAAGCTCCAGGCCACCAGCAAGCGTGTGCGCGACTGCCTGCTGGAGGTCACCGAGCCCTCCGACGGCCGCCTGGTCGAGAAGGACCGCAACTCCTCGATGGTGACCACCTGGACCGTCACCCCGGCCGGCGAGGGCAAGTCCCGGGCCGTCGTGACCAGCGTGTGGAACGGCGCCGGCGGGGTCGGCGGCTTCTTCGAGCGCGCCTTCGCCCCCAAGGGCCTCGGCCGCATCTACGACACCGTCCTCGCCAACCTGGCGGCCGAAGTCGAGGCCTGAGCAGAGCGGTTGTTCGCGGTTCCGGCCGGTGCCCGGCCGGTGTCGATCGGCACCGGTCCGTGCCGGTCTCACCGGTTCGGGTGATTTCGCGGCCCGGCCCCGCCGGGCCGCACGCCACGCGGGCCTCTGGATAGGCTGGGGGGACTCGCGACGGCACCAACGGACACCGGGGGCCCGATGAAGATCCTCATCTCCGCCGACATGGAGGGCGCCACCGGCGTCACCTGGCCCGCGGACGTGCTGCCCGGAACCCCCCAGTGGGAACGTTGCCGGTCCATGTTCACCTCCGACGTCAACGCCGCCGCCCAGGGCTTCTTCGACGGCGGCGCCGACCAAGTGCTCATCAACGAGGCGCACTGGAGCATGCGCAACCTGCTGCTGGAGCGCCTCGACGAACGGGTCGAGATGCTGACCGGCCGGCACAAGTCCCTCTCCATGGTCGAGGGGGTGCAGCACGGCGACGTCGACGGCATCGCCTTCGTCGGCTACCACACGGGCGCCGGCACCGAAGGCGTCCTCGCCCACACCTACCTGGCCAACTCCATCACCGGGGTCTGGGTCAACGGCGTCCGGGCCAGTGAGGGCCTGCTCAACGCGCACGTGGTCGCCGAGTACGGGGTGCCCGTCGTACTGGTCACCGGCGACGACCTGACCTGCGCCGACGCCGCCGGATACGCGCCCCGCGCCCGTACCGTCGCGGTGAAGGACCACGTGTCGCGGTACGCGGCGGTCTGCCGCACCCCGGCCCGGACCGCCGCCGACATCCGGGCGGCCGCCAAGGAGGCCGCCGCCCTCGCCGTCCGGCACGACCCCGTGTCCGGCGGCCCCTTCACCGTGGAGCTGGAGTTCGACGCCGAGCACCTGTCGATGGCGGCCACCGTGGTGCCCGGCGTGGACCGGACCGGCGAACGCCGGGTCGCCTACTCCAGCGGCACGATGTACGAGGGAATCCGGACCTTCAAGGCGGTCACCACGATCGTCTCCGCAGCTGTGGAGGAGCAGTATGGCTGACAGCCGGCACGACGAGGCCGCCGTGGCGGTGGACGCGACCGCCCTGGACGAGGTGGTCGAGTTCACCTCCGGGCTGATCCGCATCGACACCACCAACCGCGGCGGCGGCGACTGCCGGGAACGGCCCGCCGCCGAGTACGCCGCCGAGCGGCTGGCCGCCGCCGGGCTGGAGCCCGTCCTGCTGGAGCGGACCCCGGGCCGCACCAACGTGGTAGCCCGGATCGAGGGCAGCGACCCGTCCGCCGAGGCCCTCCTGGTCCACGGCCACCTCGACGTGGTCCCCGCCGAGGCCGCCGACTGGAGCGTGCACCCCTTCTCCGGCGAGGTGCGCGACGGGGTCGTGTGGGGCCGCGGGGCCGTCGACATGAAGAACATGGACGCGATGGTGCTGGCCGTCGTCCGGGCCTGGGCCCGCAACGGCATCCGGCCGCGCCGCGACATCGTGGTCGCCTTCACCGCCGACGAGGAGGACAGCGCCGTCGACGGCTCCGGATTCCTCGCCGACCAGCACCCGCACCTGTTCGAGGGCTGCACGGAGGGCATCAGCGAATCCGGCGCGTTCACCGTGCACACCGCACCCGGCCGGGCCCTCTACCCGATCGCCGCCGGCGAGCGCGGCACCGCCTGGCTCAAGCTGACCGCGCACGGCACGGCCGGCCACGGCTCCAAGCCCAACCGGAACAACGCGGTCAGCCGGCTCGCGGCGGCCGTGGCCCGGATCGGCGAGTACGAATGGCCGGTCCGGCTCACCAGCACCGTCACCGCCTGCATCACCGAACTCGCCGCGCTGGAGGGCCTGTCGGTGAACCCGCGGGGCCCCGGCTTCGACCTGGACGGCCTCCTCGGCAAGCTCGGCCCGGCCGCGGCACTCGTCGAGGCGACCGTCCGCAACAGCGCCAACCCGACCATGCTGAGCGCCGGCTACAAGCTCAACGTGATCCCGGGCCATGCCACGGCCTACGTGGACGGCCGGATGCTGCCGGGCGGCGAACGCGAGTTCATCGACACGCTGAACGCACTGACCGGACCGGACGTGGAATGGGAGTTCCACCACCGGGAGGTGGCGCTCGAGGCTCCGGTCGACGGGCGGACGTACGGGATCCTGCGCGAGTCCGTCGAGCACTTCGACCCGGACGGGCACGTGGTGCCCTTCTGCATGGCCGGCGGCACGGACGCCAAGCAGTTCTCCCGGCTCGGGATCACCGGCTACGGCTACTCGCCGCTGAAGCTGCCGCCCGGCTTCGACTACTGGTCGCTGTTCCACGGGGTCGACGAGCGGGTCCCCGTCGACGCCCTGCACTTCGGGGTCCGCGTCCTGGACCGTGCGCTGCGGGCCCTCTGATGGAGGCGGGTGAACCCGGCCGGCCATACGGCAGCTGGCCCTCGCCCATCACCGCCGCACTCGCCGCCTCCTTCGACGGCCGCCCCGAGTACGTCGGCACCGTCGGCGGCGAGGTGTGGTGGACGGAGCCCCGGCCGGCCGAGGGCGGCCGCCGCGCCCTGGTCCGGCTGCGGGCCGACGGCGGCCCGGCCGAAGCCGTACTGCCCGCGCCGTGGAACGTCCGCAGCCGGGTCGTGGAGTACGGCGGCCGGCCCTGGACGGGAGCGCCGGGGGACCGCGGGCCGCTGGTGGTCTTCGTCCACTTCGCCGACCAGCGGCTGTACGCGTACCAGCCGGACCTGCCCGGCTCCCGGCCGCGGCCGCTCACCCCGCTGTCCGGGACCGGCGGCGGCCTGCGCTGGGCCGACCCGGTGCTGCGCGGGACCGAAGTGTGGTGCGTACTGGAGGAGTTCACCGGTCCCGCACCGACCGACGTACGCCGGGTGCTGGCCGCCGTACCACTGGACGGCACGGCGGCCGAGGACCGGTCCGCGATCCGTGAACTGACCGGCGGACAGCACCGGTTCACCACCGGGCCGCGGCTGTCGCCGGACGGACGGCGGGCGGCATGGCTGGTGTGGGACCACCCCCGGATGCCGTGGGACGGCACCGAGCTGAAGCTCGCCGAGGTGACGGAGGCGGGAGAACTCTCCGCGGTCCGCACGGTCCTGGGCGGGCCCGCGGAGGCCGTGGCCCAGGCCGAATGGGCGCCGGACGGCAGCCTGCTGGCGGTCAGCGACCGCAGCGGCTGGTGGAACCCCTACCGGGTGGACCCGGCCACCGGCGAGGCGGTCAACCTGTGCCCGCGCGAGGAGGAGTTCGGCGGGCCCCTGTGGAAGACCGGGCTGACCTGGCTGGCGCCGCTGCCGGGGGGCGCCTTCCCGGCCGAAGGCCCGGGGGGAGGGCCGGTGGCCGTGCTGCACGGCCAGGGCGCCTCGGTGCTCGGGATACTCGACCCGGAGACCGGCGACCTGGTGGACGCGGCCGGCCCGTGGACGGCCTGGCAGCCGACCCTGGCCGTGGCCGGCTCACGGGTGTACGGGGTCGCGGCCAGCCCGCGCAGCGGGTACGAGGTGGTGGAACTGGACACGGCCACCGGCCGGGCCCGGGTGGTGGGCGGGCAGCGCCCGCAGCCGGTCGACCCGTCCTACTACCCGGAACCGCAGAGCCGCACCTTCCTCGGCCCGGACGACCGGGAGATCCACGCCCACGTCTACCCGCCGCACCACCCGGCCCGCCGGGCCCCGGCCGACGAACTGCCGCCGTTCGTGGTGTGGGCGCACGGCGGTCCCACCGACCACGTGCCGCCCGTACTGGACCTGCACATCGCGTACTTCACCTCGCGGGGCATCGGTGTGGTCGAGGTCAACTACGGCGGGTCCACCGGCTACGGCCGGGCCTACCGGGAGCGGCTGCGCGAGCAGTGGGGGGTGGTGGACGTGGAGGACTGCGCGGCGGTCGCCCGGGCCCTGGCCGCCGAGGGCACCGCCGACCCGGACCGGCTGGCGATCCGCGGCGGCAGCGCGGGCGGCTGGACGGCGGCGGCTTCGCTGGCCGCGACCGACCTGTACGCGTGCGGCACGATCATCTACCCGGTACTGGACCTCCTGGGCTTCGCGGAGGAGACCCACGACCTGGAGTCCCGCTACATCGACGGCCTGGCCGGCCCGCCCGAAACCCTGGCGGTCCGCTGCCGCGAACGCTCCCCGCTCGCCCGGGCCGACCGCATCACCGCCCCCTTCGTCCTCCTCCAGGGCCTGGACGACGTGGTGTGCCCGCCGGCCCAGGCCGAGCGCTTCCTGGCGGCGCTGCGCGGCCGCTCGGTTCCGCACGCCTACCTCCCGTTCGAGGGCGAGGGCCACGGCTTCCGCCGCGCAGACACGATGGTCCGCGCGCTGGAAGCCGAACTCGCTCTGTACGTACAGACCTTCGGCATCACCCGGGACGACGTCCCCCGCGTGGAGCTGCGCACCTGAGCCGGCCTCGGGCGGGGGGCTCGGGCGGTGAGGCTCGGGCGGTGGGCCTCAGGCGGTGTGCAGCCAGATGCGGAGCGGGCCGGCCGGGGCGAAGCCGTGCCGGACGGCCGTGTCGAGGTCCTCGCCGGACTCGTAGCCGACGAGCGGAAGTCCCGGCCAGAGGGTGGCGGCGGCCGCCGGAGCGAAGGACCAGGCCCGGTCGCCGAACACATTGGAGAGGCCGACGGCTCCGGCGGACCGGTTGGCCACCGCCCCGGCGACGATACGGCCCTGTTCCTCGGCGTACAGGAAGGCGATGTCCTCCTCGGACAGCAGCTCGGGACGGAACAGCCCGGTGGATTCCCCGTCCGCCCAGGCGACCTCCCAGGCCGTCAGTTCCGCGGCGGTGCGCACCTGCCGCCAGGCCCGGGCGCCGAGTGCATCGGCGGCGGCGGTGGCGGGCGGGGTCTCGGCCGGGCGGTGGATCCACTGGGCCTCGAAGAGGACGTCGAAGCCGTGGCCGGTGAGGTCGAGGCAGGCGAAGCTGTCCTTCACCGAGCAGCCGGGAGCCGCGGTGTCGATCCCGGCGACCAGGGCGTCCGCCGTGGCCCGCGGGTCGAGGGTCACCGCGTCGGGATACAGCGGCGGGGTCCGGCGGGCGGAGGTCCACACCTGCCCACCGAGGCTGGTGTCCAGGCCGTACGCCCGGCACACGGCCGCGCACCATTCGGCGTTGTTGCGCGCCGCGAGCACGCGTATCGGGTCTGAGCCGGCGTCAGCATCATTGATCACGCAGCCGATCGTGACACACGCCTAGCCTTGCCCGATGACCACTTCCCCTGCGAACCCCAACGCCGACCCCCACGCAGACCCCCACGCAAGCCTTGACTCAGGCCCCAACGCGGACTCCACCCCGTACGTCACTGCGTACGTCACTGCCGGCCCCCGGGTGGGCCTGCGCCCCTTCCGCCTCGAGGACGGCCCCGAGTTCACCGCACGGGTGCGGGAGAGCCGCGAGCTGCACCGGCCGTGGCTGTCCCCGCCGGCCACCGCGGAGGACTACGAGCCGTACGTGCGACGGCTGATCGAGGAGGAGGGGCGGGCCGGGTTCCTGGTGTGCGAGCACGAAGGGGGCGCGGGCGGGGCGATCGCCGGGTTCATCAACATCAACAACATCGTCCTCGGCGCGTTCCGGTGCGGGGCGCTGGGTTACGGCGCCTTCGCGCACGCGGCCGGGCGCGGCCTGTTCGGCGAAGCGCTCGGCCTGCTGACCGCCCACGCCTTCGGCGAGCTGGGCCTGCACCGGCTGGAGGCGAACATCCAGCCCGGGAACACCGCGTCGATCGCGCTGGTGCGCGGGCGCGGCTTCCGACTGGAGGGACTTTCCCCGGACTTCCTGTACGTCGACGGTGCCTGGCGGGACCACGAACGGTGGGCGATCACCCAGGAGATGGTGTCCGGCTGCTGACGGGTGCTCCCGGCAGCGCCCTGAGCGCCTCGGTCGCCGCGACCGCCAGGCGGGGGTGGGACTGGGCGCGGGTCAGCAGCTCGCGGGCGCGGGGGTCGGCGAGGACGCCGAGCCCCTCGACGCATGCGAGTGCGACCCGCCAGTACGGGTCGTGCGGGGCGAGCCGCCGGGCCAGGGTGGTCATCAGGGCGGGCGCCGACTCGGGTGCGCGGAGCGCGGTCAGCAGCCGGACCGGCTGCAGGGCGTAGGCGGTGCGCAGCTCGTTGGTGGCGAGGGCGGCCGCGGCTCGCGCGGTACGGGGGTCACCGAGGACGGCGAGGGCCTCGGCGGCGGCCGCGCAGCGGGGCGGGTCGCGGTGGTTGAGGAGCAGCACCAGCGCCTCGAAGGCGCGGCGGTCGCCGGCGAGGCCGAGCCGGTAGGCGGCGAGTTCCCGCGCCCAGAGCGGCAGGCCGCCGGCGGTGAGCGCCTCGGCCAGCTCATCGGCCGCGGCCGCGGCAAGCCGCTCGTACTCCGCCAACCCGTCGGCTTCGATTGCGGCCTGGGCGGCGGCTTCGGCGCGGAGCCGTTCCAGCGCGGTCATCCGCTCACGATAGGGGGTTGGGGGCGGGCGGGTATGCCGCTCTCGGAACCCGGTCCGTCGGGGGGGTGGTGGGGTTGGGGGTTGGTGGGGCGGGGGTGGGGGTTGGTGGGGTGTGCCGGACCGGCGGCGAGGGGGTGCCCGGGGGCTGCCCGTCAGTCCCATCGTCCTTCCGTGCCGGC